>JAADIG010000082.1 GCA_013151445.1 Actinomycetota bacterium
CGGCCTGGATGAAGAGGAATGCCAGCGCGGCGAACCCTGCGAGCAGGACTCGGGACAGGATCGGTTTTGTCATCACATCTATTCACTCCCCCTACAAGAGCGCTGTTTGAATTCCTAGGTCCAGAAAACAAGCCTGTCGCACCGGTCGTCGCCAAGTCCTACCGTCCCGTACCGCCACGGTACACAACCCCATGCTTTGTGACAACAAAAACAGGGGACCCTTCTGCACGGCACCGACTGACTAGTAGTGGACCTAATCACACCCATGTTTCGCTATGCAACGTCGTGGTTGGGCACCCTCGCCGGCCGCCGCCCGAGTACGGAATGTGTGCCACCGGGTACTTGCCTGTTATCTGTCACACCCGTGTGCCAGGATCAGGGCTGCAACGGTACCGGCTCGCACAGGGAAACGAATCATGAAAAGCATCACGACGGTTCTTCCCGTTCCGAGTATCGAAACTGAGCTCGGGCTGTGGCGCGATCGATTGGGTTTCGATGTGACGACGGTCGTCAACCATGGAGACACACTGGGATTCGTCATCTTGCAGCGTGCCGGGGTAGAGGTCATGCTCCAGTCGCACGCCAGTCTCGATGATGACCTCGGCGAAGTCGGTGGAGGTGCATTGCGGGGCATGGCCATCCTGTTCATCAAGGTAAACGACCTCGACCGGACCGCCTCACGTCTCACCGACGCTGATATCGTCATGGCAGAACGCACCACGTTCTACGGATCTCGCGAGATTGCCGTCCGGACTCCATCCGGTCACCTCGTCGTGTTAGCGGAGTTTCCCGACGAGGACTGACATTCACCACTCCCGGTTGGGTCCGTAGAATGCGGCTGTTCAACAACCAGGAAGACACCGACCATGTCCTATCACATGACTCCAGACGAATTCCGCACCCAGGGCAAACGGATGATCGACTGGATTGCGGACTACATGGGGTCCGTGGGCGACTACCCGGTCCTGAGCCAGGTCGACCCCGGTTGGGTACAGTCCCAACTTCCGGCGAGTGCACCGCTCCAGGGGGATCCGTTCGACGACGTCATGGAAGATGTTGAGCGTATTGTGATGCCGGGGATCACCCACTGGCAATCACCGAATTTCTTTGCGTACTTTCCCGCAAACGTCTCTGGGCCGTCGATTCTCGGCGACCTCTTGTCATCAGGACTCGGGGTCCAGGGAATGATCTGGGCAACCAGTCCGGCCTGCACCGAGGTGGAGACCCGCATGCTTGACTGGCTTGTCGACATGATGGGTCTTCCCGATTCGTTCCTCTCGACAGGGAGGGGTGGGGGCGTCATCCAGGACACCGCGTCGTCGGCCGCGCTCACGGCCCTGATCGCGGCCCGGGAGAGGGCAACCGGCCTCACTACGAACCGGGAGGGTGCAACGGGGAATCTCGTCGTCTACACGTCGACCCACACCCACTCATCCCTCGAAAAGGCAGTGCGCGTCGCTGGAATCGGAGACGCGCAACTCCGTGCCATCGAGGTCGACGAGAACTATGCAATGCTCCCGGATGCCTTCGAGGCCCAGATCGCGATTGATAGATCCGCTGGGCTGATCCCCATCATGGTGACCGGGACTATCGGAACTACGTCCTCGAACGCCATGGACCCCCTCCGGACGATTGGCGAAATCGCGGCCCGCGAGGGGATCTGGTTCCACGTCGATGCCGCCATGTCCGGGACCGCAATGGTGTGTCCCGAGTTCCGTCACCTCATCGATGGTGTCGAGTACGCCGATTCCTACTGCTTCAACCCACACAAGTGGATGTTCACAAACTTTGATTGCTCGGCATTTTTCGTGCGCGACCGCGAGACCCTCATCAGTTCGCTGAGCGTGCTGCCGGAGTACCTCCGCAACAAAGCAACCGAGTCCGGCGCCGTCATCGACTATCGGGATTGGCACATTCCTCTCGGGCGTCGCTTCCGGGCCCTCAAGCTTTGGTTCGTGATTCGCCACTACGGCATCGAGGGGCTCCAGCACCATGTCCGTGAACATGTGGCCTGGGCCCGGTCGTTCGCCGATCGAGTCGTGATGCACCCCGACTTCGAACTCAGTGCACCGTTGCCGCTAAACCTGGTGTGTTTTCGCCACACGGCAGGCGATGCCATGAACCAGCACATTTTGGACAGCGTGAACGGTTCCGGTGAAATGTATCTCACCCACACCAAGCTCGATGGCAACACCGTGCTCCGGATGTCGATCGGCGGTACGAACACCACCGAACTAGCGGTAAACCAGGCCTGGGACCGCATTGTGGCTGTTACTGACCACGCCGCGGTGTGACATGGAATCACCTCGTGTTCGAGCCATCTAATCTGTCGCCATGTCAGAGACCGGTTCTGCATCGAACGTATGGGAACATGACCGCGGCTGGGGGCTGATCCGCCCGTTCGTCTATTACCAGCGGGAGAACTTTCTTCCGCTTGGAATCGTCGAGGGTTGCGACGTGATCGACTACTCGGCAGGTCTCGGCGACCTCTCCGCCTATGCGGCCACACTTGGGCCCCGTAGCCTCGTCGCGACCGCACCGGAACCCCACGCTCCTCGACCCGCCGCTCTGCCCGACAGCGCCGAGTGGAGAACCGGGGTGGGAGCAGGCCACATTTCCGAACGTCTTGCGGCGAATTCCGCGGACGTTGTTCTTGCTCGCATGGTCATCCAATTCCCCACCGTTGAAAAGGACGCTGTCGATGTGGATGACATCCTCCGCCAGCTCCACATCGTGCTGCGAAGCGGTGGCACCATCATCATCACAACCCACGCTCACTTCTTGTTGCCGCGGTTCGACGGTGATCACTCTCGCATCGATGACCATCTGAGAGCCGTCGAGGCCGACGTTCTCCCGCTGCTCAACAGTGAAGATACCTTCATCCGTGGGGTTGCGCGCGAGACTGCCGGGCTGATTGAACTAGTTCGGTACCTCGACCTCCCGCCACGGGAGGGTCCGTTTGGCAGAACTGGATTCGGTCTCAAGATTCCGATGCTCGTGAATTCATTCATTCGGAGCGGGTTCACGATCACCGACATCGGCGTTATCGAACCCTTCACCTATCCCGTTGGGCTGCGCACCTCGAACACCGTTTCAAACGACGAAGCCAAGGACCTCGGGAAACGAGTCATGGCCATAAAACGCGGCTACCTCACTTCTGCGGCAGCGGCGGACCCGTATCAACGTCCTCGGGTCCTCGCCGACATGATCGCCGACATCCGAAAGCTCCTCCCAGTGACGGCAGTACCGATCGTCCGTGTCTGTGCCACGAAGAGATAACCATGCATGACCCGTTCATCGAATCACTCAAGGAGGACGGGGAACTGATAGATGCTGCTCTGGCAACAACCCAGTATTCCGTGGCCATTCCAACGTGCCCGGGTTGGACGGTGCAAAACCTCATCGAACATCTCGGCTCGGAGCACCTCTGGGTTGCTGACCTAATCACGAACCGGGTCCAGATTGCAACACGCAGGGTCCAACCGACGATTGAAATCGAATCCCTCCGCGATTGGTATCGAAAGACAAACAAACGTCTCCGCAATGTCCTTATGGAGACATCGCCGAACACACGGGTGTGGAACGTGAACGGTGATGATATTGCTGGGTCATGGCGCAGGCGTCAGGCTCACGAAACCGCAATCCATCGATTCGACCTCGAATACGCCGCTGGCCGCGTCAACGATATCGACGAGATACTCGCCGAGGCCTTTCTGGACGAACTCGGGAGTTTCCTGCCATTTCTCCACAAGTTCCTCGGCCTCGCAATCCCGGACGAGGACCTTGTGTTGTCATCATCGGCGGCCTCGTGGACACTCGAGGCCGGTGTTGGAACGATCCGTAACGGCCCTCCCCTCCCCTCGGCTCATATTGCTGGAGCCGCAAGTTCGATTCTGCTGGCCTTATGGGATCGTCCCCACGACGCCGAGATCAACCGGCCGGCGCTGTTGAGCCGGTGGCAGCTCGCCAAATAGGACCCGGCCGGTGCCTACTCACCGGCGATTCGGCTCGCCATTGCTTCAATAACTGCCGGTCCGACACCACAGCAGCCCCCGATGTGTGTTGCGCCAGCATCGACCCATTCGAAAACCATGTCGACCATGCGGTCCGTCGTGAGGTCGGTACGTTTTCCGCGTGGCGATGGAGCTTCGAAGGACCAGTCGACGGGTACGGGTTCGAGCATGTTGGGGTATCCGCCGGTCGCTATCGGCAGGTCGCCCACCGCATGGATCGCAGCCGAGATCGCTTCTGGTTCTGAACAGTTGAACAACACGGTGTCCACACCAAGGTTCATCATGGCGGTCGCGGCCTCAACGGCAGGTTCCCCACTGAGAAGGGCACCCGTGCCATCGCTGCCGAGGGCAAACGCTACCCAGGTTTCGCGTCCAGTTTCGGTGGCTGCAATGACGGCGGCCGACGCTTCGCGCACACTCGACATCGTTTCACACAACAGCACATCCGGGACGTCTCCCATGGCCTCAACGATCCTCCGGTACGACGCAAGGTTCCTATCGTCGGGTCCGACGAGGTCAGGGCGATACGAGTGGCCCAGCGGAGCAAGGGACCCCGCGATACGAACGTCTCCGGCACTTTCACGTGCCTCCCGAGCCAGCCTCATGGCCGTCTCAACGAGGTCCTCAACCTTGTCCCCCAGATTCTCAAGCGCAAGGAGGTTAGGAACCGTTGCATAGGTGTTCGAGATGATCAGATCGGCGCCGGCATCGATGAACGCTATGTGGCATTCCCGAACCACGTCGGGCGCTTCGAGCAACGCAGCCGCCGACCAAATCGTCGGGGGCAAGACCAGCCCGTGATCCTTCAGCGTTGTTCCCATGCCACCGTCAAGCAAAGTTACGTTGGTGGGTCTGTCCGACATGGGCTCTCCAGAAGTGGTTTGGAAGTATTTCAGAGACGGCCAGCGTCGATGACGCGGCGGAGAAACTGTTGGGTGCGTGGCATTTTGGGATCCGAAAAGAACTGATCCGGTGGCCCCTCCTCGAGAATGGCACCGTCGTCCAAAAAACACACACGGGTCGCTACGTCGCGGGCGAACCCCATCTCGTGGGTGGCCAGGATCAGGGTCATCCCGTCGGTTATCAGGTCGCGAATCACACCGAGAACCTCACCCACCAGTTCCGGGTCGAGAGCCGCCGTGATCTCATCCAGTAGCAGCAACTCGGGTTCGGTAGCCAGAGCGCGCACAACAGCAACACGCTGCTGCTGACCTCCCGAAAGTCGGTCCGGAAATTCGTACACCTTGTCCGAAAGCCCGAACCGCTCAAGCAGCGCAACGGCATGGTCCTCAGCTTCGACCCTCCCCTTGCCGTGGACCCTACGCGGGCTCAACGTGACGTTGTCCAGCACGTTCATGTGGGGAAAAAGGTTGTAGCTCTGGAACACGATGCCAACGAACTGGCGAACCAGGTTCGGGTCGGTCTCGCGGCGGGTGATGATTTCGCCGTCAAGATAGATGGCTCCCTCGTCGACCGTCTCAAGCAGGTTGATGCAGCGCAGGATCGTTGACTTTCCCGAGCCGGAAGATCCGATCAGGCACACAACATCATGCTCGGCGACCGACAGGTCGATGCCCTTAAGCACGTGTTTGTCACCGAAACGCTTGTGTACTCCCGCAAGGCGGACCCTGTCGCTCATTGCAACCCCTTGGTACGAGCGCGGCGGTCCCTGGCTGTGTACCAGTCGGCGAACCGTGCGACCGGGACGCTCACGATGAGGAACAGGATCGCCGCGACCAGCAGACTCGTGTAGTTGAAGGTGCGTGCCTTGTAGATCTCGGCCTCGCGAACTGCCTCTCTGAGACCGAGCACGCTGATGAGGGCAACATCTTTTTGAAGGCTGACGAGGCCGTTGAGTAACGCAGGGATCACGTTGCGGATCGCCTGTGGAAGGATCGCAAAACGTAGTGCCTGCCACTGGGTGAGACCGAGTGCGCGCGCCGCCGCGCGTTGCGACTCGTGAACACTCTCCAGCCCCGACCTGTACACCTCCGCGGTATACGCCGAGTAGCTGAGCACGAGCGAGACAATTCCCCAAAACATTGGGCTCTTTGGCACACCGGGGAGGTCGAGGGCCGGAACACCGAAACCGAGCAGGAAGATGACAAGCAGCAGGGGAACACCGCGAAACAAGTCGATGTAGATGGTCGAGAGTACGCGTAGCGGGAAGAACGCCGGTCCGCGAAGCACCCGCAACACCGCCACGAGGAGTGCGAACGAAAGGATGAGAACTTCGGCAACTGCGAACATCTGCATGTCCAGCCAGAAGGCCCCGAGTATGGCGGGGAAGGAAGCCTTGAAGTGCTCCCAATTGAGGAACTGGTTTTGTACCTTTGGCCAGGCTTCGGAATTGAGGATGACGATGGCCGCCACGACCAGGAAGAGGACCGTCGAGGCGAATGCCACGAGCGCACCCTTCGACCCCGACTGGCCGAAAAGTCCGTTGAAGAGTCCGGGACTCCCAGGAGAAACGAATCGCGAGCCAGCGGGAAGCTCGATGGCCTCCGCCGGCTCGCGATTGTCCGTATCAGTCACGCAGTGTCTATGGCTGGATGACGGTAATGTCGCCGCCCTGGTTCAACCATTGGGTTTCTAGTTTGGCAAGAGTGCCATCGGCATCGAGGGAATCGAGGGCCTTGTTGACACAGGGAACGAGCTTCGAACCCTCCTCGAACAGCATGCCGAGTTCCTCGGGAGCAGCCGTGAGACCCGGCAGGACGCCAACGATCTCGGATCCTTCGATTTCGACGGCGGTGATGTAATACGCCGTTGGCAGGTCCATCACGAGAACATCGATCTGGCCTGCTTCCAGTGCTGACTTTGCGTCCACGGTGTCGTTGTACACGGCGGCCGCGGTGGTTGGTTTGATGACGTCATCGATGTAGCTGAGGCTTGTCGTCCCGATGGCGGCTCCGAAACGGAGATCCTTCAGGTCTGCGACGGTCGCGCCTTCTGCAACAACACTCGCGTTAAACCCAACCAGAGCCTGTTTTGCGCTGTAGTAGGGGCGGGAGAAGTCGACGATCTGGTCACGCTCTTCGGTGATCGAGTACTGCTGGATATTGAAGTCGTAGTCCTTCTCGCCAGCGGAGATCGCAGCGTCGAATTCGGTTCGTACCCATTCGACGTTGGCAATCCCCATCTCAGTAGCTACCGCGTACACCACAGCACTCTCGAAACCCTCACCGTTGGTGGGATCATCGTCTTCCATCCACGGTGGAAACACTGGTTCCCCGGTGGCAACCGTCAGGGTCCCTGGGGTCTTCAAAGCTAAATCGTCGACACCGCAAGCAACGGCGTTACCGTCGTCGGCGGGTGTTGTTGTGTTGTCCGATCCCCCGCATGCTGCCGCTACAAGCGCCAGCGCGATGATCAGAACAGTCCATGTCCTTTTCATTCCGTACCTCCACGTTCCGGATTCGACACTGCAAGCCCGATCGGGCTTCCTGGTGTCAGGATCAAATTAGTATGGTTCTCATCATCCCGAGAACCACACTTGACCACACGGTGCCCAACGAAGGAGCGCTCATGTTTTCAGACTTCAAGGTAGCCGACATCACCCTCGCCGAATTCGGTCGTAAGGAAATCGACCTCGCCGAGACCGAAATGCCCGGTCTCATGGCCATCCGTAAACAGTATGCGGCAGACAAACCTCTCGCCGGTGCGCGTATCGTCGGCTCGCTCCACATGACGATCCAGACTGCGGTCCTCATCGAGACCCTCACTGAGCTCGGTGCCGATATCCGGTGGGCGTCGTGCAATATCTTCTCCACCCAGGACCACGCCGCAGCAGCGATTGCTGTCGGCAAGGATGGTACGCCCGACAGTCCTCAGGGCATTCCTGTGTTTGCCTGGAAGGGAGAGACGCTTGACGAGTACTGGTGGTGCGTTGAGCAAATCTTCACGTGGCCCGACAATGCCAGCCCGAACATGATCCTTGACGACGGTGGTGACGCCACCATGGCCGCATTGCTCGGGGCGAAGAGCGAATCCGAAGGACTTCCCACACTCGAATCAATGGAATCTGCCGACGAACAAGCGCTACTTGGCATGCTGAGCAGGGTCGCGGATTCGAACGCCAACTTTTGGGCACCCAAGGTCGCTGCGATCAAGGGTGTCACCGAGGAGACCACGACCGGTGTTCACCGCCTCTACCGCCTCGCCGAGTCGGGCGATTTGCCGTTCCCTGCGATCAACGTGAATGACTCGGTCACAAAGTCCAAGTTCGACAACATCTACGGGTGCCGCCACTCCGTCATCGACGGAATCAACCGTGCAACCGATGTCATGATTGCCGGCAAACTTGCTGTGGTGCTCGGTTACGGCGACGTCGGCAAGGGTGTCGTGAAGGCACTACACGGACAGGGCGCAAGAGTCGTGGTGACGGAGATCGACCCGATCTGTGCACTCCAGGCATCGATGGACGGATTCAGTGTCGTCCGGCTCGGTTCAGTCGTCGAGACTGCCGATATATTCATCACCGCAACGGGTGGAAAGGACAACATAACTCTCGAAGATATGGCCAAGATGAAGCACCGGGCCATCGTTGGCAACATTGGGCATTTCGACAACGAAATCCAGGTCGATCAGCTCATGAACCACCCGTCCGTGACGCGACGCAACATCAAGCCTCAGGTCGACGAGTTCATCTTCGACGATGGTCATTCCATCATCCTGTTGTCGGAGGGCCGTTTGTTGAATCTCGGCAACGCGACCGGCCACCCCAGCTTCGTTATGTCGTGTAGCTTCTCGAACCAGGTGCTCGCCCAGATGGAGCTCTTCGAAAACGGATCCAACTACGAACCCGGAGTCACAGTGCTCTCGAAGGAACTCGACGAGCAGGTGGCACGCTTCCACCTGGATGCTCTCGGTGTTGAACTCACCGAGCTGTCGAAGGAACAGTCCGAGTACCTCCAGGTGCCAATCGAGGGCCCATACAAACCAGACCAGTACCGCTACTGAGGCACCCCAGACATGCTCTTCATCGACGGCACGTGGCGTGGGGCAGACGCCAACACAACGTTTGAGACGAGCAATCCGGCAACCGGTGAGGTCATCGGGACCGTCGCCGATGCCGGACCCATCGATGTCGAAGCCGCAATAGCTGCGGCGAGTGCCGCGTTCTCGGAGTGGGCGGGACAGACCGCGTATGTGCGTAGCGCAATACTGCGCGACGCCTATTCGCTGATGGTGGACCGCAAGGAACGGCTCGCCAAACTCATGACCGAGGAACAGGGCAAACCCTTAAGGGCGGCACGCAACGAGGTGCAGTACGCCGCCGATTTCCTCCTGTGGTTCTCCGAAGAGGCCAAACGGGTGTACGGGTCGACAATCCCGGCACCGCGGTCCGATCAGCGTTTCATCACGATGCAACAGCCGGTCGGTGTCGTCGGGGCGATCACGCCGTGGAACTATCCGATCTCCATGGTGACCCGCAAGGTGGCGCCCGCACTCGCGGCCGGGTGCACCATTGTCCTGAAACCGGCCGAGCAGACTCCGCTGTGTGCGATTGAGGTGTTCGAGATTCTTGATGAGGTGGGCCTGCCAGCCGGGGTCGCCAATCTGGTCCCAACCTCGGATCCGGTTCCGGTGGGTGAGGCGTTCACCAGCGACCCCCGGATTGCCAAGGTGACGTTCACCGGGTCGACCGAAGTCGGCAAGATCCTCGCAACCCAGGCCGCACCCCACATGAAACGGATGTCATTCGAGCTCGGCGGTCATGCGCCCTTCATCGTGTTTGAGGACGCCGATCCGGTGCACGCCGCCAAGGGGGCGGGTCTCGTGAAGTTCCTCAACACCGGCCAGGCCTGTATTTCCCCGAACCGCATGTATGTTCATGTCTCCATTGCGGACCAGTTCATCGAGACACTGGTGGCTCGCACCTCGGCGCTCAGAGTCGGCAATGGGCTCGAAGATGGTGTGGCGATCGGGCCGCTCGTTGACCAACCCTCGCTCGACAAGGTGCAGCACCAGGTCGATGATGCCGTGGAGAAGGGGGCGACCCTCCACGTTGGCGGCAGGCCGGCCACTATCGAGGGGCCTGGTTCCGGTTTCTTCTTCGAACCCACGGTGCTCAGCAATGTCAATGCCGACATGGTGATCTCCCATGAGGAGACCTTCGGCCCGGTGGCGCCGGTGATCCTCTTCGAGGACGAGGACGAGGTTGTCGCCGCTGCGAACGACACGACCTATGGCCTTGCGGCGTATGTCTATACGAACAATCTGGCACGCGGGATGCGCATGTTCGAGGCGTTGAACTTCGGGATCATCGGGATCAACGACATCAACCCCACCGCGGCCGCAGCGCCGTTTGGTGGGATGAAACAATCCGGTTTCGGCCGCGAGGGCGGCCGCGAAGGCATTGCAGAGTATCTAGAAACCAAAACCGGCGGCTTCTCAATCTAACTCTCAGGCTTCTAGCGTAACTGTGGGCCATATATGGCCCCCGGTTACGCAAGAAGCCTCTGGTCACCGGCGGGCGAGGCTGTGCATTTGGCGTCTGGTGGCTTGCAGACGTTCGGCCATGATCTCGGCGACACGTCCCATGACGTGGTACCCACATCTGGGGTCCTCATCAAACTTTGCGCGCAGCGCCGCAGCGTCGAACGCGAAACAGCGCACCGGTGTCTGAGCAATCGCATCGAACTGCCAGATAAACGGCGGGAACAACCACGACCAGCCGAGCGCCGACCCCTCGGAAATCGTCTGCACGCGCCTGGTGGCCGCCCTGCCCGTATCAACCTTGAGTGAAACCACCCCGGTCCTGATGAGATAGAACGTGTCCGCCTCGCTACCCGAGCGGAACAGCACGTCGAGTGGTTCGAACTCTTCGGCCCGTACCAGCTCGGCGAGTGACCCCACGTCTTGCGCCGGCAAACCCTTGACGAACGGATGGGTACTCAACTGCTGCATGAGATCTGGTGGTGACGACGTTTCTGTCACGCATTCCTCCGATCTGGATACCCATACCGTACCCCACAACGCCAAGGGGCGTGTCGCCGACGCCGTGAGAGCACCACTCTCCGGGGTGGTACTGCATAGAATGCCTCCATGCGAGAGACACCAATCAATGAGCCGGTTCCCTATGAACCCCACATCGGTCAGTCGCGCCAGTACTGGCGTGACATCATCCTTGGTGTCAACGATGGACTCGTCTCGACACTGCTGCTGGTAGCAGGCGTCGTTGGTGGCGGCCTGTCGTCCGCGATCATTCTGCTCACTGTCCTCGCCGGGGCCGTTGCTGGTGCAATCTCGATGGCGGCCGGCGAGTATCTGGCAACCGAATCACAGCGTGAAATCCTCGACGCCGAACTTCGGCTCGAACGTGAACACATTCGGGACCACCGAGAGATGGAAGTCGAGCAGCTCGCCGAAATGTTCACCGACATCGGGGTCTCCGGGGAGAAACTCGGCATAGTCGTCGAGGCGTTCAGCGAGACCGACGACATACTCCTCAACTCAATGAAGGTTCTCGAATTCGGTGTCGTCGACTCCGAGGTGAGATCGTCGTACAAGGCGATGTTCTTCTCCGGCAGTCTATTCCTCGTGGGATCACTCACCTCGGTCATACCCTTCCTCTTCGATATCTCTCCAACGCGAGGCCTCGCCATAGCGTCAGCTCTGACCGCGGTCGGTCTGTTCATCGTTGGATGGGTGAAAGCATCTGTCACAAAACGCAATCGCATACTCGACGGTTTCGCCAACCTCCTCATCGCCGGCCTTGGTGGTGTCCTCGCCTACTTCATCGGCGACGTCGTCCAGAGTCTCATCGGCTGACAAGACGGTAGACCCGGAGGGACTCGACAAACTCGCCGAGTTCGGTGCCCAACCTTGTGATCTGTGGTCAGAATCAAGGTTCTTGCACACTTATCGCTCGGAGCATCCCGGTGCCACAGGGTTATCCTGGGCGATACAGTAACCAAGACAAAACGTGCCACCAGTACCACATGACATAATGGTTCGCACAATCATCGGTCGCCACAATGCGGATCGTCGCGAGGTATTCACCACCGGAGCTCTTCACAGTATTTCACTGAAGATTGCCCGCAGACGACCACAAGTTCGAAGCCGCACGTTGGCCGGATCCCCTCCCCACCGACGTCTATCTACCAACGTTCACGGCGAGCTGCGACACGGACTCTCATACAGGCGAGATCCAGCCGTCACTAGCGGTTAGCCGCGGCCTCCGATCCAGAGCACCCCCGAGGTTGGAGGGTGTTACCCCGGCACACCCCGGCCAGCACTGTTGTCGGGAGCACCGAGCGACACCACGCTACCCGTCGCCACCAGCGCGTCAGCGCCGAGATGGCGTTGGACTACCCGGATGACACCACCATGACAAAACGCCACGTGGCGACCGGGTTCGAGATCGTCCCACCAGGACAGCACCCGAGTCTTGAACTCGACAACGGACTCACCACCCGGGGCGACAAACGAATCGAAGTCCACCAGCGACCCCTGGACATCCACCGAGAGCTCCTCCCACCGACGCCCCTCAATGTCGCCGAAATCGAACTCGGCCAGACGTTCGTCGATACGGGGATCAAAACCGGCAAGAACGGCCGTTTCCACGGACCGCAGCAATGGTGAAGACCACACGACGTCATAGTCTCCGCAGCGAATCCGCTCCCCCACGGCAGTAGCTTCACACCTCCCGATCGGAGAAAGAACTAGATCGGTGCGACCTGTGTACCGTCCGCTCGACGACCACTCCGTAGCGCCATGGCGCACGAAATCGACCATCACACCACTGGCAGCCAACGAACCAACTCCCATCCCTGACCAACCATGAACACCGCCATTGCGAGGATCGTCATCTCCCCAAACTGTTCGGCAGCACCAAGAATGTCGCCGGTGTAACCGCCGATCTTTCCATGTACCCAGATCATGAAGACGGCGACGACGATCACCAGGACACCAACAACGAGTAATCCGTTGACGCCCCACACAACAACGGCAGCGCCCGCGGCCAGCAACGACGACACCACCGCTGTTGGCCGATGCAGCTCCCTTGCATACGAAGCACCGAGACCACTCGTCGCAACCGGAGCCGATACAACCATCACACCAACGACGGCGCCGCGAGCCAAAGAGTGGGCAAGTAGAAGCGTCCACACACCGACGTTGACGGGGAGTGCCGCAAGCGCAGTCACACGCACCAGGACCGTCCCGACGATGGCAAGAACGCCGAACGTTCCCTGACGGGAGTCCTTCATAATCGAGAGCATCTCGTCGCGTGACCACCCGCCACCGAGGGCATCGAACGTGTCGCCTAGCCCGTCCTCGTGGAACCCGCCAGTCATCGCCGCTCCGGTGAGGACCGCCAGGGATGCCGAGAGAGTCGGCGAAAGACCCTGCGCGGTGACCCAGAACACGCCCGCCACAAAACCTCCGATTACGAGGCCCGCGGCCGGGAACCACGCGATGGCACGAGCTAGCTCAACACTCGTGAGAGTTTCCGAAGGTACCGGCAAACGAGTGAGAAAGCTCAACGCCCGACGAAGACCCTTCATTGGCGTCTACGGACTTCACTCGCGGTGGCGACGTCACGGACCGCACGGATTGCCATGCGAAGAACCGGAATCGTCATCACCGCCCCCGATGCCTGGCCCAACCCCAACTGAAAATCGAGCAACGGTTCCTTGTGGATCGCGTCAAGCAGTCTCCCGTGCCCAGGCTCGCTGCTCAGGTGGCCGGCAATGGTGTGACTCAGAACACCCGGAACGCTGATCTCAAGGGGTGCAACAGCAGCGGTCGCACCGTAACCATCAAGAACCATGGGAAGGGAAAGTCGACGGGCCTCCACCGTCGCGGCTGCGATCGCAACCAGCTCGGAGCCTCCCAGCACCTGCAGACATTCGAGAGGATCCATCAAACCTCGGCTAAAAACCGCATCGAAAACGACGGCCCGTTTCCTGGCCAGGGTCTCGTCGTCAACACCTGTTCCACGCCCCACCAGATCGGGGTCCCAGCCGAGAAGAGAACACGCGATCGCAGCCGCCGCAGTCGTGTTGCCGACGCCAACCTCCCCGAGAAGGAGCAGGTCTGTCGCCTCGGGTAGGTCACGCACCGCGGCCACGCCCTGATCCCACGCCTTCTGCATCGACTCCTCTGTGAGAGCAGAGTCGGTCCGTAGGTTGCCGGTCTGGTTTCCCACCCCGCAATCAATGACCGTCAGGGTTGCACCCACCTCATCGCACAGGACCGGCATCGTGCCTAAACCCCCCGAGATCAGTCGAGTTGCTATGGCGGTCACCTCCGTCGAGTACTGGCTCACCCCTTCGGCAACAACGCCGTGATCGCCCGCGAAGACGACCACCGCCGGTTCGTTGATATGGGGCTGGTCGGTCCGTTGCCACCCTGCCAGCCACACAACCAACGCATCCAGACGGTCGAACGAGCCGACGGGTCGCATGATGTCGTGCACCCGCCCAAGGACAGCCTTCTGTGCGACCTCATCCGGCTGTACCGTCAGCACGTCCGACTGCCACTCGTTCACGACGTACCCCAATCCTCTTCGGCGTTCAACGTGAGGACCCGACCGGCCACGACCAGCCCGACATGCTTCGCACGCACCGCGAGGGCGGAGTTCGCAAACCCCTGAAGATCTCGAAAGGAGCGACCGAGCGGTGTTTCCGGGACAATCCCCATGCCCACCTCGTTGGAGACGATCACTGTCGTTGCGTCTCTATCACCGCAGACATTGACGAGATCTCCGACACGCGCCAAAACCTCATCGTGAGTTAACCCAAGTTCGACGACCAGGTTCGAAATCCATACAGTGACACAATCGATAATCACGGCATGGTGAGGATCGGTGCCCGCCACCACTTCCGGAAGGTCCAGCGGGGCTTCGACCGTGATCCAGGAGGAGGGTCGATCGTCGATATGGAACGCGATTCGCCGCGCCATCTCATCGTCAAGTGGTCGAGCGGTTGCGACAAACGTGACGTCGGACCCTGATCGCTGAGCAAGTCGACACGCAACGGCTGATTTCCCAGACCGTGCACCACCGAGGATCAGTACAAACGCCACTGTGGCCCCACGGACTCTCGATGTGTCCACCGCATCAGAAGTCAATGCCCTTTTTGGCCCGAATGCCCCTCTCGAAGGCGTGTTTGACACTCCGCATTTCCGTGACCGTATCGGCAACGTCGACAAGTTCCGGTGGTGCATCTCTGCCGGTAAGAACAATATTCACATGATCCGGGCGGGTCGTGATCACGGTTATTGCCTCATCGAGATCAATCCAACCCCAGGTGAGCGGATAGGTCACTTCATCAAGGATCACGAGTGAGTAATCGCCCGACAAGATGACTTCCTTTGCCTTGGACCAGGCCTGTTGTGCGATCGCGGCACTCTCTTCAAGGTCTTCGGAGTCCCACGTGAATCCGTCGCCAATCGCCCACCAGTCGACCCCAAGACGCTGCGCAGTCTTCTGCTCACCGGTGGCCCAGTCCCCGGATTTAAGAAACTGAACGACGGCAACCTTCCACTCACGCGCAACCGCACGGATCATGACACCCATGGCGGCGGTCGACTTGCCCTTCCCATCACCGGTGTTGAGGAGCACCAGAGACGGCGCACGTCGCAAACCCGGTACCGGGTCTTCGGTCGGTGGCACATCGGTCATGCGATTTCTCCTATCCATATCGTACGGTAGCCGCGGCAAACTGCCTCACGAGCCGTTGCTCCGCCACGGAACAACCACTGGGTTTCCGGCATCGTCCTCAAGGATGCGAACACTCGCTCCGTAGTGTTTGCGGATTATCTCGGCGGTGAGAACCTGGCTGGCTGTACCCTCAGCGACAACGACACCACCGTCCAGCAGGACGAGCGAGTCAGCGAACTGCCCAATCAGAGTCAGGTCGTGCATTGTCGAAATCACCGTCAATTGTCGGGTCCTTCTTAGATCATCTATCAGGTCGAGCACCTCCTGCTGATGCCCGACATCAAGTGCCGCGGTCGGTTCGTCGAGAAGCACGAGGGGTGCCTGTTGAGCGAGGGCGCGCGCCAGCGTCACCCGCTGTGCCTCACCCCCCGATAGTGTCGTCACGAGACGGTCGCGAAAATGTATGAGATCCAGCGTGGTGAGGACGTCGAACACGATCTCCAGGTCCCTCTTCGACTCGGTACCAAAATGAGAGATGTACGGCGTTCGCCCAAGGAGGACAAAATCGACGACATTCATCCCCTCCGGTAACACCGGGCTCTGTGGCACATAGGCGACGGTCTGGGCCACCACTCGTCGGTCTAGTGTGCCAATCTCGTCACCATCGAATGTGATCGAGCCGTCGTACGGCAAGAGCCGAGCAATACCGCGCAGCAACGTCGACTTCCCGGTGCCGTTCGGACCAATGATGCCGAGCCAGGACCCACCGGGGATCTCCAGGGAAACCCCGTTCAGCACCTCGTGCGAACCGTATCGCATCACAACATCGGCAATACCAACGTTCACAGAGAGCCACCCTTCGACCGCCTCAGGATCATTGCAAAGAAGGGGGCCCCGGCAAAAGCAGTGATCACGCCGAGCGGGAGTTCGGCTGGTGAGGCGATGGTGCGGGCGGCGACATCGGCAAGTACCAGGAAAACCGCACCAAACAACGTCGACAAGACCAGCAGGCGCCGATAGCTCGACCCGGCGATAAGCCGAACCGTGTGTGGAACGATGATGCCAACGAAGCCGATGAGTCCTGAAACGGCAACAACGGCTGCCGTTCCCAGGCTGGCGAAAACAACAACTGTGAGCCGGACCCGGGAGACGTTGATGCCGAGGGCTGAGGCTTCCTCGTCGCCAACCGACATAACATCAAGCAGGCGGCCATGAAACAAGACGATCCCCACGGACACGACAACGTAGGGAAGCACGAGACGCACCTCACGCCAGGAGGCCGTCTGGAGCCCACCGAGGATCCATGAATACACCTCGCGTAGGGTCTCACTGTTGCGCTGTTGGAGGTATGTCTGCAGGGCAGTCAGAAACGACGCTACCGCGACTCCAGCGAGAATGAGTGTGGTCGCCGTACGCCCGGCGCGCAACGAATACCCCACAAAGTACGTGAGTGCGACGGCCCCCAGCGCCCCGATGAATGCCGCCAACGGCAGCAGTGCAGCAGACAGATTCGCAACACCCGATATGGCGAGTGTGGCGCCGAGTCCGGCGCCGGCGGCCACACCAAGCAACCAGGGATCGGCGAGGGGGTTTCTAAAGACACCCTGATAGGCGCCGCCAGCAACAGCGAGTGTGCCGCCGACGATCATCCCGAGGATGACACGTGGCAAACGAATTTCGGTGAGAATCGCAGACTGTAACTCGGAGAGATTGCTCCCCACCGACACTCCGGGGATCTGGTTCATCAACTCCCGGAACACGTCGGTAGCTGCAAAATCTATCGGACCACTGAGAATGCTGAAGAGTCCCGCCGCGGCGAGGGCGAGTAAACCCGCAACCACCCAAGCAAGCGGTAGATATCCGGAGCGGGACTCCTCCATTGGTCAGGACCCGGTCGTTTCAAGGGCTCCGACGACATTGGCGACCGACCGCATATAGTCGACGATGCGGGGGCCCCACCGTGACGCTATATCGTCATCGAGTACGACGACACGATTGTTCAACACGGCGCTGAGGCCGCCCCAACCGGCACGTTCAGCAACCGACTCCGGGGATGCGCCACAGCATTTCCCGTCGGCGAGAAAGATGAAGTCAGGGTTCCGGTCGAGGACCCACTCAGCGGAAAGCTGTGGAAATCCGAAACCGTCGATATCTGCTTCGTCCGCGATGTTGACGAGTCCAAGCGCGGAATACACTGTCCCGATGAATGTCGATGAAGTCGCTGAATACAAACTTGGATCCAGTTCGTGATAGTACGTCGGAGCATTCTCCAACTCCGGGAGGGTGGCAACGATGTCGGCAATATCCGTCTGCATCTGCGCCACCAACTCGGCGGCACCTCCAATATTCCCGGTGGCAGCACCGAGCTGCTCGATCTGGCTGTACACGTCGTCAAACGTGACCGCCGCGGGAGCCATCAGCACCGGTATGTCGAGCAGTGACAACGCTTCGAGAAGCCCATCCGGGTCCCCCGACGTCACCACAAGATCCGGCTCGTAGGAAGCAATGGCCTCAATATTCGGCTGCCACCCACTCAGGTCGGTGACAGGGGCCTGCGGCGGGTAGTAGGAGAACGAATCGACAGCGACAACCTGGTCACCGGCGCCGATCGCGAAAAGCATTTCGGTCCCCGTCGGTGAGATCGAAACGATCCTGATCGGACGTTCGTCGAGTAGGACGTTCCCGTTGGCAGCGACCACCGTGATCGGGAACCCGTCGTCGGGAACTTCCGTCGTCGTAGTCGGAGCGAGAGTCGTGGTCGGGGCGAGAGTCGTGGTCGGAGCGAGCGTTGTTGGGGTTGAGTCTTGGACGACTGGCGCCACGGTCGTGGCGCTGGTTCCTCCCCCGCATGCCGCAGCGACGAGCGCAAACGCGGCAATCAAGACAATGAGACGTTTCATGGAAAGAGATCCTCCTTCTGTGGAGGATCTTCGGTGACTAGCCTCGGGTGCGACCTCCTCCTCCGAAACGCAGCACCACCACGACGCTTCGAGGCGACCTGACTAGCCGGGTGGCATCACAGTTGCGGGACAGTGCCGGAATCTCACCGGACTTCGCTCGAAATATCGTGCCCGGGTAAACCCGGGAGCAAGCTCGAGGATAGCCCGCAACCGGACCGTCCGCACCGGCCCTGATCAAACCTGCGTCGGCACGCGTGTGATCCGGGTATCCAGATACGGTTCTGTCGCTTCTCATCGTGGACCCGCTAGCCTTACAACCATGAAGGCACGACCATCACTCATAGTGGTTGCAGCGGTCGTCGGGGCAGCTCTTGCGGCGGCCTATACGCTGCGACCAGTGCGCCAGCCGGAAATATCCGGAAGCTGGCAGCCGGTCGCGTCCGCACCACAACGGCGCTGACATGCGTATCGCTATCGAAGCCACCGACGAGGTCGGTCGACGCGCTGCACGAATCCTTCTCAACGAATTCTCGTTGCTGCGACTTGGTCTTGTGAGCGAGCAACACACGGTAACTGGCAAGCGGGTTGAACGAGCCACCGATCTCGCTACCTACGACGTCCTTGTGACCGACGCCGCCGACCCGAGATCCGCCTTCGAGAATGCCCTCGATGCAAACATCGACTGTGTTGCATGGCGCGGGGCGGAGTATTTCACGAGTTCGCTCTCCGACGAGCTCGAGGTTGCCGGTCGGAGCCTGGTCATCAACGCAAACCTTGGACAGGGAATCGGCCCGGCACTCGCCGGTCACGAAATTGCCCGCGGTGGTGAGGTGCTCGATGTCGAAATCGCGTGGACCGAACCTGGTCGTTCACTCCGCCGCGGAACTGCTGTCCCGTTCCCCGAACCGGTCGGCGCTCGATGGGGAAGAACCGACACAGATACCTGGGGACAGTCGGTAACCATCGTCCCCATAAAGGGAATCTGGGCGGCGGCAATGGCGCGCGTAACAACAGCCGGTACCGAAGGAGTATCGACCCGGGTTGTCGGAGTCTCGGATCAGGCCGCACATCTCGAAGCTCTCTCGCTCGCTGCGGCCGCAGCGGCCGCAGCTTCGGGGGCGTATCCCATGGGTCGCCAGGGTGCCGCGGATATCGGCGACTCCTATCTCCACCGAGCGATCGAGATGGGGCTCGACATCGCATTCTTCTCATACAGTTCGTGAGAACCTTCACTTTGCGGCCACGATCCGGACTGTTAGCCCTCATCATCGCCACGGCTCTCGTCGCCAGTGCATGTTCGGCCACCGGCAACGGATCTACCACCACGACGTCATCGGCCACGACCTCGACCGAACCCATCGACTATGCCGGTTCGGATCCCGCTCCCGAGTTTCCTCCAGACCTCGACTGGATCAATGTTCCCGAACCGCTCACACTCGACTCGCTGAAAGGCAAGATCGTCCTGCTCGACTTCTGGTCCTATGGCTGTCTTTCCTGCATTGAGGCATTCTCGGACCTCGATCGCCTGCAACAGGAGTTCCCTGAGGAGCTTGTCATCATCACGGTACACGCAGGCAAGTTCACAAATGAGCGAGAAACCGTCAACATCGTCGCGGCGGTAGAACGAAATCGGATCACCTACCCCGTCATCAATGACAGCGAATACGCGATCTGGTCAGACTGGGGGATCAGGGAATGGGCAAGCCTGGTGCTAATCGACCCGGAGGGGAACATTGTGGGTGGCCAGACAGGTCGCAACCCGTACGACATTGTGCAACCGGTAGTTGCGGGGCTTGCCGCTCAATTCGCCGACACCATCGACAGGACCCCCCTTCGGGCGGCGCCAGCAATTCCACCCCGACCCGCCGGAACCCTCTCCTTCCCAGGGGGTGTCGCGGTTTCCGGATCGGACCTGTTCATCGCGGATTCGGGTAACAATCGGATTGTACGCGTCAACAAAACGAGCGGTGAGGTCCTCACGGTTTACGGAACCGGAACTGCCGGATTGACAAACGGTTCACCACAAGAGGCACAGTTTGACAGCCCCCAGGGTCTCGTTGCCTCCGACGATGGAACCGTCCTCTATGTGGCCGATACCAACAATCATGTCGTTCGTTCGATCAATCTTGAGACAGGTGATGTCACCACGTTGGCGGGTACCGGCGAGATCGCCACCACCCCCGCCCTCGCCCTTCTCGACGAAGTTCGCCTGTCCTACCCGTGGGGACTGACCATCCTCGACGGTGTCCTCTACGTTGCCATGGCGGGGATGGACCAAATCTGGATCCTCGACCCGACACAGAACATTGCGTTACCTGCCGTTGGATCATCTCAGCAAGGGAACATCAACGGTCCCCTGTCACAAGCTCAGCTTGCCCAGCCGTCTGGAGTTACGTTCTCCCCCGACGGTCTCCTGTACTTCGCGGACAGCCAGTCGAGCGCGATCCGCTGGGCCGATACCGGGAACGATGCTGGACGCACCGGGACCGTATCTGGCCCACCCAACGACCTTCAGGACTACGGGGATGTTGACGGTACCGGAGCGGAGGCACATCTCCAGCACCCCATGGCCCTCGTCTGGGACACAACAAACAGTCAACTCATCATTGCTGACTCGTATAACTCGAAGCTGAAGACGATCAACATCGAGACATTCTTGACCACCACATGGCTCGGCGGTGAGCAGGGCTTCGAGGATGGTGATGCGCCGGCGTTCTGGGAACCTGGGGGACTCGCCATCGATGGAGGGGTGCTGTACGTGGCCGACACCAATAACCACGCGATCCGTGTCGTCGATATCGAGACTGGCCAAACATCGACTCTCGTCCTGAGTGGTCTCGAAAACTTCCCTGTCGCCAACTGACCTCTCCCCATAGAGGGAGGACACGACGCCAGCACATGACAAGACTCGCGGTGCCTCATCATGGCGTCGTCGTACACCGGTCGGCTCCTCATCTCAAAACACCGGCAGAGGTGAGCGCGAGGCGGTACTAGATGCATCAATCCGGGCAGGACAGCGTCACCGAGCGCCCCGGCTATCGGTGCGATAAGGTCATGCGCTAGAACCCACGCAACGGACCCGGGCCGTACCCACACATCAACACCAGGTTTCGAGGAGACCTCCACACTATGAAGAAGGCGATCGGTGCGGGGGTACTCGACTCCGGGCTGACCTCCCTGGCGTCTTTGCTGGTCTTTCTCTACGCCCAGAGTGTGTTTGGAGATCCTCGCGAACTCGGCTTCTTCTCGCTGTTCATGACCTCAATTCTTCTCGGTGCAACGCTGGTGCGCGAACTCATCTTTATCCCTGCGCAGAAGAAGGTCCTCGACCTCGACTCTCCACAGCGCCTCATCCTCGTCCCCCGAATGATCGGTTTGGGCCTCAGGACCGCCACGATGACAGGCCTCACAGTTCTGGTCGCGACATTTCTTGTCTCGTTCGAGCCATCGTCGCGTGGCATCCTCGTCCCCTTCACGATAACGGCGTACCTCGCCGCAATTACACTCCCCGCCCAAGAACATTCCCGCCGAATGTTGCACCTCGCTGGGTTTCACGGCTCGGCGGCGTTCGTCGCTGCCACCCAGCTCATCCTCGCAATCGGGATACTGGTCGGTGCGTCGGTCCTGGATCTTCCCGCCGACTGGGTACCTTTCTCGACAATTGCTCTAGCTCGGCTCCTCTCCCTCGGAATCGCCCTAGGGATCGTGACTGTGAAGAAGCGCAGAATGTTAGAGCGAGACAATCAGGCGATCACGCGATCGGCAGACGCCCTGACCTTCCGTCAACTCGTGCGCGATGGCCGCTGGTTGGTCGGTGGTGCGGGACTCGTGACGGCGACGAACATGGCGACGGTCGCGATAGTTGGTTCGATCGCCGGTTACCAGGCTGCCGGGTATGCCGAGGCAGCGCGGATATTTGCATCGCCGATCCAGGTGCTCGGTGTGGGCCTCAACAATGCCTTGTCACGTCGGGTCCTTGCGGCGGGACGCAGCAGGGACAAGGAGGTCGCTACCCGGGTGGTTCGAGTCACATGGTTGATCCTCGGCGTTGTCGCGGTTCTCTATGGAGTTGCTGTCACCGGTGCTGGGAGTATCGAGATCGTCCGGCAGCGATTCCCGGTGGCCTATGAGATTCGGGGATTGATAGCGATATGGGTCTTCACTTTTGCGGTTGTGTCAGCTGCTCTGCCACGTCGCAGCGAACTCATCGGAGCAGACCACGAACCCTCACTTCTCCACGTCAACGTCTGGGCGGCGGTCGTACAAACCGTGAGCGCAGTGGCCCTAGGTTTTGTCGGAGTAACAAACCTCGCCATCGGTTCCGCAGCTCGACCACTTGCGTTGGGGGTACAGGGTCTCACCAACACCATCGGTTTCGGTCGCAAATCAAAGACCCTTCATAGCGGATCGGACTAACCACCCCTACCTAAGAGAATGTACGGAGCCCACCGGTACAGCTACTCGTTCATTCTCATTTCCACACGCGTGTCACCATTCATCCCGACCCGTCCATCGTCCATCGGCAGCGCCATCAGCGTTTCCCAGTCAACCACTTGACCGCCCAAACTATCGGCGAAATCCTGTGCTCGGGTGGCGTCACGAAAGGCAACAATGCCGTGGCCCATCGGTGTCGCAACAGAGGTTGTCGCGACGAAATGGGCGACACGCCCATCGATCCACTCTTCGGTTTCAAAGTCGTGTACCCAGGTCTGTGCGGTGTCAAGATCAACGCTATTCGTGCGGGCATAAACTACGAGGTCACCCAGGTCATCGAAAATGAAATCCGCTCCATCGTGGCGATACGCGGCCGCGAACTTGGCTTCGTTCGCAATCATTCCGCATTGCACACACACATCCCGTCCATACTGGATTTCTGGTTGCGGGGATGCTTCCGGTGGACCGCATGCGGACAACGTCATTGCCATGACAACACTGAGGTACAACACAATTCTCACCGCTAGACATCTCCTCCGTGGGTAAACCGAGCCCACGCTGCCACTGTGGGGACTCCGGCCCAGATAACGACGTTGAGGAACAAGAGCAATCCAAGACGGTCCCCAAAGGTGTCCACAGCGAAGGAACCGGCTGGTCCCAGCACGTCGAGAGACCCGGAGAAGGCGCTCAAAGAGGCCAGTCGAAATGCCTCAACGGGGTTGAGTACGGCAGAAGCCAACAGTCCCCAGGTTGGTACCCGGGTTGCGACGGCTGTTCCCATGACACCGAGATCCCCCAGGAAGGCGAACCCCAACCATAGGAATATTGCGGTTCCGAGGGCCGCGCTGGAGCGGCGTGTAAATGTCGATACCAGCATGCCGAATCCCAACATCGACACCGCCAGCAGCCACGACAACACGGCAATCCGGACGAAACTTGCCGCGTTCGCGCCTCCCCCTTGCGCCACCGTGATCACGCCGGCAATACCGAAACCACCGAACACGGTCCCCGCAAGAGAGATCGCGAGTCCAAGATACGTACCGCAGAACGCTTCGCTACGCGATACCGGGTGGCTCAGGAGAAATCGAAGTGCTCCGGTTTCGCGCTGACCTGCGATGGAGTAGGCACCGAGGGTTAACCCCATGAGTGGAACGATGATTTGGGCTAGAGCCACAAGAGAGGCGGCGGTTCTTCCGAAACTTCCGTAACCGGTGACTTGAGATCCCGGCAGAGCCACCGACGCCATGAAGGCGGCGAGGCTGGCGAACGCAACTGTCCACATCCAGAACCATTTCGACCGGACAGCCTCTCTGATCTCCTTCAGCGCGATTACCCACACCAGGGAGGGCTGCAACCTTTCGGTTGTTTGCGGAATCGATGGTGTTGTTGCAGTCATCGCCAGATCTCCAGGTCCTTGATCTCCACACCGGCACGCTGAAGAGCCGCGACGGCCTCACCCTTGCCCTGGGCGGAAACCTCCACGAGGACGCCTCGCGAGTTGAGTTTGGTCGGAAATCCCAGGTCCGTGAGGACCTGCAAGGCATGTTCGGCGGAACCGTTCTCAAGAATCAGGTGCAACCACGCTCGTAGCCCGAGTTCTTCCGCCAGATCGGACGGGTCACAGATCACCGTGATCTCGCCGTGTTCCATCGCAACAACGCGGTCAACAAGCATCGCGATTTCCTCGACGTGATGTGACGTCACAATCAATGTTCGGCCGTCGTCGCGCAGGCCCTGGAGGAGCTCAAGTGCGGCATCGCGGGCCTGTGCGTCAAGATTCGAGGTCGGTTCATCAAGGAGCAGAATTGGGGGATCGGGTAACAGCGCCGAAGCGATACCGAGGCGTTGTTTCAGCCCCCCGGACAGTTCGCGTACCTGTTTGTTCACATGTTCGGTCAAGACAACGACCTCACAGAGGTGATCGACCCTGTCCTGCGAGATCCCTCTCAGCGCGGCGGCGTAGTCAAGAAGTTCATAAACCGTCATCTCGTCATAGAAAGACAACTCCTGAGGTACGTACCCCATCGCCTTTCGAACCGACTTCCCGTACCTGCGTGCGTCCAGACCACCGACCGTGATGGTCCCCTCGTAGGCGACAAGTCCCAGAATGCAGCGCACGACGGTCGTCTTGCCCGCACCGTTCGGTCCCCACATCGCGATCGATTCTCCGGGAGCCACCTCGAGTGAGAAGTTCTTCACCACCTCCGTCTTCCCGTATCGCTTGGTAACGTTCCTTATGGTGATCATGCCATCGCCTCCTTGGTAGTGCGGGTACGGCGGTGACGCGACGGGGTTCGGACAATGAGGACCGAACCAGCGAGCATTATGAGCGATGCCAGCGCAAGGGCCGGCGCCTGTGACCCGGTTTCGAGGTCTCGAACCGGTGGCAGTTGAGGGCGGTCAACCAACGGAAAGTAGTCCTCGACCAGCGGTGACGGTCGTAACACTGGGAACATCTTCGCCGCCAGGGCTATCGCCTTTGCGGCCGGCGTGTCCTGAAAGAACTGGAGATCGGGATACTTGTCGGTGAGTGTGTTGTAGAGGTCGTCAACGCGGTACACAACGTCACCAACGCCGTCTCCATCGGCGTCGTATCCGGCGAAATCGCTCCAATAGTTGCCGCGGCCGTTGAGGGACCAGTCGTTGTCCTTGAATGTACCGGTACTGGTGACACCCACCTGTTCGACGTTGTCGATGAACGAGTTCCCATAGATGAGGTTGTTCTTCACTGCCGGGAGAAACAGGGCACCAACCTGGTTGTACGCAAAGAGGTTGTTGCGGACCAGCCCCTCCGCATTTGCGGACGACGGGCTGTTGTCGAGGTACAAACCAGCCCTGTTGGCAATGAACCGATTCCCTTCAACGATGTAGTCGTCCATGTCCTTGAACCCGATTCCGTAACCACTCGGTCCGGTGTTGTTGGCAAAGACGTTGTTGCGAAACTCAACACCGACGCTATACATCATGTAGGAACCGACCGAGTTATCGACGAGGTGGTTGCCCTCGACCACGATCCTGTCTGAGTACATGAAGTGCAGCCCATAACGACCGCCCGTGATCTCGTTGTCTCGAATTATCACGTCATCCGTGAACCAGAACACGGCATCACGACCGTTACGTACGACGTTGCGTTCCACTACCGAGTTTTCACTCTCCCAAAGACGCAACCCGTCGCCCCTACTCGCGATATAGATATCTTCCTTGGCCCCAATGATGTTGTCGCTGATAGTCGAGTCATGGGCACCCAGGAGATAGATACCGAACAACACGTCCTCAAGACGGTTCCCGACGACCGTTACCCGGGGGGCTCTCACGGAGATTCCACTGTCCTCTCGGTCGAGCGAGATACCACTTGAGCGCACCACCAGCCCTTCGATCGTGACGTCCGGAGCGGTGATCGTGATCACTGTTCCACTGCCCCCAGCGTCAACGACCGGCCAGTCCACGCCGCGCAGCGTGAGCGATTTCTCGATGGTGATATTGCCTCTGTACACGCCCGGCTCGATAACCACGACAGACCCCGGTTCGGCGGAGTCGATCATCGTCTGAAGATCCCCACCCGCTGCCTCGGCCCGTGTTGTTACGTTTATGAGCACACCAGCGAGAACCCCCAAAACAAGAGTGGCGGCTACCCGTCGCATCAGCCTTCCATTTCCATACTCTCGATGAGGGGTTTGTATGCCTTGCGGTGGTAGTACAGACCGATGGCAACGAGGATGCTGGCGACGAACGCCAGCAACATGCCCGGCCCCGGAAGTGCAAGCGTCTTGAACTGAGCAATCTTTGCCCTGCCGAAGATGGGGGGTGTGAACTCTCCCACCGCGGCCGCCAATGGCGCAGCCGGGTCGAGATTGTGGCCAAAGTTCCACAACCAGTACTGGAGATCTATCAGAAAGATGACGGGGAACAAGAGTGCCGGTGTCACAAGAACCAACACCCAGCGCGAGTGGATAACGATCGCTGCGACGAGCAGGCCAGCGAGCACAATGATGGAGGCGATCGCAATCGACCGCTCAAACGTCGCCGCGTCGTTGAATGAACCAAGACCAACATAGTGGTTGAGTCCCTCGAGTTCGCCAACGTCTCCATCGAGACGGTTGACGAACGCACGGATTATCAGCCCGTCCGGAAACTGGGGCGCACTGAGTCGGAGAACCCAGTACGGGAGCAGGAGGGAGACCATGAGCAAGAGTGCTGATGCGCTGAACAACCACGTTGGTAGTTGGTAGCGCTCATCACGCTCACGTTGCTCCTCCCGTGAAACACGGGGCCCCAGAATCCGGTCGATGACTGACATTTTTTGTCCCTTCTAGCCGGCCGGTTGAACCAGGAAGTACCCGGCCATCTCGAGATGGAGCGCAGAACAGAACTCTGTGCAATAGAACGGATAGGTTCCGCTCTGGTCTGCGGTGAACTCCATCGTGGCTGTCTCACCCGGCTCGAGACTCAGATTGATGTTGTACGCCGGCAACGCAAACCCATGGGTTGCATCCTTGGACGTATCAATGTTGGTGATGTGCCAAGTGACTTCATCACCTTCTCTGATCTCTATCTGGTCCGGCGTGAAGTGGCTCCGCACCGCTGTCATCCAGATTTCGACCTTGTTCCCGTTGCGCTCGACCCTTTCGTTCCCCGCCACGGGGGCGTTCGGGTCAACTGACATCGTTTCGGGATTCCAGCCGACTTCCGGATAGACCTCGAACGGTTTCAGCTTGTCAGCCTTAATGATCTGGGCATAGTGAGGTTCACCCATGCCCATGGCCATGTCGTAAATGACCTGCATTCCACCCGTAACCGGGTTTGATGAAATCGGCTGTGAGATATCAACGAGCTGAAGGTTCTGGGGCAACAGTGGACCCGGCGGGAAGAAACGATCGATCGACCACTTGTTCAGCGACACAAGGTAACCACCGTCAGGACTGACAGTGTCACCCTCTGCAGCTGCGAGGTGACCGACGTTGTATTGCACCGGCAACGTTCCCTCAAGCTTCCAACCATCGTCGCCGCGATAGTTCGGTCCACCAAGACTCCACTTCGCAATAGTGCTGTCGAGGAAGATGCTCGTATAGGCGTAACCATCTGGACCAAACTCCGTGTGGAGAGGACCAAGACCGACCTCTACCTGAGCTTCCATTACGGAATCGAAGTCGAGCACTGGAACGCCATAGGGGTCAAGCACCCAGTTCTTATCGGCAATGGCTTGCTGGATCTTCTTGAACGAATAGATTGTCGTGTGGGGATCTAGCTTCCCGGACACGACGATGTAGTCGCCCTTCGGCGTCACATCGGACCCGTGTGGACTCTTCGGCTCTGGGACGAAGTACAACAGTTCTTCATCGATTGCCGTCTGGAGTCCAATCATGGGAAATCCGTTGACATCGAAGGTCTTGCCTGCCCTCGCCACCTCAACAGCCTTGTCGAGGTTGATGACGTGGAGATAGTCACGGTCGCGAGCTGATGCACCTGCCTCGAACGGATCGCCGGTGCCGTCAAGACCAGTTCCTGTGGCCAGTTCCGTGTTGAATGAACCACAGAAGACCCATCCTTCGGATTCCAGCTTCCCGGCGTCACAGAGATCCTGCCAGTACGGCGGGAGTTCCATGGCGAAGGATTGATCCTCGAGGATCTTGCCCGAACTGCGATCAAACTTCCAGAATGTCACCATTCCCTTGTAGTCCGACTCATACGACGAGATGGGGGCGTACTCCCACCCGTTCGGTGTTGCGTACTGACCACCCTCGATGACCCAGTCGGTGTTTGGTGTCACCTTTGTGCCACCGTGATCGTTGATTGCAACCGGGTTCTTCACGATCTGTTTGACTTCAAAGTCCCGCAGGTCGATGACCGCGATGCGGGCGTTGGCCTTGTCGTTGATGAACACGTACTCGCCGTCGTAGTCACCCTCGGTCTCCGAAAGGGCGGGGTGATGAGTATCAGCCCAGTTAACTTCCTTGCCGTTGATATCCCCCGAAGCAAGGATCTCTTCGGTCCCTTTGTTACCGAACCCCCACCCCTGCCATGGCTCCGGCGTGAAAACTGCGATCGTCTTCAGGATGCGCATAGATGGCAGCCCGATAACGAACATCTGGCCAGACTGACCACCCGACGCAAACATGATGTACGGATCCCACTCACCGGACGGCATGTACGTCAGACCCGCGGCCAGTAGTTGGTCATCGGAAAGCGCCTGGAGGCCGGCAGCCTCACGTCGGGTGTTGATGTTGCTCGTCGACGCCGTCCCTGAGTCACCGCTGTCACCGCTGCCACCAGTACAGGCCTGGAGAGCGAAGACCAGCACTGCCACTAGTCCGAGCATCAATAAGAGAGATCGTCTTCGCCAGAGTGGCGTCTTTGATCTTGCGGACATGATTATCCTTCCGATTCTGAGCTCTGATACATGACGTCAAGCATCACGGATCCGAGCTCGGTCAATACGGCGGTCTTTGCCCTTGTCCAAGGTATGTGTAGAGCGCATGACGCTTGGTCCGGGCAAGGACCGCCGGTGCTTATGCATTTTCCGAGATCAAAAGGCCCCTCGATAGCTTCGATGACCTGAAGCAATGTCGTGTCTGTCAGATCGATGGCCAGGCGGTATCCGCCACTTGGCCCGGGGCTCGACGTTGCGTACTTGTGATTTACGAGGGGTTTCATGACCTGGGGGAGGAAGCGGGTAGTTGTCCCGATTTGCTCGGCCAGCTCGCGCCCGGGAACCGACTGTCCGGCAGCCGTTGACGACAGAACCGATATGGCCTTGAGGGCCAGTTCTGTCTTTCTTGAAATGCCTAGATGCATAACTGGCGCCCATAAATCTGTAGTTGGCAACTAGAGATTTCGATGGTGCCAGGACGGGAGGGTTCGTGATAGGGAACAAGGTCCCGTGAGGGGAGTCGTCAGGATCGTTCGACGAGGAACCTGCAACAGAAAAAGCGAGACCCACACTCCCAAAGTGCGGGTCTCGCGTCGAATGCCAGCGGTTGTGTCGTCGGTTAGTTGATCGACTTGATGTACGACACTACGTCAGCGATATCCGAATCTGACAGGCTCGGATTCCCACCCTTGGGTGGCATACCAACACCCGTCGTATTCGCCGGATCGCCGGGATCACGCCCGACCTTGATGAAGTCGACAAGCTCTTGCTCGCTCAGCCCAGCAACGAAATCGCTACCAACGATGGGTTTGCCAAGGCCAGTTACCCCAGTACCGTCTGGTGCGTGACACGCAGCGCAGGTACCGACATAGATCTTCTCGCCGGCTGCCACGTCACCGCCGCCCGAAGGCGCCTCTGTTGACTGCTCAGCGGGACTCGTGGTTGCGGGTGTTTCGGTGCTCGAACCACCTCCGCAAGCTGCGGCCACGAGGGCCAAAGCGAAGACGAGCATTGGTAGTTTCTTTGCCATAAAATCTCCTGTAGAAAGCGGCCGGACGTTGACAACGGAAGATACCGGGATGCAGTCCCAACCTGTAAGGGCCGAAAGACCTTTCTTTTGCGCATTCGATTTCTTTTCCCACTGACCGGTCACCACTTGATCACCATCTTTTTTGGATACCTACGACCGGAACTCGCCATTCCAGGTAGCTGGGACGTGTCATCAACACAACCAGTCCGGCACCGGGTACGTGACAGCGAGTCTCGTTGCTGGCACCCTATCCGACGATTACACCCTTGCTGAGGTCACGGTGACGGCTCAGGGTTTCATCGAGATCGATGGTCTGAAGCACTCGGTTCTCGACAACAACGCGACCATTGATAACCGAGAAAGATACCGTTGTGGGGGCACAGAACACGAGGGCGGCGACCGGATCATGAAGTGCACCGGTGTAGGCGATATCGTTGAGATCGAATCCGACGATGTCGGCGGCCTTACCGACGGAGATGGTACCGATATCGGACCGACCGAGTACCTCCGCTCCCCCGATTGTGGCGAGTTCCAGGGCCCGCATATGGGAAAAAAGCGTTGAGTGGCGCGCCACACGTTGTAACAGCATGGTTTGGCGGACCTCGCCGAGCATGTGGGAACCGTCGTTGCTTGCTGAACCGTCAACGCCAATACCGACCCGGGCGTCGGTGTCCACCAAGCTGGTGACCGGGGCAATCCCGCTAGCGAGGCGCATATTGCTTGTGGGGCAGTGCGCAACACCGGTCCTCGTCGACCCGACTAGCTTCACTTCTTCCTCACTGAGCACGACACCATGCGCCCACCATACGTCGCTACCAACCCAGCCGAGATCCTCGGCGTAGGCAACTGGTTTGTGGCCGAAGGTTTCCAGGCAGAAGGTCTGCTCGTCGTGAGTTTCGGCGAGATGGGTGTGCATTGCGACGCCATAGTGGCGGGCAAGGACAGCGGACTCACGCATCAGATCTGCGGTGACAGAGAAGGGCGAACAAGGCGCCACGACAAGACGGGTCATCGCAAACTCCGCAGGATCGTGATGTTCTTCGATCGCCCGCGCAGTGTCCTGGAGGATCTCATCTGCGCTCTGTACGACCGAATCGGGGGGTAGGCCGCCGTCACTCTCGCCCAAAGACATTGATCCTCGGGCAGCGTGGAACCGCATCCCGATATCCGCACCGGCGCGGATCTCGTCATCGATGCTGGCGTCATTTGGAAACAGGTAAAGGTGATCACTCGTGGTTGTACATCCGGAGAGCATCAACTCTGCCATCCCCACAAGAGCACTTGTGTAGACGGACTCGGCCGTGAGTCGGGCCCACATCGGGTACAGCGTCGTCAGCCATGGGAAGAGTTCGGACCCCGTGGCAACCGCACGGGTCAGGGTCTGATAGAGATGATGATGTGTGTTCACCAAACCCGGTATGACAACATGGTCCGCAGCATTAACAATGCGGTCGGCGTCGAGATATTCGCATGGAATGTCGTCTGTTGGCCCGACCCAGGCGATGACGTTTGCGTGAACCGCGATAGCAGCGTCGGACAGGGTTTCCCCGGTCCGTGCATTCAACAGCACGGCCCGGATGTGATGGATGAGGAGTGTGGCCATGGCGGAATCCTAGGCTGAGTGTCGACAGAAACCGGACCAGTTCATGACCGGATGGATCCAACCGACCCCGGTAGTTATCGGTTCCGCCTTGCCCACTGGCGGCATCCCGTCACTCCCAGCAACACAATGTTTCGACCTATGCGGACTCGTAACTATCAGTTCTTGATGACGTAGGTCTTTGCGATCATGTCATGGACACCCTGCCCGTACTCCTGGAACAGGATCGGCAGGTACACCGCGGCGGTTAACCAGAAGAGCAGCCCACCACCGACCCCGGAGAGATACCCCGCCGCGGCCGGGACCACCCAGCGAACTCCAGCGACAGAGAAACCCGGGATACCGGCATGTCGCGTCGGCACGACTCTGGTGCCGACAACCATCTTCCCCGGAGTTTGTCCTCGCGTCCCTATGAAGTAGATCTCATAACCCGCACCAATAATGAACGAACCCACCGCGAACCAACCGGGAGGGTTTTCGAGAAGCGTCGTTTCACCGCTGAACGTATCTCTGATCGAACCGAGTACATCGAAACCACTGAGGGTCGCGAGTGCCGCGGATACCGCCAGGAGGATCAGACTATCGATGACGGCACCCCCGACACGCTGCCAGCGTGTCGCCACAACGTACTCCTCGCCAGCGATCGTGACCGGTCTCAGCCCCATGTTGCTTGCTCCCGCTCTCGGACGTGTCGTCGGATAGTACCGAACTCAGAACGGACGTGTGGAGAAGAGTTGACAGCGACGAAGGGCTCGGAATCGGGCCCGATCAACCGGGGATAGAACCCACCACGACTACAGCGAAAACGTGGTTTGTTAGGAGCTACTGGGTCTGTTTAGCGGCGGGTTTGAACGTTGCTGCCCTGATCTTTGCAAAACGCGACTGCGGCGGGTTCGGATCGTAGGTCTCTTCGAGGACCGTGAGCTCGACACCGCCGACAATGTCGGAAATCAGGTTGTAGACGATCGCTCCGAGTGTCATCGCGGCGGTTGCCATGACGGTCCAGATGATGGCGAGATAACGCACGATCGTCATGTACAGGTCGCCATCGGGTGTGTACACAACATCCACAGCGGAGAACACCTCACTGATGGACTGTGGGATGCCGCGCTGGTCAAGAATCGACCACATCACCCACACACCCAAGGCAAAAATGAGGGCAGCAATAGCGTTAAAGATCAACGCTACTTTGAACACTGTCCACGGGTCGATCTTACGGACGACCCTTCTGACGCGACGCACTGGCATGCGCACTCCTTATCGAATGAAGAATTAGTGTACCCGCGGACGGAACCAACCCATGTCAACCCTAGAACGATCGATCATGCTATCTGGGTTCCCGATCGTTTCTACTCCTCGTCCTCATCTTCCGACGGGACCAGAGCGACCGCGGTAAGCACTGCTCCATCCTCAAGGTTCATGATCTTCACACCGGTCGAGTCACGACGTTGGCGCGAGATCGAATTGATCGGTTGACGGATCACAATTCCATCCGATGAGGTGACGAATATTTCGTCGCCGGGAGATACCATCCTGGCCGCGACGAGGTCACCGCGAACCCTGGTGAGCTTCATCGCCTTCACTCCCATGCCGCCACGTTTCTGCTTCGGGAACTCCGCCATCTTTGTACGCTTGCCGTAACCACCGGATGTCAGCAGCACGATGTCGTCGCCATCGTCAACACATGCCGCGGCGACAACCTCATCACCGTCTTTGAGCCGAATGCCCCTCACCCCTTGAGTATCGCGACCCATCGGTCGGGCATCCGATTCGGCGAACCGGATACCTTGGCCCTTCTTGGTGAACATCACAAGATCGTTGTCACCAGCCGTTGCTCGGACCGCAACCACCTCATCACCCTCCTGGAGTCGGATGGCATTGAGCACCGAGTTCCGCGAGTCGTACTCCTTGAAGGCCGTCTTTTTCACCTGCCCGAGCTTGGTGAACGCGACCAGATGTTTGAAGGTCTCGTAGTCCCGGGTGTCGATGATCGCCTCGATAACCTCATCGGGCTCCATCGGAAGTACGGACTGGACGAGGACACCCTTTGCGGTGCGTTCCTTACGCGGAATCTCGTGTGCCCTGACCCTGTACACCTTTCCGCGGTTCGTGAAGAACAACAGATAGGCATGTGCCGAGGTGTGTAACAGAGTCGAGATGATGTCGTCCTCTCGAATGTTCGCCCCCTTCACCCCGCGGCCGCCTCGACCTTGAGTTTTATAGGTCCGAGCAAGCACCGACTTCACGTAACCATTCGCCGTGATAGATACGACGATCTCTTCGTCGGCGATGAGATCCTCCAGGGACATATCACCGGTGTCGGGAATGATCCGGCTCCGACGCGCATCACCAAACTTCTCGCGGATGGCACGCAGCTCCTCGGAAACAATCGCACGACGACGATCTTCTGAGTCAAGCACCGACTTGAGGTCGGCGATGAGTGCCTGGAGATCGTTCCATTCATCTCGAAGTTTGTCGGTCTCGAGGGCGGTCAGGCGGCGCAGCGGCATGTCGAGAATGTGGTTCGTCTGGATGATTGACAGTTCGAATCGGGTCATGAGACTCGACCTGGCGATATCAACGTCTGCGGACTGACGGATGATCTTCACTACTTCGTCGATATTGTCGAGGGCTATGAGGAGACCCTCGACAATGTGAGCGCGTTCCTCTGCCTTGCGTAGCCGGAATGCTGCGCGTCTTTCCACGACTTCGAGCTGGTGAATCACATAGTGATGAATCATCGGACCGATGCCCATGGTGCGCGGAACACCATCGACGAGCGCAATTGCATTCACCGCAAAGGTATCTTCGAGTTGGGTGTGCTTGAACAACAGATTGAGTTCCACCTGTGGACGTGCATCCCGCTTGAGCTCGATGACAAGACGGGTTTCCTTCCCAGACTCATCGCGCAGATCCGCGACACCGGTGACCACCTTGCTGCGAACGAGTTCGGCGATCTTCGCCATGATTCGATCACGGGACACCTGGTAGGGAATCTCTGTCACAATGATTGCGGTCCGACCCTTTCGGATCTCCACAATGTCTGTCACGGCCCGCATCCGGACGGACCCACGTCCAGTTAACAGAGCCTCACGGACGCCGCGGTTTCCGAGGATGTACGCACCGCTCGGGAAGTCCGGTCCCTTGACGAACTCCAACATGTCTTCGCTCGTCGCATCGGGGTTTTCAATCGCCAGCAACGTCGCATCGCAAATCTCACCAAGGTTGTGAGGTGGAATGTTTGTTGCCATACCGACGGCAATACCGGTAGATCCATTGACCAGCAGATTCGGGTAGCGCGAAGGCATCACCGTTGGTTCTTGGCGTTCGCCGGAGTAGTTGTCAACGAAGTCAACGGTGTCTTCGTTGATACCGTCGAGGAGGTGCATCGCAAGTGGCGCCATCCGTGCCTCGGTATAACGCATCGCGGCGGGGGGATCGTCAACAGTCCCGAAGTTTCCCTGTGGCTGTATCAGCGGGTACCGCGACGAGAAGTCTTGACCAAGACGTACAAGAGCGTCATAGATCGCATCGTTGGAGTGTGGATGGAACCAACCCATCACGTCCCCGATGACACGAGCACACTTGCGAAATGGAGTACCCGGCCGAATCCCCGAGTCGTACATCGAGAACAGGATGCGGCGGTGAACCGGTTTCAGACCGTCACGGACATCGGGAAGTGCCCGTGACACAATGACGGACATGGCGTACTCAAGAAATGAGTTGCGCATCTCGGTCCGAATATCGATCGGGATGATCTGTTCAGAGGTGGTTTCTTCTGGCATGGTGTCACTCGCCTCCGCTTAAATGTCGAGGAAGCGCACGTCAGCAGCGTTCTGCTGGATAAACGTGCGGCGGGCAGATACATCGGTCCCCATCAAGGTCATAAACGTCTCCTCGGCGGAGAATCGATCGCTCATCTCGACCTGCAACATGGTGCGGTCACCGGGATTCATTGTTGTGTCCCACAACTGGTCGGCATTCATCTCTCCAAGGCCCTTGAATCGTTGGATGTTGAGTTTGCGCCCTTCGAGGCCGGCCTTTATCTCATCAAGATGTTGATCGTTGTAGGCCCAGGTCGTCTTCGTCCCGGCCTTCACCGAGTACAGGGGGGTCTGGGCGATGTAGACGTAACCTGCGTCGATGAGCCCCGGCATGTGACGGAACAGGAAGGTCAACAACAGGGTTCGGATGTGAGCACCATCGACGTCGGCATCCGTCATGATGATGATCTTGTGGTACCTCGCCTTGTCGACATCGAACTCTTCACCAATGCCGGTGCCAATTGCCGTAATGAGCGACTGCACTTCGTTGTTCTGCAGAACCCGCGAAAGACGGTTCTTCTCGACGTTGATGATTTTTCCACGGATCGGCAGGATGGCCTGATACTTCGAGTTCCTGGCTTGTTTGGCGGACCCGCCCGCTGAGTCTCCCTCGACGATAAATATCTCCGAAAGCTCCGGATCCTTGGAAGAGCAGTCCGAGAGTTTGCCGGGTAGTCCGGCAGACTCAAGAAGGCTCTTGCGTCGCGTCAGATCGCGTGCCTGGCGGGCAGCGAGCCGGGCCTTGGCAGCGTTGAGTGACTTCTCTGCAATCTTGCGAGCCTCCCCCGGGTTACGTTCTAACCACTCCGGAAACGCCTGGTTGAGGGCCCTTTCAACAAACGAACGGAGTTCGGTGTTACCAAGTTTGGTTTTTGTTTGACCTTCGAACTGTGGGTGGCGAACCTTCACCGAAACAACCGCGGTAATGCCCTCACGAACGTCATCACCACCGAGATTGCCGTCCTTCTCCTTGAGGATGTTGCGGCTACGTGCAAACTCGTTGATAGCGCGTGTGAGTGCCTTGCGGAACCCCTCCTCGTGAGTTCCGCCCTCATGGGTATTGATGTTGTTAGCGAAGGACAACACAGTTTCGTTGTAGTTGTTGGTCCACTGCAGGGCGACCTCGATCTCCGCATCGCCCCCGGAGGCATCGAAGTGGGCAATCTGCTTGTGGATCGGTTCGCGAGAGGCGTTGAGGTATTTCACGAAGTCGATGAGCCCGCCCTTGTACTGGTACGTTTCACCGACGGGTTCCTCCCCACGTAGGTCAACGAAGACAATCTCTAAACCCTTGTTGAGAAATGCCATCTCCCGCAGCCGGTTGCTGACAATCTCATACTCATAGGTAGTCGTGTCAGAGAAGATCACCGGGTCGGCCCAAAACACGATCGTGGTCCCGGTGCGTTTGGCTTCCTTACCCTTTTTCAACGCACCGGTTGCGTCCCCATACTCAAACGCTTGGTGCCACTTGAACCCTTCGCGAACAACCTCTACCTCAAGACGCGTCGACAGGGCGTTCACTACCGAAACACCGACACCGTGCAGACCACCCGACACCGCATACGCATCCGATTCAAACTTTCCTCCGGCACCCAGTGTTGTGAGCACGGTCGTGACTGCCGGCAGTTTGGTCTTGGCGTGTCTATCGACCGGGATACCGCGCCCGTTGTCCTTCACCTTGACGCCGCCGTCCGGCAAAATGGTGACCTCAATGCGGGTGCAGAAACCAGCCATGGCTTCATCCACGGAGTTATCGAGGACTTCCCAGATGAGGTGATGGAGGCCCTTCGGACCGGTCGATCCGATGTACATCGATGGACGTTTCCGGACGTGCTCCATGCCCTCCAAGACCTCGATGGCCTTGGCGTCATAGGACGCGTTCGCGACTCGATTCTTCTTACTCACGGGACTCCTCGAAGGGGCACTCAATGGCCCGAAATGATGTGAACACTCACTGGGACAATTATAGTCGAAAGTCGTTGGTATACCTGTATCGCCAGACCGCAAGAGACCCTGGAAACATTGGTGTTTTTGAAGCTAATTGCGGCGACCGACACGGAGGCGAACTTTCGTGAATGGCAACGCACCCAACGTCGCCTCCAAGTCGTTTATCAGGGTCGCCGACTCGAATCGCAGCAGCGAGGCCACGGACCCGTTTTCGACCTCAACAATCAACGTGTCAGTATCGATCCGGACCGGCTGAGATCGCCCGGACCAACTCGGACCGGCGAGCTCTGGCCATGCGGTCTTGAGGTGGAGAAGCAGCCCGCCGGTGGTGCCCGCGATACGCGCAATGAGACCGTCGAGGACGTCACTTACGTTGATGAGGTCTCTCTTGTTCTTGTCATGCAAATACATACTCATGTGACGGTTCCTCCAGAAACCGACCAACGCCGCCCTCCCACAGGAACCTCATCTTCGCGTGCACTTGAGACAAAAACCTGTCCCCGCGGCATCAATGCCATGACACCATCGGCTCGCTCGATGTCCAGTTCCGAAAACACATCATCGAGTAACAACACGGGCGGACGGCCGTGGCGCTCCTCCAGCAGGTAATACGCCGCAAGGCGCATGCTGAGGGCCACGGATCTCTGTTCCCCCTGACTCGCCTGATTCCTGGTCAGGCGATCGTCCAGCAGAAACGTCGGTTCGTCCCGGTGAGGACCGACGCTCGTGGATCTCATATCCATGTCTCTCTCGCGACGTCGTAGGAGGGCTTCGCGTAACAGGCTCTCAGCTTCGCTCTGAGGCGTGTTTGGAGTGCATCCCGCTGCCCAGGACGAGTCGTACCGCCACCCCAGGACACCGTTAGCTGAGGACACCGTTGCGTACGACTCGCGAAGAACCGGAGCCATGGCAGTGAGCAACGTCAACCGGTGGAGCAATACTCGTGCACCAAACGTCGCAAGGCGCTCATCCCAGACATCGAGCGTCATAACGTCAACGGACCTACCCGCCTGTTTCAACAGGGAATTACGTTGCCGAAGAACCTTCTTGAACTGATCAATGTCTGCCCCAGTGGTCGGTGTCAGTTGGCTGGCAAGCTCATCAAGAAGCTCCCGTCGCCCGGCGGGCCCTCCCTTGACGATTCCAAGATCGTCGGGCAGGAAAGCAACCACCGGGAATTCGGCAGCAAGGACCGACGATCGCTGGGGACGCTTCCCGTTGAAGAGAACACGACGACGACCGTTGCGGGGAAGTTCAATTTCGATGCGCCCCTCCCCTGCGGCCCGCTCGATACCCAGACGGAGAACTGCCGCTTCAGCGTTTGTGGAAACCAGCGATTCGTCGGGACTTGACCGGAAGGATCGAAGCTTCGACCCGTAGGCGATCGCCTCAAGGATATTCGTTTTCCCGGCCCCGTTCGGGCCAACGAGGATGTTCACGCCGATGTCGGGTTCAATCTCAAGGGAGTCATAGTTACGAAACCCGGAAAGGCGGAGCCACGCCAGATGCACGGACGACCGTCTTACAGACGAACCGGCATCAGCAGGTAACGGAAGTTCTCCTCACCCTCACCGTGCATGAGACCGGGTTTCAGAGGATCGGACGTATCCAATACGACATTGTCTGTGGTGATGGCCTGGACGCCGTCTGTGAGATATCGCGTGTTGAACGCAATTGTCATTTCGTCGCCGGTGTAATCGCCCTCGATTTGCTCGGTCTCCTCGCCGACCTCCTGACGGCTAACCGAGAGTTCGGCGCCACCACTACGCAGGTGAAAACGAATCGGGATGTGATCTTCTGCGACGAGCGAAGCACGACTTACGGCATCAACAAGACTGGCCCTGTCGACGACCAGGCGGGCCGGGTAACTATCGGGAATCAGTTGACGATAGTTTGGGAAGGTCGCCTCGATGATTCGCACCGTAAGAGAACCACGCCCTGAGGTGAAGGTCGCATCGCGATCCGTAATCATGACCTGCATCTCATCGTCCGCTATCGACCGACCCAGCTCCCGCAGAGCCCGGTACGGAATAAGTGCCGTTGCGGGTCCATCGACACCGGGCAGGTCACAAACGGCAAGGCGATACGAATCTGTTGCGACAAGACGCAACCCATCATCGGTTTTCTCGAACAAAACACCCGTCAGCGTTGGCCGTGCTTCATCGGTAGATGCGGCAACTCCGACCTGGGAAAGTGCCTTGATGAAGGACTTCGAATCGACCGAGAAACCATCGCCGCCCTCACTGATGGAGAGCGTCGGAAAATCCTCAACATTCATTTCACGAAGACGGAACCGGGGACCGTTGCCGGTGATCTCAACCTCACCGTCCGACGCCGTGATGGCGACTGCCCCGGACGGCAGCCTCTTGACAGCATCCGCCGCGAGTTTGGCGGGAATTACGGTCTTGCCCTCCTCGAGCACCTCGACCTTGAGGGTCGTTCGAATGGTTATCTCAGTGTCAGTTCCGGTCACACGAAGTTCGTCGCCGGACACCTCACACAACAGACCCTGAAGGATCGGAAGCGGGGACCGATTGCCCACGGCCCGCGCTGCTCGCGCCAACACGTCGGCAAGGTCATCTCTCTCAGCTCTGATACGCACAGTTGTTCACCTGCTATTGCTTTATTAATTATCTAAGTTAGTAGTAGTTGTAGTAGGCCCTGTGGATTGTGGATAAGTCCCCATATCCATTGTCACACCAGGGTTTTGTTGTACACATGGTGCCGTGGAGAAGTCATAGTTGTCCACTGCACCGCGGACTGGTGCGGGCTTTCCTGTGGAGAACATCTAACTTTTCCTCAGCTTCTGGGATAACGTTGTGATTTCGTCAAACACCGATTTGTCGCTGACGATGAGCCTCTTCACCTTTTCAACGGCATGGAGCACCGTTGTGTGATCCCGACCACCGAAAGCCGTGCCAATCTTGGGGAGCGAGAGGTCGGTCAACTCGCGGCACAGGTACATGGCGATCTGTCGAGAGAGCGCAAGAGGCTGTTTACGAGAGGGACCGATCATCTCAAGCACCGTGAGACCAAAGTAGTTACACACAAGCTGGATGATGGAATCCGCTGTTAGAGCACGGTTCGAGTATTGCGGTGCAAGGTCGCTGAGCACGTCCTTCGCCATGTCGAGAGTGACGCGTTCGTGTGTCAGGGCGGCGAACGCTGCTACCCGAGTAAGTGCTCCCTCAAGTTCGCGGATATTGTCGAGGACGTTCTCGGCAATAAAACCAAGTACCTCGGTTGGCACCGATGCCGGAGCGTATTCAGCGTTCTTTCGCAAGATCGCAAGGCGGGTTTCAACATCCGGCGGTTGAATGTCGGTGAGAAGACCCCACTCGAAGCGGGAGCGCAGACGGGCCTCCAAGGAAGCCAAGTTCTTCGGATGCCGATCGGAACTGATCACCATCTGTTTCCCCGCTTCATACAGTGTGTTGAAGGTATGAAAGAACTCTTCGAGGATCTGCTCCTTCCCTTCAAAGAACTGCACGTCGTCGAGCAACAGAATGTCCGTTGTTCGGTAACGGGCCTTGAACTCATCCATCCTCTTGCGGCGGATACCGTTGATGAACTCGTTGAAGAACTGCTCCGATGTGATGTAACGAATTACCGCCGTCGGATCGAGTTCCTTACGGTGATGACCGACGGCGTGTAGGAGATGGGTTTTACCCAGACCGGCAGGACCGTAGATGAACAAGGGGTTGTATTGCTTGCCCGGTTGCTCGGCAACGGCCATGGCGGCGGCGTGTGCGAACCGGTTCGATTGTCCGACGACGAAATTATCGAAGTTGTATTTCGTAATCAGACGATGATCGTGTTGTCGGCCACCAGCGCCGGCGACCGCCGCTGGTGTCGTCGTTCCTCGTTGCGCCGGTTGAGTCTCGCGCGGTGCCGCTCCCACTGGAGGAGGAGGGGTGTCCGGTGCCGGGGCAACCTTGACGATCACCCGGGTGGTGTCATAGGTCGCCGCCGCTGCGGCTGAGATCACATCAAAGTATCGGTCGCGGACCCAGTGAGCATGGAACTCGGTCGGGGCTGTGAGATGGAGATCGTTTCCTTCGACGGTGACATCGAGGGGGAGGATCCAGGTTTGACAGGCAGCGTCCGGGATTGAGAGGGCGACCTGGTGCTGGAAAGCGTCCCATCGGGAGGTGGACTGTGTTGTCTCCACGTGTGTTGGTTTCTCCCTTGGCGAGTTGTCGATTTCTGTTGTCGATGTTGTCCACACTTCTATACACAGGTGTGGAAAACACGCGCGCTCTCCCCGCGAGGCAGATGCCTCGAACCAACATGTTCGGAAGTCATACGGAGGGGACCGCTTCTATCGCGGCGAGTATATGGGGTCCACTCCCCTGGTATCAAGAACGACAAATTCGACACTATTCCTAAACCTGCCACAGTTGCGAATTCCTGAAAACCGCCACTTTACAAGGGTTCTTGAGTAGTGAGTCGGTTGTCGACGATGTGTAGATGGCCAGAAAGTACCCGATTTTGGTCAAAGTAAAGTTTCGCGTTTGCTTTCGGGTTTTCGCGCTCTTGGCCGAAACACTGAATTCGCGTCGAAGTGTCTTTGACACTGTGGATAGCCATCCGTAACCTACTCGCCGTGGAGTCCGCTGACTGATGTCAATCAACCAGCAGATTCCCGGACCGCGATTCCCTTTTCTGGAAGTCCTTTCATGAAACGTACATATCAGCCAAATGTGCGCCGTCGTAAACGTAAGCACGGGTTCCGTTCCCGTATGCGTGATCGTTCCGGCCGTGCACTTATCAAGCGTCGCCGTGGCAAAGGTCGCAGCCGACTCACCGCCTAACACTCGACCACAGCTTTCGTTGCGTGGCCGAACAGCCTTTCGGCACGTATTTCGAACGGGTCGTAGGCACCGAGTTGAAGGTATCACCGTTATCCATGGACCAGGGTCCCCAGGCCAACCTCGAGTTGGTATTGTGGCCGGACGCCGGGTGGGGAACGCAGTCACGCGGAATAGAGTGAAGCGGCGCATCCGTGCGGCAATCAGTCAAATACCGCTACGAGACGGTACGAGCTATATCGTGATCGCCAGCACTGCTGTGCGTACGGTCGAGTTCGAGCAACTCGTCGATTGGTTATACACCGGTACCGGGATTGCCCGGAACCGCAACGAGGAGGAACGGTGAACGAACGACGCACATACCCTGTGTCGGGACTAGGAACACGGGGGCTGTTACGCGTCATCGCGGCCTACAAACGCCGCATTTCACCGTTTCTCGGCAAGAACTGTCGTTATTACCCGACCTGCTCTTCCTACACCATGGAGGCACTGGAGCTCTACGGCTTTCGGCGTGGCCTGTGGCTGGGAGTTCGCCGGATCTCGCGCTGTCACCCGTTTCACAAGGGCGGCATCGACCCCGTCCCCCAGGACGGCCGCGAATCTCGCGATGTTCAACACATGCAAACCATTGGAACCCCGAAGGAAACCTGACCAGTGAACCCGTTCACCATTCTCGCCCCACCTATGGGGAAGGCACTGGAGTTCTTCTTCTCCATAATTCCAATTTATGGAATTGCCATCATACTTCTCACGCTGGTGGTGAGTCTCCTCCTCTTCCCGATGACCTTGAAGCAGACTCGCTCGATGAAGGCCATGCAGGAGATCCAACCGATGGTCAAGAAGCTCCAAAAGGAGCACAAGGGCAATCGGGAGGAGCTCAACAAAGAGCTGATGGCTCTCTACCAGGAGAAGGGCGTCAATCCCGCCGCTGGTTGTCTTCCCTTGATACTGCAGGCACCCGTGTGGTTTGCGCTCTTCCGAGTATTGCGTGTCGAAGTGATCGATGGCACGTTGAGTCCCGACAACATCATCAGTCCGGCATCGAGACTCGGTGAGGCTCTTCTTGCCGGGGATACACGATTCCTTGGTATGGATCTACTCACGACCCCGAGCCAGGCGCTCCAGACGACGATCTTGCAGTTCCTCCCCTATCTGATACTCATGTTGATAATTCTCGTAACCAGTTATTACCAACAATGGCAGACAACCCGGACCCGCACCGAGGCCCAGAAACAGCAGCAGGCGAGTCAACCACAGGGAATGCAGACTGCGATGAAGGTCCTCCCATTGATGATGGGTGTGTTTTCGTTCAACTTCCCCGCCGGTCTCGGTATCTACTGGGCGGTTTCCAGCATGTTCCGCATCGGCCAGCAGGCGGCGATTCTTCGTATTGACGGAGATCCGCGCGAGAACGAAAAGAATTCCGATTCCAAGGCACCGGACCCAGATGATGCTCCAAAGAATGAGCGCCCGGGTCCATCGCCAAATGCGAGCAAAAAGCGCTCGAACAAGCGCAGAAAGAAGTAGGTCCCATGGAGTGGATTGAAATCGAAGCAACGACGGTAGATGAAGCCGTAGCAGTCGCGTTGAAGGAGCTCGGTTTGTCATCGCGAACCGAAGCAACCGTTGAGGTTATCCGCGAGGGAAAGTCCGGCTTTATTGGCCTGGGGCGTCAGATGGCGGTGGTGAAGGTGAGCAAGGCTCCCTCACAACGCAGCCGACGTCGACGTCGGGGACGGGGTAAGGGCGGCTCGGACGGAGACTCACAATCGAACGGTGGCCGGGGCGGACAAAGTCGGTCTGAGAAGACGAGCGGGGACAGCAGCGGTAGCAGCGGTGGTGGCAATCGCAACAAGGGAGGCTCAAGATCCCGGTCGGAGAACGGCAACCGACGGTCCGAGGGAGGGCGGACATCGGAAAAGCGGCAACGCAGCAGCACGCAGTCCGATGCTCGTACGGATGATGAAGGTGGCGAACGGTCAAGCAATAAGGCGGTTTTGGCCGAGCAAACCGAGGTTGCCGCCGACTTTCTCCGCGGACTTCTGGAGGCGTTTGGTCTCGAGGGAACCGTGGAGACTCGCAACGAGAAGGATGCGCTGTACATAGATATTGAGGGTGATCAAACCGAAGCCCTGGTCGGCCCAAAGGGAACGGTGCTCCAGGCCGTACACGAGTTGACCCGTACGGTCGTGCAACGCAAGACCTTTGGTGCTCCTCGTATTCGACTCGATATCGCCGGGTATGCGGCTCGTCGGCGTAAGGCACTACAAATCTACTCTAGTCAGCTCGCCACAAAGGTGATTGAAGACAAAGAGGAGACCATGCTTGAGCCGATGAATGCTGCCGATCGTAAGGTTGTGCACGATGCGGTCGGTGAGATCGATGGCGTCCGTAGTTTTAGCGAAGGGCAAGAACCGCACCGTTCCGTGGTGATCGCACCAGCCGAGTAGGCGAACGGTCGGAGTATTCCGTTTAGGAAAAGGGAGGGGAGTGATGTATCGACATCACTCCCCTCCCTTTCTTTTTTACGTTTCACGTGAAACATCAAAGGCATCGTCAACCACACCTTTATGGTTTCACGTGAAACCCCTAGACTATTCGTATGGAATCATCGGAACTTGAACGATGTGTGCACCTTGTTGGACACACTCTATCGACGAAACAACGGGAGCAACTCACCTCCTACGCCGCCTGGTTGGCGGACGAGGCGATCGTCGCCGGCGGTATCGGACCCGACGAGGGGACCCGTCTTTGGGATCGACATATCCTTGATTCGGCGGCGTTTGTCGCCGTGCTGGACGATAGGCTTCAGGATGGTGTAGCCATCGTGGATATCGGTAGCGGAGTCGGGCTACCCGGTATCGTTCTCGCTATCCTGCTACCCGACACACCCGTAACCCTGCTTGATAGATCGCAGCGACGTCACGGACTGCAACGGCGGGCAATCCGAATCCTTGATTTGCAGAACTGCGACTCGCTACAGCGAGATGTCCCGGCACAACCCGTACCCCGAGGGGTGCGGGTGTTTCGAGCCTCGCTCACACCCGGTGAGGTGCTCTCGCTCCATGTTGGTTCGCAGAATGATCACGCATCGATCGTTGCACTCACGCGGCGGACGGACGGCGTACTCCCCGACGACCTGAGAACGGCGGCCGCGGCGGCGGGTGTGGATGTCCGGCTGCACGGCATTGGGGCCGATATCCTTGACTCCCCCGCCTGGTTCCTTAGTATGGTAACTCTGTAACAACGCGACCACCAAGGTTTTTCATGGAAAAGGCTTCAGCGACGATCGTAGCGATAGCCAATCAAAAGGGCGGTGTAGGCAAATCGACTACCGCTATCAACCTCGGAGCGGGCCTGGCGTTCCAGGATGAAAGGGTGCTGCTGGTTGACCTCGACCCACAGGGCAATAGCTCCTCGGGTGTCGGCATTGACCGAGGTCTCATAGAGCTCAGCACCTACGAGGTCCTTGTCGGGGATGCCGCAGTCGGGGATGCGGTGGAGCCAACCAGTGTGTCGGGGCTCCACGTTCTGCCTGCCACCATTGGGCTTGCGGGTGCAGAGATCGAGCTGGTGTCGCTTATGAATAGGGAGCGACGTCTCGCAAATGCGCTCCAGGAAGCAGCGGGGGAGTACGACTTCATTCTTATCGACTGTCCCCCTTCTCTAGGGCTGCTCACTATCAACGGACTCACCGCCGCCACCGAGGTTCTGATTCCGATTCAATGTGAGTACTACGCCCTCGAAGGTGTTTCCCAGCTGGTGAGCAACGTCCAACTTGTGAGACAAAACATTAACCCTCAACTTGACATCGAGGGTGTCGTGCTCACCATGTTCGACGGTCGGACAACCCTGGCTGCGGATGTGGTAGCCCAGGTCCGGCAGCACTTTGGGGACACCACGTACAGAACAATCATTCCGAGAACGGTGCGTCTTAGCGAGGCACCGTCCTACGGGGAGCCAATTGAGGCGTTTGATCCAATGTCGCGAGGAGCCATCGCATATCGCGAACTCGCACGAGAATTCAGGAGACGGCATGGCAGGTCGTAAGAGTGGACTCGGACGGGGCCTCGATGCCCTGCTTCCAACCGATCGACCAGGGAGAGGGTTCGCCTCGCTCCCAGTTGATCAAATCGTCCCCAATCCCCAGCAACCCCGCTTACAGTTCCCCGAAGGTGCGATTGCCTCGCTTGCGGCATCCATTTCGAGGGTAGGAGTCCTCCAGCCGGTCGTGGTACGCCCGGCTGGCGAAGACGGTACCTACGTCTTGATCGCCGGAGAACGGCGTCTCCGGGCGTCTCGAGCGGCTGGTCTCACGGAAATCCCGGCGGTTATTCGGGATTCCGCCGACGGAGAGACCAATCTCACCGAAGCCTTGATCGAAAACGTGCAACGAGAGGACCTCTCGGCCCTTGAGGAGGCCTCCGCATTCCGGCAGCTATTGGATAACTTCGACCTCACCCACGACGAGATAGCTCAACGCGTCGGGAAATCGCGTAGTGCCGTGTCCAACACGCTCCGTCTGCTGTCTCTGCCGGCCGACATCCAGGCACTCGTCGAATCGGGCGAGCTGACCGCCGGTCACGCCCGAGCCCTGCTGGGGTTGGAGGACGAGTCGTACGCAATACACATTGGTGAACGAGCTGCGGCGGAAGGATGGTCGGTTCGTCAGGTAGAAGATGCCGTACGTGCCCGGGTTGGGGGAGAACCACCGAAACCGCGAGCCGTCGGGTCGGTGGAGAAACCGATGCGCCCCGCAGCCATAATTGAGCTCGAAAAACAACTCGCCGACGAACTGGGGACGCGGGTCAAGATTGACTACAACGGTTCCAAAGGCAAGGTTGTGCTTCGGTTCTCGTCGCTTGGTGACCTGGAACGAATCTACCGCCGACTAGTGTAGATACCAGATTGTTCCATATGGGGTGATACTTCGTCAGGGACGGTCACGGATCGCCGCAAGCACACCGCGCAGTGCCTGTGAAACATCCGTCCCGGTGATGGTCGTGTCGCTGGTCACCGATACGACGATGGAAGTCGCTCGGGTATCTTTGAGGAGCGGCACCGTTCTTCCGCTCGCTGGAAGATCTAAGAGGTCTGCGAGTCGTTCGGCGATCTCACGTCCCGAGGAGCTTTCCGAGTACTCGGAGGCGAAGTAGAAGACACCGGTATCGCCACTTTCGGGGACGGCAAACGAAACAATAAAGTCGGCACCGAGCCCGTTGGCGCGGGTGGCGCGGGTTTCCTCGGGAGGTGTTGTATCGACGGTGCGCGCCAACATAATCCCCACACCTAAATGTTGGAAATCGGTTGCAAACTCGGTTGCTAGTTTCCACGTGTGTTCGGCTTCGGCTGCCGTGCGGCATTGCGCGTCGACGTACACGCGAGATCCGGCGATCGCATGTGATATCGACACCAACCAGTCATGTTCGCGAACTCGGTCGCGACCATGTTTCTTCGTTGCCATCTGCATCATCGTGAGATCCGAGATGAATTCCTGACCGACTATGCCGTCCTCAGACATTGCTCGGTTCTGCTGAAAGTCCAACACGGCCCGCATCGTGTCAGGGCCGAAGATTCCGTCGACTATGCCGGCATCAAAACCGAGCGAGTTGAGTTTGTTCTGGAGGTCGGCAACGTCATCGCCGCGCGTCATGGGGGAGCGTCGGTAGAGCAACCGATCTCCGAGGTTGTAGCCAGCCTCTACAAGGGTATTCCACGTCATCGGACCAACGAGGCCATCGGCCGAGAGATGCCGCGCAGCCTGGAACTCCTGGACGGCCTTGAGTGTTCCATCGCCGAAATACCCGGTGGTATCGTCATCGCAGTCGTAACCGAGCGCGCAAAGCCGGTCCTGGATATCCCGGACCGGCTCGCCTTGATCTCCGTGGTGATAAAGCCTCACGGCCTTATCGTCTCACATTGCTCGATTCAGTTGATGTACTCGGCGAGTTCAACCTTAAGTTGACTCTTGGATCTTGCTCCGGTGAGTCGTTTCAAGGGTTCGCCGTTCTTAAACAACATGAGCGTTGGAATACTCATGACTTGGTAGTCCATCGAGATATTCGGGTGGTCGTCGATATTGAGCTTTGCGACCTTCATCTTGCCCTCGTTTTCGAGTGCGAGCTCCTCAAGAGGGCCGTTCATGATCTTGCATGGGCCGCACCACTCGGCCCAGAAGTCAACGAGCACCGGGGTATCGGACCCGATGATCTCGGAAAAGTTGTCGGCTGTTGCCGTGAGGGTATTTTCACCCATGCCAGTCTCCTTGTCCTCTGTGACCGTGCATCGGGAGCCAACCCGCCGATACCGCCCACTATTCCATTTGATCTACTCGTGTGCATCGAGCCATCGCTCGACATCCAACGCGGCGGCACATCCCATCCCTGCTGCTGTCACCGCTTGTCGGTACACAGTATCAGCTACATCGCCACCTGCGAATACCCCATCGACCGATGTTCGTGTGCCATCGACAATGACATAACCAGCGGCGTCAAGTTCGATCTGCCCTTTGAATACATCGGTGTTGGGGACATGCCCGATCGCGACGAACACACCATCAACAGACAGCTCGCCTGACTCACCCGTCTTGGTATTTTCGAACTTGAGACCAGTCACGAGATCTCCACCGAGAATCTCGGTTACTGCGCTATCCCAGAGGATCTCGATCTTCTCGTGTGAGGCAACTCGGTCGGCCATGATCTTGGACGCACGGAATTCGTCACGCCGGTGAATGACCGTAACCTTGGATGCGAACTTCGTGAGGAATAGGGCCTCCTCCATGGCAGAGTCGCCGCCACCGACCACCGCGATTTCCTTTTCTCGGAAGAAGAACCCATCACACGTCGCACACGCGGACACACCGAACCCTCGAAGTCGATCTTCGCCCTCGACACCCAGCCATCGGGCGGAAGCTCCCGTGGAAATAATGACTGTTTCCGCCTCGTACGAGTCACTGCCGACCTCGATCTTGAACGGTCGTTGGGAGAAATCGACAGCAGTGACATTTGAAGACACGATACGAGTTCCGAATCGTTCGGCCTGCTTGCGGAATTGCTCCATGAGCTCGGGACCCATGATGCCATCGGGGAAACCAGGGTAGTTCTCGACATCGGTTGTGATCGTGAGCTGGCCCCCAGGTTCCATGCCTTCGACCATCAACGGATCGAGGTTGGCGCGGGCTGCATAGATCGCGGCGGTAAGACCAGCCGGCCCGGATCCAATGATCAGTAGGTTCTCAGCCATTTTGCGTGTCCTCTCGGGGTTCCTTGGGAATTCTCTTTCGCCATAGCAACACTCCCAGGACCATGAATAGTCCGCCGATTATTGCGTAGGCGATCTCGGGATCGACGGCGGTATCGAGGACCCGAAAGAGGCCAATGATGAAAAGGATGAGCGCAACGACGGCCAACGTGAGAATAACGATGCCTGCGGTCACCCAACGAACAGCATTGGCGATCCGGTCGACGGTCATCGCCCGAACCTTCGTGGCGAAGGTTTCGAGTGCGTCAGCGATCCTTGCGGGGAAGTCATCCATAGTGACCCCAGGGTAGTGGCTCGCGTCAAGGTCGTGGTTGTTGGCTGTTTAGGGGGCTCGGTCGATCTCTACACAACCATCGATAAGAATCTTGACGACCTCGACGATGTTGCCATTCTCGTCATACCGTTCAGCAAACAGCACATCCCCGCTGTACGTCGAGACTTCCGCCTGGAAGGAAGTGAGTCCGTCGACTGTGAGGGTCTCCAAGCAGATCTGCAGAAGCTCCGATTCGGTTGCGTAGGAGATGTCCAGGGTGCCCCGCTTGGTGGAGCTCCCGACCATCGCAAGATACTCCGACGCCGTAAGATCACCCATCGAGAATTCTCCATCTTCGTCACCCGCCCGGGTAGCGGATGGGTTGGGTGCCATGGTGGACGCTGCCGCTGTGGTGGTGGTGGCGTCCGCCATCTCGGTGACACTATCCGCCTGGCCAGCGGTCGGCGCCGACTCCGCAATCTGTCCGGCCGGCGCCGAGGTAGTTTCCGTCAAGGCCACGCTGTCAGCGGACTGGCTCCCAACGAGTCTTGGCAGAACACTGACGACACCTACGAATGCGAGGATGATGGCGGCGGTGGCGAAAACCCACGTCAGCCGTGACGAGGACCACGCCGATCGTTCGGGAGTTGACGAGGTGACCGCGGCTGGGGACGCTGCGGCCCGAACTGCAGCACGGAGTTTCGCCGATTCGAACTCGGAGAGGTGGGGGGTGTCCGTCTCCTCAAGCCATGTGAGTGCCTCGGTCTGGAGGCGCAGCTCCTCGGCGAGTTCCGGATCTGCGGCGATGTCATCGCGAAGGCGCGTTTCCTCTTCGGAAGTCAGGGTTCCGGAAAGCAGGTCGAAGATTCGGTCGTTATCGTTTCTCATGGTGTCTCGTCTGTTTGATGTCGCGCGGACGGTGCAAAGTTCCCGAGTTGTATCGCAAGCTTGCGACGCGCCCGATAGACACGGGACTTCACGGTACCAACGGGAACTTCTAACACCTTGGCGGCTCTCTCGAGGTCGAACCCGTGGAGGTCCACAAGAACAACAGCGGCGCGAAATTCGTCGGGGAGTCCCGCAAGCGCACTTTCGATAGCGGGTTGGATTTCCACAGCCGAGAACTCATCACTGGCTTTCACATCAACCGGATCGTGGTGTTCGGGGAGGGTCTCCGTTCGATGCCGTTTCTGTCGGCGTAGGTAGTCGTAACACGTGTTGACGGTGACCCGGTACAACCAGGTTGAGAAAGCCGCGGTTGCGTTGTATCGATCCGCCTTGCGAAAAACGGTGATGAATGTTTCCTGAGTCGCATCAAGGGCTGCCTGACGGTCGCCGAGTGTGCGCAGACAGATAGCAAAGACGCGTTGTTCGTGCGCCGACATCAGGGTGTCGAAAGCTCCCTTATCACCGTCGAGAAAACGGTCAATAAGCTCTATGTCGAGGTTCTTGCGCTCAGTCACAGTGCTAAGTGTGGCCTATTTCGGTGCGGTTGTCACGATCCGAACCGAACCTCACGTATAACGGCGACGTATTCGCCGGATCCGTCGTCGGGAAGATCGGTAAGCCAGAGAAGCCAGCTGCCACCGTCTCGGTCGGGGAGTTGGATCGTTGTGGTGCCAGTGGCGACGACCGCCGAGGAGATATGTTCCCATTCGGCGATCGGAGCCGATGCGTTCGCCGACCACGCAATCGAAAACGCGGTTCCCGATGTGGCCACGATCTCCAGGGTGCGTGCTTTTGCAACAGGCGACAGGATCACACCAACACCTGGTTTGATGAGCGGCAACGGATCGAAGTAGCGTTCGGTTGTCCAGCTTGTCTCGACATCTCCGTCGGCAAGAAGTGGAAGCCGGTCGTCGTGCTCGGTCCCGTCACCGTAGGGGTCTGCCACGATGGCGGAGAACCCCACTAGTCCCGCGGGGAGGGTTGTTGTTGTAGACCCCGGTGGTGAGGTTGTTGTGACAATGACCTGGCGGGCCTGCGGGGTCGCGGGGAAGAGAAACGGCGAGTCATTATCCGTCTCGATCGAGAGCCCAACACCAGCGATAATTGCCGCGGCGAGTACGAGCACGGTCGCGGGAATTAACCATGTCCATGTCCAACCGCGGGTCATGATCTGGCGGGGTTCGTAGCGGATTTCACGCAATGCGCTTGCGAGCGCGGACGAGGAAAGCTGTCCTGACTCGGCGGCCGCGAGCGCTGCATCGACCTCCGGGGACAAACCCTCGGCAACCTGTGATGCGGCAATACTGGGTTCGGTTGTTCCGGTGACCGCGGCGCGTAACGTCCGCGCAAGGGCGGCCGTGTCGGCTTCGGGTCCCTCGCCCTTGGATGTCCTTCCGGCGGCACCGAGCTTTGCGGGATGGGCGGCAGAGAAATAGATAGCGGAGGGCTCGATGGACCCGTGTACAACGCCGACGGCGTGGAGAGCCGCGAGACCTTCAGCAAGCCCGGCGGCGTTCGGTAAGAATTCACTCACTGGGATCGTCTCACCGGCCCGGATGCGATCTTCAATCGAGACACCACCGTTCCACTCGACCACCGCGTAGGCACTCTCATCATCAATATGGAGGGTGTACACCGCGGCCAGGTGAACATGTGAAATCGCAGCCGTTGCTTGCACGTTCTGTTGGAAGAGTCGTCGCCGGACCGCTGTCGCACCCGGATTGAGTACTCGAATGAGCACTGGTCGGTCGAGCAATGTGTCGGTGGCGAGCCATTCATCGATATCACCATCGCGGCCAAGCCGGATATGAACCGTAAATCGTTCTGGAACTGGAGGAGCCACGAAACCTCGTCGGGTCGCCGAAACCAGCCTAACGCTGGGCCGAATAAGCGCGGGTTATTGGCCGAACCGCATCAAGGCAAGACGCTCCGGCAGCACTTCATACCCCTCGGATTCGTAGAGCGAGATCGCCGGTGTGTTGTCGAACTGTGTATTCAACAGAATCGCCTGCGAGCCGTGTGCCCGCGCTTTGCGCGCCGCAACCCTGACAAGTGACCGCCCCATTCCGTGACCCTGCCACGAGGGGTGAACTGCCACCCGTTGAAGGTACGAAATAGCGTTGCCGTAACCGACTATCGCGAACCCGATAGAGTGCCCGTCGGAGTTTCGGATAACAAGGACGGTCGATCGAGTCGTTGCCTGCATTGCCTCGGTTATGCCATGGATGTCGAATCGCCAAAAAGGATCGAACGCCGCACGATCGATGTCCAACAGCCCGTTGATAGGTTCCGCTGTCCGTTCAACGACCAGATGGTCCGGTGCCGGAACCTGGTGGTTGAGATCGAGACGCAACAGTGCCAACTCGACGTCCTCGTCGAAACCGGAGTCCATCCAGGGTTTCCTGGCACCCGTCGGCAGTGGTGGAGAGATAACACTTTCAGCGCCAAGTTCCAGCAGTCGCAGGGCACAGGCATTGATGAAAAGTGAACCCCCACGGATCAACCGCAATGACGCGTCATCTATGTGATCGTTCCAGGGTCGTGCCGTGGCACGGGCCCATCCGCGTCGAAGAATCGTAGGACCTGGCCAATCCCCCTTATGGATCAATGTGAATGGCGTCTCAGCGAGTGCCATGTCTATATCTCATTCCAGTTCGGGAGCAAAGGTTACCCGGCTTTCAAGGGTGCCAAGTCAAGATCGACGAAAGAAGTGAATTCCTTAACCGGTCGGTCTTTTGGTCAGTATTCATCCTTGACAGGCCGTCATTTTAGAGAGTACTCTCTAAAACAAGATGAGTAGGCCAACAAAATATGACGCCGATACGATCCTCGATGCTTCACTTGCGGTGGCACTTGAACGAGGACCTTCCGAGTTCACAGTTGCGGAGATCGCACGGAAGATGCACGCACCGAGTGGATCGATCTATCACCGCTTCTCTGGGAAGGATGTTCTCATTGGAGCTCTCTGGTTGCGGGCCGTCGAACGGTTCCAGGAAGGGTTCCTTGCAGCCGTGTCGATTGAAGATCCGCTAACAGCTGCGGTCTCGGCTGCGACTCATGTCGTGCAGTGGAGCCGAAACGACCTCGACCACGCCAGGCTCCTGCTGGTCCACCGCAGCGCGGATTTCCTTAGTTCCGGATGGCCAGAGGAACTACAACACCGAAACGAGATGCAGCGCGCGGCCGTGACGACAGGGATGCGGAAGTTGACGAAGCGGCTCGGTGCGACACATGCCGATGGCCGCGCCCGCGTGAGGTTTGCCGTGATGAGCGTCCCTTATGGAGCGGTCCGCCCCGCGTTGGCTGCCGGTCGACGTCCCGAAACCAGAGTTGAGCACCTTGTCGAGGAGACGGCGCTCGCACTTCTCACGCCGCTTGTGTGAGGCGGTGATCACCGTTGATTGAGGAGCACGTATGGGCACGTGGTGTCAAGGTGCTGCACCAGGGAATGGCGTCTTCCCTCCATTGCTCGATCGCGAGTATCAATGACGACGGTACGCCGCATGTCACCCCCATCGGGTCCCTGCTTGTTACCGGGCCGTCGACCGGAGTGTATTTCGACGTGTTTGCTAGTCGTTTGTCCCGAAATGTTGATAGAGATCCCAACGTGACAATCCTTGCGGTAAACAGTTCGAGTTGGTTCTGGCTCAAGATGTTTGTCCGTGGCCGATTCATTGAATATCCCGGCGTACGTTTGATCGGCACGATCGGGCCGAGGCGCGAATCTACCCAACGAGAACGAGAGCGGTTCGAGGCCAGGGTGAGGCTCCTCCGGCGTCTGCGGGGATATGACGCCCTGTGGAACGATGTGGGTCACGTACGAGACATAGAGTTCACGGCGCTCAACTATGTGCGTATCGGCAGGGCGACTCGTCACCTTGCCGGCTGAAGAGTGGCGGTTTCGATCCGCCCCGTCTGGAAGCAGGAGCAGTCGGACGGACCGATGTAGCGCGGCTGTGGAAGCTCGAGAGGGAGCAGTAGGATTCCCGGATGGCACTTTCCGATCGCATTCTCATGGGGCCCGGTCCCTGCAATCCGTACCCCGACGCTGTCGCCGCACTGGGACGTCCCATGCTTGGACACCTCGATCCGGAGTTTCTTGGCATCCTCGACGAAACTAATGACCGTCTGCGAGAGGTCTGGAAGACGTCGAATCGATTGACATTTCCAGTCAGCGCTACGGGGTCCGCAGGTATGGAGATATGTTTGGTCAACGTCATCGAACCAGGTGACGCTGTCGTTATCGGTGTCAATGGCGTGTTCGGCGGGAGGATGGTCGAGGTTGCCGAACGGTGTGGTGCCGATGTGACCCGTGTCGATTTTGAGTGGGGTCAGCCGGTGGATCCGGAGCAGCTCCTGGATGCCCATCCGAATCCGAAACTGATCGGTGTGGTTCACGCAGAGACCTCGACGGGTGTGCGATCCGAGATCGGTGAGTTGGGTGCCAACAAGGGTGACGCGCTGCTGCTTGTGGACTGCGTCACATCGCTCGGGGGCATCCCGGTGGAGATCGACGAGTGGGGAGTCGACCTTGCGTATTCGGGGACCCAAAAGTGTCTTGGTGTGGCGCCTGGTCTTGCTCCGGTCACGGTTTCTGAGCGAGCCCGCCAATTTATCGTCGCTCGACCCCGAAGTTGGTACCTCGACCTCAACTTGATCTCAAAATACGTGGATGGTGAAGGTGCTCGGGCCTATCACCACACGGCACCCATTTCGATGATCTTCAGTTTGCACGCCGGTCTTGGTGCGGTGCTCGACGAGGGACTCGAGAACGCTTGGGAACGTCACGAAACGTGCGGTCGTCGTCTCCGCGAGGGTCTCACCGATCTTGGATTCGAGTTGTTCGCGGTAGAGGGGCACCGGCTGCCCGAGCTCACGACCGTCACGGTACCCGACGGTGTTGATGACGCCGTTGTGCGGTCCCGGCTTCTCTCCGACTATGGCATTGAAATCGGTGGTGGTCTTGGTGCTTATGCGGGCAAAGTGTGGCGGATTGGGTGCATGGGACACACGGCTCGACTCCGCAACGTGGAACTCCTTCTGGCGGCCCTCACCCAACTCGTCTAGCGACCTCCCGCGGAATTCCCGAGGTCGGGAGCTACGATCCGTTATGGCGGTGATCCCTTTCTACGGTTCCGATGATCCTGATCTGTTCGCTATCGAGCGGGGTGCGATGGACCGCGAAGGACGCGTCATTGCCGCCCTTGACGAGAACCTACCAACGACGGGTACGGCACTTGATGTTGGTGCCGGGGATGGATTCACGGCCGAGCGACTTACGACGCGCACACGCAATGTCGTTGCTCTCGAGCCTGCCGCGGGCATGATCCGTCGCGACCGGCGGCTTGCTTGGGTTCAGGGCGAAGCCGAATGTCTGCCTTTCGCCGACGCTTCGTTCGGTGCCGCGTACGCCACATGGGCGTACTTCTTCTCACGCAATTGGGACCCTTCTCCCGGACTTCGCGAGCTTCACCGAGTGGTTCGTCGCGGTGGTCCGCTGTTGATTGTCGACAACCTCGGATCCGATGAATTCAGCGCCCTTTCCCTCGATGACATGAGCGCCGATACCGAATTCTGGGTTCGCAACGGCTTCGCTTGCCTTGCCATCGACACACATTTCGACTTTGAGAACATGACCGAAGCCCGCGCTCTTCTGGAGCTCTTTTTTGGCGAGACTGGTGGCGAGCGTGCGGCCTTGCGCCTGTCGTTTCGCGTCGGCTTGTTCGTTGGTCGCAGTTCGGGCTGCCGTTAGGTTGCTCCGGAGCGATCGCCCGGTGTGCAGTTCGGTAGTGGGTCGGGGTCAACCCGGTGGTATTGACATCTTCAATGATCGAGGGTCTCTCAGGTTGACCCGAACGATTTCCGACCGATTGCAACCAGGGCTGGTCGCAATGCCGTTCGGTCGGTGAAACACGAACACTCCAAGCGGGCGGGGAGTGAATGCGTTGACCAATCCCGATGTGGGACCTGACAACCTCGGATCGGCGGCGTTTCACGAAACACTTGTCGAGGTTCGCCGAATCGACGACGACCACGTTGCGGAGCTTCCAGGGTGGGCGGACGGTACCAACCTCGAGAAATCCGTTCGTTACGGGTCCTCCAGGTCAACGGGTGGCGCCTCAAGGGATACCAGGTGACCCTCGATTCTCAGTCCGTTGCTGTCGACGTCGGTTTCGACATTGGGTGGGCGGCGACGATCAACGTTGTTGTTGCTGCTGTGATGGTCCGTTGATGAGGGCATCCCGAGTGCGTTCGAGGACGAGGTCGACACCGGTATTGTCGATGAAGAAACTCGGGGTGTATCTCAGTGAGTTGGTTCCACCGTGGATCACACCGAGTCCATTCCTGCGGAGATATTCTTCGGTGCTGCCCGCACCGGTACAGGTAAACCGGGGATGAAGTTCGCAGCTGAGCAGTAACCCGGTTCCCTGTACTTTTGTGATCGTGTCCTTGAGTTCTTGAGCGATATCACGGAGTCCATCGACCAGTTGCTTGCCGCGCCGCACAATGTTGTCACGTAGTTCGGGGGTGATGTTGTCGAGCACCTCGACCGCGATATCCATCGCACGTGGGTTCGACGTCATGGTGTTGCCGTACACACCCTTGCGGTAAAGAGCCGCGGTGGAGGCAGTCATGGCGAGGACCGAGAGGGGATATTGCCCCGCGTTGAGGGCCTTCGAATATGTCTCCATGTCGGGAGCTGGAAGGTGCTGAAAACCGGGATAGTCGACGATCGATAGGACCCCGTGCGCTCGAAGACCGGCCTGGATCGAGTCGACGAGGAGAAGTGCGCCGTGCTGAGAAGTCAGCTCTCGGGCCCGCTCGTAGAAATCTGGAGTCATTGACAGACCGGGGTCTCCCTCGCCCATGACTGGCTCCATGAAAAACGCCTGGATGAATAGATTCTCGTTCTCCGCGTCCTTGAACACCGTTTCCAGAGACTCGATATTGTTCGGTTCGATAGTGAGTAGCGTGTCTGAGTCTCGAAACGATGCCAGATGATCGCGGTATTTCTTACGGGTCGAGTCTGTGAAGTGGGCGGGACCGTCCGTCCGACCGTGGAAGCTGTTTGTCAGACTTGCCGACCGGATTGGCTTGCCGTCGTAACGACCACCGGGATCGGTCATCGACTTGGCGTTGATGTCGCTCAATCGCGTCGCCACATTCACTGCTTCGGAACCACTGTTGAGGCAAAGAAACTTTGCGAATGGAGGTGTACCCGAGCGGGTGTGTCCAATCTCTTGCCGGAGCCGATCGATGAAATCCAGATGACTGACGGAGGGTGTCATAACGTTGGCCATGACGTGGGGACGGCTCATTGCCTCAATGACACCGCGTGGGGCGTGACCGAAGCCGAGCATGCCATAACCCCCGCAGTCATATATGACAGCACCCTTGAGGGTGATGATCCACGGTCCGTCACCGGCAAGAGCGATGTATGGGTTGATCTGGTCATCGGGATAAAAGTTCACGAACCCGTCCTGTACCCGGGCACATTGGGTTTTCTCGTCCATTGCGAGAAGATCGGGATGTGTTGTCATGAGACGCTCATAGTGCGCAAATGCGTCGACTACCGCGCGCCGGAGAGACTCATCTGAAACGAGGATTGTACGAACTGCTTCCTGGCCGAGACCGATTGTCTGGGCCGGCCCACCATGCGTGCGCATCTGGAGGAGACGTGATAGCAAAACGTCTGTGTCGAGTGTTCGAGCAGTGTTTGTCACGCGGGTCCTCCAATAGTTCAGGCGGTCGGGAACAGTAGCAAGAAAACCGGCGGACCGATAACGGTTCGGGGTCCCGATTCCACAAGATTCGTATCACCAGAGTGTAACGACTGGTGCAATGAAGTGTCCGACGTGGTGAGCCATGTAACGAGGTCGCCGCCCATAGGCGGGAGCGTTAGGCCTTAATCTCGAGGTTGCGCATCATGCCCTGGTCCTCATGTTCGAGGTTGTGGCAGTGGTAGAGGAACAGGCCGGTGAAGTCACCGAAGCGGCGCAGGACCTTTACCCGCTGTCCGGGCATGACAAGGACTGTGTCCTTCCAGCCTTCGTCGACGACACCCTCGCTTAGGGTGTCCCAGGCGGTTTGGCCGCCACTGGAGGTCTGTCGCTCGATGACCTTGAAGGACTCGCCGTGCATGTGCATCGGGTGGGGTAGGTTCGACATTCCGCCCCCGCCCTTGTTGATGAACTCCCAGATTTCAATGCTGCCGCGTCGGATGGTTTCCTCTTCGGCGACACCGGTCATTTCGAACTGGCGACCGTTCAGAGACCAACCGCTTCCCATTCTCTGTGCGAGGACAACCTCACGGGTTTGCTCGGCCTGGGAGATATCGAAGAAATTCGGAGTCGATAGTTGTGAGGGGAGAGTTGCCGTATCGGTCGACTGCCGAGCGATCGTCGCCGTGAGGATTGGAAACTCCGGGCTGTTCATATTTCCGTTGTCGAACGGCAGGCTGACGAGCTTCATGTCCGTGTCCACGGACCGGTCGCCAAAGTCCACCCAAATGTCGAGTCGCTCAGCCGGTGCGAGTGTGAGGTAGGGGCGCGTCACGGGTGCCTCCAGGAGGCCCCCATCCGTTCCTATGACGGTGAAGGGTGTCCCATCACTCCAACCAAGTTTGTACATTCGTGAGTTGGAGCCGTTGAGAAAGCGAAATCTATACGCTCGGTTCGCCACATCGAGAGCGAAGTCCGGTACACCGTTCACCAGCACCTCGTCGCCGAGAAACCCAATCATTTGGTCCATCATGCCGCCGCCGTTGTAGACGAACTGGTCGTTGTCATCGAAGGTTCGATCCTGCAATACCAGCGGAATGTCGTAGTCCCCGGTCGGGAGACCGAGTGCGGACTCTTCGTCGTCGGAGATGATGAAGAAACCGGCCATGCCTGCGTACACCTGCGGTCCTGTTCGGCCGTGGGGGTGCGGGTGGTACCAGTAGGTGCCGGCTCGGTTGAGAACCTCGAACTCGTAGTAGTAGGTCTCGCCCTTGTCGATGGCGTACTGCGGGTGTCCATCCATGTCGGCCGGGACGTGGAGACCATGCCAATGGATGATGCTGACCTCGGGGAGTTCGTTAGTGAACTCAATTCGAACCTTCTGCCCCTTCTTGAGGTGCAGCGTGGGTCCGAGATAACTTCCGGCCACGGGTACGACGACGCCGTCATCACCCTTGATGAGGTTCCCCTCGATCCTCCACACGTCCGTCTGGGTGCCGGAGCGGACCTCAACACGGTCCTCGATCGCACGCAGCGCGATCTCGACATCCGGGACGAAGTCGGCGCTGGGAGTCGACACCGGTTGGGGGAGGAGCTGCTGGGTGTTGTCGCGGTTCATGCCACACGCTGCCAGGACGGTTGAGGCCATCCCGACACCAGCGAGTTTTACAAAGGTTCGGCGGGTTATCTCTGCCATTGGTTATCCAATATCAATCGGTTGTCGTGTATGTGAGTAGCCGGTCGGCGGGCGTGTTAGGTGTCTTTCTGGAGCAACGGCTCGCCAGCCGCTTTCCAGGCGTTCATGCCGCCGTCGAGATTCCACACGTTGGTGTATCCCTGCTGCACAAGTTCGGCGGCCGAGATCGCGCTCATGCCACCGCTGCGGCAATAGACGACGATCTGTGCATCCTTGTCTGTCGGCAGCTTTGCCAGATTTTGAGCGATTTTATCAAATGGAATGAAGAGGTCGGTGTTCTCGATCTCTCCCGCGTAGGGAATATGAACATTGACAAGTACGAAATCCTTGCTCTGGAGTTTCGCGACTAGGCCCTTGACGCTGACGTCGGTGTAGTTGCCACCATCGACGGGCACGAGCTGGGTCTCAGCGTCGATGTCGATGCCAGCCGTCTCGGTGCCAGCGCCGGATCCACCACCGCAGGCAGCAATGATGAGGGCGAACGCAGCTACCACGGCGAATTGAACGAAACGGGTCGATTTCATGAGTTACCTCTAGGTAAGGAGAATCGGGATTGCGACTACACCAGGGTTGCGGCAGTAGCCGGAGCGAGAGTCCCGGTGACACCCGCAATAATATCGACTTCCCGACCGGACCCCACATCCGTGAACCGTCCCATGTCGTGCGCTATTTGGGAACGCGGCATCACCGGGAGCCGGAGCGGCATCCGGCGCAAGCGCTCCAAGGAGCCGGTATTTCGGTGGTCCAGCTCCTTGACGGAGAGGCTTGTGACTCGTCGGACTGTGTCGTCCCTCGTTTGCCGCCGTGAAGGTGGTGTTCGGTCGCCGCGAATCGATTGGAGTCCCGGTCATAGGACCGAGGTCACACAGAACTCGTTGCCCTCGGGGTCCTGGAGCACGGTCCAGCCAAATCCATCGATCTCGTGGTCTTGGATTCTTGAGCCGCCGAGATGGATAACGGCGTTGATGAACTTCTCGGGGTTCTCGTGGTTGAGGTCAAGGTGAAGACGATTCTTGGAGATCTTGTCCTCATCGACACTCTGAAAGGCCAGTCGAATCGAACTATCGGCGAGGGGCGTAGTAAATATGTAGTCGGGATAACGTTGGGCGATTTCGACGCCGGTGATCTGTGACCAGAAGTCGAACAGAGCATCGGGATCGCGACAGTCGACCATGATTGCACCGACCGTTGCCTTGGTATCGAGCATTTGGTACCTCGCGAGTCGTTGGAAAACAGTGTTGGCGCCAGACTGAAGGGTCTGCGACGTTGGCCGAGTTCGGGAGACGTACTGGTACCCCCATCGTATCAACTTGTGTGGGTTCGACGCGTGGTTCGATGCGACTACAGCAGAAGCTTTTGAGCGCAACGTCGCATTGCGTCATACGCAACCCCGGCCAGCATGCCACCGACGCTGGCACGCCGGACTCCGAGGTCAGCAAGCTCCGCAACAGTGGGACCCGTATCTCGGAGCAGTACGTTGACGGCTCCTCCGACCTCGTTCACAATCCTGGCGATGTGCTCCGATTCGGTAAGACCGGGTGCGTACACCACCTCTGCACCCGCTGCCCGAAACGCCTGGAGTCGTGTGATGGTGTCGTCGATATCGTTCCTGCCATAGAGATGATTCTCCGCACGAGCAGTCAGCACGATTCCGTGATCTTGAGCAGCGGCGGCGCAGGACTCGACCTTGGCTACAAAGGTAACCAGTGGCTCGATTTCACCGCGAGCAGGGTTGTAATCCTCAATAGACACACCGGCTGCACCACATTCCATCAGCACAATAAGGTTGGCTGTGCACTCATCCGGGGTGTCACCGAAGAGCCGTTCGGCATCGACGTTCACCGGAATACCGACTGCCGATGTCAACGCTGCAACGTGCTGACAGAGTTCGTCAAAGAGAACCTCCTGGTCGTCTCGACCAAGTGATGCTGCATGTCCAGAACTCGTTGTTGCAAGAGCCTTGAACCCCATGTCCTCGAGCTGGACTGCTGAACCAACGTCCCAGGGATTCGGCATCACGAAGAAACCGTCAGTATGTAGCTCTCGAAAGGTCTCCCTCATGTCGCACCTCGAACTTTCCAACACCGACGTTGGCGGCAACATTAACGGAGCGATACCGCGGTTGTGATGATCACTTTGCGGGGAGACGTCGCGGGGTGCGTAGTATCAGGACCCATGAAACTGCTGGTCTACACGCACGAGGCATGTCTGCGTCACGACACAGGGCTTGGGCATCCGGAGCGGCCCGCTCGCTTAGCAGCGACGTTGGCCGGGATTGAGGCGTCGGGGGTTGACGCTATCGACCTGGCAGCGGAGCCGATTGACCGTAACCATCTTCGGCTTGTTCACGCGGCCGAATACATCGATGCGATTGAACGTTTCTGCCAGGCGGGTGGCGGGCCCATTGACGCCGATACCCCCGTCGTTGCCGATTCGTGGGAGGCGGCGCTGCGGTCCGCGGGAGCCGGGATACAGGCCGTTGATGATCTTGGCCGTTCTCGGGGTGATGCCGCGTTTGTCGTGACCCGGCCGCCGGGGCACCACGCACTCGTCAACCGCGCAATGGGTTTCTGCCTGTTTAACAACATCGCAATAGCTGCTCGGTATCTCACCGGATCGGGCAACAAGGTCGCGATTGTGGACTGGGACGTGCATCACGGCAACGGCACGCAGGACACGTTCTACGAGGATCCGAACGTTCTCTATATTTCGCTGCACGAATTCCCTGCTTACCCCGGCGGTGGGTGGATCGACGAAACCGGTGCGGGTCCCGGCACCGGAACCAGCTTCAATTTTCCATTCCCAACCGGGACTGACGGAGGTCCATATCGGTGGGCGTTCTCCCAAGCGATTGTTCCTCTGCTCGAAGAGTGGGGTCCCGATTGGCTCCTCATCAGCGCCGGATACGATGGGCACCGCGACGACCCCTTGGCGGGAATCGCACTGGTCCGAGAGGACTATCGGGAGATGGCATCGATGTTGTCAGGCGTCGTTGGCAAGGGTCGAACGGTGCTCTTCCTCGAGGGGGGATACAACCTTGAGGCCATGACGGCATCGGTGACCGACACGATAAATGGACTCGACCGCCCCCGGATTGGAGCGGTCCCGAGCACGGACACATCAACGGCGATGCGGATAGCCCAAATGACAGCCATCGAGATCGGCAACCACTTTGGATTAACCCTCCATGACTCGGGTTAAGAAATTCTCCGCGCATTCCGATAGATGACACAGCGCCGCGTTACCAAAACTTCCGTGTTATCAAAAGGGGTTCCCAGAGTGCTTGATGGATTACCAACCGTTGACGAACTTCTCAAAAAGCTCGCGTCCGTTGAGGGTTCCGACCTTCACCTCAAGGTAGGGTCGCCTCCCGCTTATCGCGTCAACGGAGAACTCCACCTTTCGAATCTTCCGACACTGAAACCGTCCGATACCGAGAAGGTTGCTCATCATTTGATGTCGGATCGTGTTCGGGCGGGTTTCGATGCCACCAATGAGGCCGACTTTGCGTACGGCCGGTCCGACATTGGACGGTTCCGTGTCAACTGTTACCGCCAGCGCGGTTCGGTGAATATTGTGATGCGTGCCGTGAGTCCGGCAAGTCAGAACTTTGACGAACTCGGTCTGCCGAGCGTGATTCGTGACCTGTGTCAGCACCAGCGCGGTTTGGTGCTCGTCACCGGACCGACGGGGTCTGGAAAGACAACAACCCTTGGTGCCATGATCGATTACATCAACACGACGCGCCGTGCGAATATCATCACCCTCGAGGATCCCATCGAGATCCTCCACTCGGACAAGATGTCCCTCGTTTCACAGCGTGAGGTCGGTGTCGACACGACATCCTTCGCCGAAGGTCTCCGTCGAGTTCTGCGTCAGGATCCGGACGTGATCCTCATTGGAGAGATGCGGGATCGGGAAACCGTCGAGTCGGCGCTCCGTGCCGCCGAGACAGGTCACCTCGTTCTTTCGACACTACACACGATCGATGCAACCGAGACTGTCAACCGAATAATCGACTATTTCCCTGCTGCCATGCAGTCCCAGATCCGACTCATTCTTGCCGGGTCGTTGCGCGGCATTGTGTCACAGCGACTACTGCCGATGATCGACAACGGTGGCCGTATCCCAGCGGTTGAGATATTGGTCAACAACGAGCGGGTCTTCGACAGGATCGTTGATCCGACGTTGACACACAACCTTGTCGAGGTTATTGCCGACGGTGAGTACTACGGGATGCAGACCTTTGACCAAGCGATCCTGGAGGCCTTCCGTCGGGGACTCGTCTCCTTCAACGATGGGCTCGTCAACTCTACGAATCCGGCCGACTTCAAACTCGCCGCACAGAACTCAGGGTTGCTCTCTCGCACACAGGCGGGTTGAACGGTCCGCCACACAATTCATTGCCGGGGCTGGCGCTAATGAAATCGGGACAACTTTCGAGTTGTCCCGATTTTCATTTTCGGGACCGGGAAACACTGTGGTTCGTGTTGGTGCGGCTATCATCTCGTCCCCCATGGAGTCATTTACCTGTCGCACGTGCGGCTCTTCGTTTTCCCTGCCCGATCATGTTCTCGACCGCTATCCCGGTTGGGAGCCGACCCAGTGCATGGATTGCCGGGGGAACACGAAGAACGCCGCCAAGCCCGGATCGAAACGGGGATCCACGAAGAAGCGTGCGAAGAGTGTCAGTGCAACACGAACGCTCACGACGGATGAGGTTCTGCGGATGTTTACCGATGGGCCGACGTCGGGTGTTTTCACCGACGGTTCGAGCGTGCCAAACCCGGGGCCCGGTGGTTGGGGAGCCGTGTACGTGGTTGACAACGAGATCATTGATTCCCTGTCAGGGACGGACCCCGATACGACGAACAATCGGATGGAATTCACCGCGATTATCGCCGCCCTTGAGATCGTGCCCCAGGGAACACCAGCAACGATCTACACCGATTCGCGTCTTGCGGTGCAAACACTTACCGAGTGGGCTACCGGATGGGAAAAGCGGGGTTGGAAGCGCAAGAGTGGGCCGGTCGAGAACCTCGATCTTGTGAAACGTGCGTACTACGCGATTAGCGAACGACCGGAAATCTCGATTGAGTGGATCGCCGCTCACAGCGGATACCGCTGGAACGAATACGCCGATGCACTGGCAAGCAGCTGGCGTTCGTAGCGGGCTAGCCCAACGCCGAACCGGTAACCTCACAACAAGATGATTCCTCCCCGCCTTGAACCCCTACTCGCCCCTGGCTCACCCACGGTGGAGCTGTCACGTCTTTTTGCACAGGATGGGTACCGCCTCTACCTGGTTGGCGGGAGTGTCCGCGACGCAATGCTGGACCGACCGAGTCCAGATCTCGACTTTACGACCGCGGCGCGACCGGATGAGGTGAAGCGGATAGTTGGGCCGTGGGCGGATGACCTCTATCTCGTTGGTGAGACGTTTGGCACGATTGGCGCCGTGCGTGACGGCGAGGTCTACGAGATCACAACGTTCAGATCCGACACGTATCGTGACGAGTCGCGCAAACCACATGTCTCGTTTTCGGACACTATCGAAGAGGATCTTGCACGACGCGATTTTGCCGTCAATGCAATGGCGCTTGCCCTGCCGACCGACGATGACGAACCCCACATAGTTGATCCGTATGGTGGGTTGCTTGACCTCGTTTCGCGTACCTTGCGGACGCCAGGTTCTCCCGAGGTTTCGTTTGGTGATGATCCGTTGCGGATGCTGCGCCTCTTCCGATTCATGGCAACGATCGGATTCTCTCCCGACCCAGATGCCCTGGCGAGCGTGACCCGCATGGCCGACCGCCTCTCGATCGTCTCCGCTGAACGCATCCGTGACGAGTTCGACAAACTGTTGGTCGGTGAAGATGTCGCAACGGCACTCGAAATGCTCGTCGAATCTGGGCTTGCTGATGTGTTCATTCCCGAGCTGCCCGCACTCGCTCTTGAGCAAGATCCGGTACACCGACACAAGGACGTACTTGCTCACACGATCGCGGTCGTCGATAAGACATCTCCGGACCTGGTGCTTCGTTTGGCTGCGTTGTTTCATGATGTTGGCAAGCCGCGTACTCGTTCGTTCGCCGACCACGGTGTGTCGTTCCATCATCACGAGGTCGTGGGGGCCCGCATGACTCGACATCGCATGAACGAACTCAAATACCCCAAGAGGGTGATCAGGGACGTGTCGCAGCTCGTTTTTCTTCACATGCGACCACACACATTCAAGATGGGATGGACCGATGCTGCGGTCCGCCGCTACGTCCGTGATGCCGGCGAACTCCTCGAGACTCTCAACGAGTTGGTGCGCTGCGACGTGACGACCCGAAATCGTCGGCGAGCGGTTGAGATCTCGCGACGTATCGACGAGATGGAAGAGCGCATTGTTGTTTTGCGGGCTCAGGAGGAACTCGATGCCATCCGGCCCCCGCTTGATGGCCGTGAGGTGATGGATCATCTTGATCTCAGTCCCGGTCCCGTGATCGGCGAGGCGATGAACATGTTGCTCGAACACCGTCTCGACGACGGCCCCTTCTCAAAGGAAGATGCCTACGCAATGCTCGACGACTGGTGGGCTGCTCGGGCGTAGGGATACTTGACCACTTCGGTTCGTGCCTGCGCATTGCCCTACATCCGCACATCAACCGATGGCCAGTAGGGGTGAAGCTCGAATCAAGACTACGCAAAGTAGTGACAAAACTACTGTGAGTCGCTATCGTCTCTCCTCTGCATCTACCGAGGTGTGTCGGATTGGACACGAGGTCCCCTCCGTTTGTGCGGTTGGTGCAGCCCAGGAGGATGCCTTGTTGATAGTCACCACGGTCTTGTTGGTAGGGACATTGCTTGCCCCACCACAACCCACAGTCTCTGCGGCTGAGGAGCCCCGCTCTCCCCATGCCTACGTTGAGGATCTCATCGATGATGGGTTACGCAACGGCCGTCTGCCCCATGATCGGCTTGTCGATATTCCCACCGACCAACAGGGCTGTCTCGTGGAGACCGAAGCGGCTAGCGCCTGGTTGCGACTCGTCGCACGGGCCAACGCCGACGGTATCGATCTCACACCGGGTTGGTGTTATCGGAGCATCGCCGCACAGAAACAAACTTATATCCGCAACTGCGGTTCGTTAACCGCGCGACAGAGCCGCTGTAGTCCGGCTACCTCTCGCCCGGGCAGGTCGAACCATGGTTGGGGCCGCGCCATCGACATCACTTCGGGAGGCAAGCTTGTCGGGTGCCATTCCGAAACCTATCAATGGCTTGTCGACAACGCCGCTGACTTCGGATGGGTGAACCCGGAGTGGGCGCAGTGCACCAGGAGTCGTTCCGAGCCTTGGCACTGGGAGTGGGGCGGAATCGATGCTGGTAAGAGCTTTCCCGCCCGTCATAATTTTGTCGCAATCTAGACAACCATCCGCCGAGATCCTTCAGTGACGATGGCCCGTTTGGCTCAACTCTGCGGCAATCTGCGCGGCGAGCGTTGCGTTCGAGAGCACCAGAGCGATGTTCGCCTGCAACGTTGCGCCCCCCGATGAGTCGTTGAGGTACGCCAGAAGGAACGGGGTAATGTCCTTGCCGGTGACACCCTGGGTCTCGGCGGCCACAAGAGCCTCCGCGACGATGCGGTCAACGTCGGCAAGGGGCAACGCGTCATCCTCGGAGATCGGGTTGGCAACAACAACACCGGCGTTCATCCCGAATCCCCAGTGGGCGTCCAGCATTGCCGCAATCCCTGCCGGTGTGTCGAGACGGACACTCACGGGAAGCCCGGAGCCTCGCGAGAAGAATGCGGGGAATTCGTCCGTTTGGTAACCGACCACCGGTACCCCCGCAGTCTCGAGGGCTTCCAGAGTGTTTGGTAGGTCAAGAATCGACTTGGCTCCAGCGCAAACCACGGCTACCGGCGTGTGGCCAAGTTCGGTGATGTCCGCCGAAATGTCGAGCGTGGTCCCGATTCCGCGGTGAACCCCCCCGATGCCGCCGGTCGCAAACACGTGGATAGCTGCTCGGTGTGCAATCAGCATGGTGGTGGCGACCGTGGTTGCACCCGTCTGGCCCGAGGCGAGGATCGCCCCAACGTCGCGACGTGAGACCTTGGCGACACCGGATTCCTTGGCAAGGCGCTCCAGCGAGGATTCGGTGAGTCCGACGTGAGCTGCCCCGGCGATGAGGGCGATCGTTGCGGGGATCGCACCCGCTTGCCTCACTGCCGATTCGATCTGGTGGGCCGTCTCGATATTCCTTGGGAACGGCATCCCGTGAGAAATGATGGTTGATTCGAGGGCGACGATCGGTGTGTTTTCTGCGAGCGCCTCGGCGACCTCGGGGTGGATAACGAGAGCTGGGTTCATGGGTTCTCTTTCTTGGATGAGGTGTCGGAGTGTGCAGGTGTTCGTGCTTGGAGAGCGGCGCTGGAGGCACCCGCCCGGCCCAAGGCGAGGGATGCCAGTTTGGTACCGAGAGTGACGGCCCCACCGAGGTTTTCGCCACGGTTGAGGCCCACAAGTGTGCCGGCGATGAGTGCGTCACCCGCACCGGTGACATCGCCGTGGACGGTATTGATCGCCGGGCAGTGGCCGGAACCCTGAGTGTTTGCCCAGGACGCCCCCTCGGGGCCGTGGGTGACGACCGCAGCCCCGTGTCCGAGTTCTACGAGTGCCCTTGCGGCGTTGTCTGTCGAGATCTTCTTACGTCCGAGTAAGACGGCGGCCTCGTCGACGTTGCAGAAAACCAAGTCGAAACGTAGCCCAGCAAACCGGCTCGCCTTCTGGATGCTGACTGCGTCAGCCGCGATGGGTACACCGGCTGGTCCGGCCGCACCAATGGCGGCCTCGGCAACCTGCTGAGGAAGGTTGGCGTCGATGAACATCCACGATGCCTGCCGGACCAAGTGCGATCCCACTCGGAGACTCTCCCACGTGATGGAGTCGAGGATACGCATATCACTCAATCCGACAACGAGGCCGCCCGTCGGGTCGATGACCGCGGTGTAGGTACCGGTTGGAGCTCCGGCATGGGTCGTGACCGCGGTGCAGTCGACACCGGCGGCCGATGTTGCCCGGATGACGTCTCGGCCGCGATTGTCGTCACCGATGGGACCCACCAAGATCACGTTCGTACCGGTTGACGCGATGGCTTCGGCGACGTTGCGTGCGACGCCGCCAGGACTATCGGTGGCACTCCCAATGTTGGAAGTACCCGCTATGAATGACGTTGCGAGTCGGAACGTGATGTCAGTGTTGATACCCCCAACGCACAACACGGCGTCCTGGGGGGTAACCAGGACGTAGGCCCGACCTTCGATATGTCCCTTTGTCTGGAGAGAGCGGACGTGCGAGGCGACTGTCGAACGACTGATCCGGAGGCGCTTTGCGAGGTCCATCTGGGAGAGGAAGGGGTTGTCACGCAACTCCTCGAGGATCCGGCGCTCTTGTGGTGTTGGGTCGGCCATCGCGACACTGTATCACCAACATGTGTCCAGTGGGTAAACAATTGTGTCGCTGTTTAGGCGTTCTTGCGCTCGCGAAAGGAGGCGACATTGGTGCGGTTCGCACAAGGTGCGGAGCAGAAGCGTTTGCTGGCATTTCGTGTCGTATCCACAAACACGTTCGTACACCCGGTTGCTACACAGGATCCGAGACGGCCATGGTCATGCTGGGAGGCCACCATGGCCAAACCCATCGACGTATAGGCGCGTAGTTTTGTCAGCACCGGAAATTCGTCGCTGGTGTAGTGGAAATGGACACCACCATCGTCGTGATCAACGAGTCTCGGTTCGACCTGGGAGTCGATCAGGAGACCGTTGATGAGTTCGACTTTTTGCTCCTCGGTCTCAGCCAGGAAGACCTCCCGGAGATTCACCGCGAGCGCTGCGACGTCCGCAAGATCGCGTCTTCGGACAACGGTCGAGTTCGTGAATCCACGCGAGACGACGAACTCATCGAGCTGTTCAAACGTCACATCCTCATTGAACAGATTGACGAGATCTCGTGCCAGCATGACGGGCACATCGGTGTAGTGCGCATAGTTCAACTGATCCCTCACCTGTAATGGTCTTATTCAGTATACCCGTTACGGTGTGAAAACATATCGGAACTCTCCAGGTATATGGTCGCAGCGACAGTTACCCGCGCGGGACATCTTTCCATGGGAGGTCCTTGTCGACACGGGGCTCGCCAGGCAGACCCAATACCCGCTCACCCATGATGTTTTTCATGATTTCGGATGTGCCACCCTCAATGGAGTTGGCGCGGGACCGCAGGAAGCGGCGTCTCGGATCACGGTCTCGTTCGCGCGCTCCCTCGGGGATGACGAAGGAGTAGTCGTCGTACAGCATTGCGTTCGGGCCGAGAAGATCGGTTGCCATTTCGAAGATCTTCTTGTTGAGGTCGGCGAAAATCAACTTCCCCGTCGAACCCTCGGGACCCGGAGTGCCGGAAGTTCGGTTTTGATAGGCACGAATGTTGGTGAGACGAGCCGCCTCGGCTTGCGTCCAGAGTTTCATGAGTGCGTCTCTGCTGCCCGCGGTTTTGCGGTCCCGCCACACGTCAAGCAACTCACCGATGGCGCCGGAGTCACGGGGTGCAATGGCGCCGCCTAGTGCGACGCGTTCGTTCATCAGGGTTGTCAATGCCACTCGCCAACCATCGCCGACATCACTGATACGCATCGAATCCGGGATTCGGTGATCGGTGAGGTAGACCTCGTTGAACTCGGCTTCACCGGTGATTTGACGCAATGGTCGGATATCTACTCCCGGGGCCTGCATATCCATTAGGAAATAGGTCATCCCGCGGTGCTTGGGTGCTGTTGGGTCGGTGCGGGTAAGCAGCATGCCCCACTTGGCAACGTGGGCAACGGTCGTCCACACCTTCTGGCCGTTTACCACCCACTCGTCACCATCACGGATTGCTCGTGATGACAGGCCTGCAACGTCGCTTCCGGCACCCGGTTCCGAGAACAACTGGCACCAGATGTCCTCGCCGGTAAAGAGGGGACGGAGGCGAGCCGTCTGTTGCTCTTCGGTACCATGGGTGACGAGCACCGGGGCACCCATTCCATGACCGATAAGGTGAAAGAAGGACGGCCGATGTTCTGTGACCGCATCAAGACGCTGGTCGACAACATCCTGGAGTTGCGGCGCCATTCCCAGGCCGCCTTTCCCGACGGGGAATCTCACCCATGCCAGGCCGGCGTCAAACTGCGCACCCATAAACTCAAACCGGTCGCCGTCGGGGTCGTGGTTGGCGACAAGGTCATCGATGAGCTCATTAATGCGAATGGTGTCGGTTTGTAGTGAGCTGGTACTAGTCGGCATGACATCTCCGGTGACGTGACTACGTCATAAGTTAGCGGGCGGTGGATCGACTCGCCCTGCGCGTCCCCCTGGTCACCGCAAGTACCGCGCCGCCACCAAGTCCTCACGAGTGCACTACCGATCAGGATGACGATCGCCAGAATGAGTGCGAGGATCGTGGAGCCTCCGGTTGTTGCGGTGGTGAATGCGACCTCCAGCATGGAAATGAATGCGATCCCACCCCGGAACAAAACGAGGACGCGAATGATATCGATGATGCCGTCGTCGTGGCGGGCTCGGATAGCGGCTGTCATGAACCAACCGTATGTTCTCGTCGACGATCAGGCCATCGGGGATACCGCTGGTTGTGCCCCGAATCGTCCCGATAGTCGCTCGGGTTCGGCGACGAAACGGGTTGGGTTCGTTGCGGACTTGACCGTTATTCGCATATACGTATAATCCCTAGGCTGGTTACCGAGCAAAGGCCTCCTCCATGTCTCACGATCTAACACGCGTCGCCATTCTTGGTGCATCCGGATATGCCGGCGGCGAACTCGTGCGATTGATTGATCAGCATCCACTGATGGAACTCGTTCACATCGGGGCGCACTCCAAGGCGGGACAGACGCTGGGTTCAGTACATCCAAACCTTGGGGGTGGGGACCGAATACTCGGCACACTCGCCCCGAGTGAGGTTCCCGATGTTGACGTGGTATTTCTGGCCCTGCCACATGGTGCTTCGGCTGCCCCCGCCATGGCGTTGTCCGAGCGTACGGTGATGCTTGTCGACCTCGGTTCCGACTTTCGAATCAGCGATCCGGCGAGATACGCGGCGGCCTATGGATCCCAGCACCCGGCCCCCGAACAGCTCGGAAACTGGGTGTACGGGCTTGCCGAACTTAACCGCAGGAATCTCGTCGGGGCGCAACGCATTGCCGTCCCTGGGTGTTACCCCACATCGGCTTTGCTCGCCCTAGGTCCGTTGGTGACCGAAGGAGGGATCGATACTGCTGGCATCATTGTCGATGCCCTGTCAGGGGTTTCGGGAGCGGGTCGATCCGTGAAAGCAGAGCTGCAGTTTGGTGCGATGTCCGACAGTGCACATGCCTACAACCTCATACATCACCGACATCGTCCGGAAATTGAGCAGGGAATTGAGATGGTCGGCGGGGTCGACCCGATTGTGACCTTCACACCTCATCTGGTCCCAATGCATCGCGGAATTCTTTCCACTGCTTACGCCCGGACCGGTCTCACCGAAGGCGAACTCCACACAATCCTGTTGGATGCTTACACCGATGCTCCCTTTGTGAATGTTATTGAAGAACCGCCTGCGACGCGTTGGGTGGTGGGATCCAACAACGCACTCATTGCGGTGAAGGTCGACGAACGGGCGGGATGTGCGGTCATTGTTTCAGCTATCGATAACCTGCTCAAGGGGGCGGCTGGCCAGGCAGTGCAGTGTGTCAACATCGCCCTCGGATGGGACGAGACCACGGGTCTCCCGATGACCGGAGCGATGCCATGAGTGTTGTCTCGGCCGGGGGGTTCTTGGCGAGCGGTGTGGCAGCGGGCATCAAGGACAACGGCGCTCTTGACCTCGCGGTCGTGACCGCCGATCGGCCCGTACCAACTGCCGCAGTTTTTGCGACCTCACAGGCGCTGGCGGCTCCGGTTCGCCTCAGCGCCCACAACGTGGGTGTGCAATCCGGCACGCGCGCTGTCGTGCTCAACTCTGGATGTGCGAACGCCGCAACCGGTGAAATAGGCGCCGGAGCCGCTCTCGCGACGGCCGAGGCCGTCGCTCTCAGACTTGGCTGCGAGATCAATGAAGTGCTGGTCTGTTCCACGGGAACGATCGGTTCGAGGCTTCCCGTTGAGAAGATTCTTGCCACCTTGCCGCAGGCTCTTGCGAGCACCAGTTCCGAACCCGAGGCTGGTAAACAGGCGGCGGAGGCGATCATGACGACGGACACCGTCGCAAAGCAGGCAACGGCGGTCGGCACTGGGTACACGGTGGGGGGCATGGTCAAGGGGGCTGGCATGGTCCGCCCGGACATGGCGACGATGCTCTGTGTGATTACAACGGATGCCCGGGTATCGACTGCGGTGCTCGACCATGCGCTGCGCCGCGCGGTGTCCGTGTCCTTCAACGCGTTGACTCTCGATGGTTGTGCATCGACCAACGACACGGTCATTCTGATGGCCTCGGGCGTCTCCGGTGCGGAACCCGACTTCGACGAGTTCGTGGATCGGCTATCGACCGTGTGTCTCGATCTGGCTAACCAAATGGCCCACGACGCCGAGGGTGCGTCGCGCGTTGTGACGATGGAAATCAAGGGAACCACGACAGATCAACAGGCACGCGCACTTGGCAGAGATATCTGCGATTCGGACCTCGTGCGTGCCTCGTTCTTCGGCGGAGACCCGAACTGGGGTCGTTTACTCGGCGCTGCGGGTGCGTCATCCGTACCGATTGATCCGGGAATGTTTTCTGTTTCGTACGCCGGGACGCTCGTTGCGGCCGATGGTGTGAGTGTCGAGAGCGACCAGGTAGCGCTTCTCGCCCGGATGGAACAGGGTGACTTCGATATCGCAGTCACCGTCGGCGGTGGCACCGGAACGGCGACGATCGTCACAACCGACCTTACCCCCGCCTATGTCGAATTCAACGGAGAGCGATCCTGATGACAACTGGTCACACCACACCGACGCAAGTGAAATCCCGGATCGCAACCGGGATGGGGAAGGCCCGCATCTTTAGCGAGGCGCTTCCGTTCATCAAGCGGTACCGGGGGAAGACGGTTGTCATCAAGTACGGCGGGTCAGCTATGACCGATCCGGCGCTTCGTGAGTCGTTCGCTGATGATGTAGCCATGTTGCATTTTGTCGGCATCGATCCCGTGATTGTGCATGGAGGTGGCCCCCACATCTCGCGAGCCTTGGAGCAGCGTGGCATCGAGTCGAGATGGGCGAACGGTCTTCGGGTTACCGATGACGAAGCGATCACCGTGGTGCAGTCCACCCTGATCGGTGAGGTCAACCCCGACATCGTGCGGCTCATGAACACCCATGGTGCGGTAGCGACCGGTGTCAACGGTCTTGATGCCAACCTATTCATTGCCGAACAGATCGACCCAGCACTCGGCCACGTCGGGCGCGTCAAGGAGGTAAACACTCCTTTGATCGAGAATCTTGTCAGCCAGGGATATGTGCCCATCGTGGCTCCCCTCGCGCGGGGGACGGAGGGAGATGTCATGAATGTCAACGCTGATACTGCTGCCGCCGCGCTTGCCATCGCCCTCGGCGCCACCAAGTTGGTGTACCTCACCGACGTTGAGGGCCTCTACGAAGATCTCGGGCGCGAGGACTCACTGATCTCACGGATCACGGTCGATTCCCTTGCGACAATGTTGGAGTCGACCTCGGTTACAGCAGGCATGGTTCCCAAACTCCAGTCATGCGTCGACGCGTTACGCGGTGGTGTGGAGATGGCTCACATTCTTGACGGGCGGGTCCAGCATGCGGTCCTCCTTGAGGTGTTTACTGCCGATGGGATCGGGACAATGGTGACTCAGAAGGCGAAAACATGACCGGAACCGCGGCTCGCAGACGAGCGATTCGCCGATTGATTCGATCCCGGGCGATCGACAACCAGAGCTCGCTCGTTGAACTACTGGAAACAGAGGGCCATGTCGTGACCCAGGCAACGGTGTCGCGTGACCTCGACGTCATCGGGGCCACCAAGGTCCGTCGCAAGGACGGCGTCTATTTGTATCAACTGGCCGAGCAGCCGACGAAAGACGTCGCTGATCGTGCGCTGACACGAGCGATGAAGGACTTTGTCGTGTCGATCGCCGTGTCGATCAACCTGGTGGTCCTTCGCACCCCACCGGGGGCCGCAAACCTCGTTGGCGGCGCCATTGACCACGCAGGGATCGACGGGGTGCTGGGGACAGTCGCCGGTGATGACACCGTCATGGTCATTTGTACTGAACAGCGCGGTGCAAAAGCCGTTGCTCGAGAACTTGAACAGATCGGAACGACACGATGAGCAAACGCGACATCAAGAAAGTGGTGCTCGCCTACAGCGGCGGACTCGACACATCGGTGATCCTCCAGTGGATCAAGGAGGAGTACAACGCAGAGGTCATTTGTTATACCGCTGATGTCGGTCAGGGCGAAGAGGTTGAAGAGGCGAAAGAGAAGGCCATGGCGACGGGTGCTCTCGATGCGATTACCGAAGACCTGACGGCTCCCTTCGTGAAGGACTATGTCTTTCCGGCCTTTCGGGCCAACGCAATGTACGAGGGGTACTACCTGTTGGGAACGTCGCTGGCGCGACCCATCATCGGGAAGGGCCTTGTTGGTGTCGCCAACGAACTCGGGGCCGACGCCATTGCGCATGGTGCGACGGGCAAGGGCAATGACCAGGTCCGTTTCGAGCTCGCGGCGTATGCGCTTAAACCCGACATCAAGGTGATAGCACCGTGGCGCGAATGGGACCTTCGCGGGCGTGCTGACTGTGTCGCCTACGCCGAGGAGCGGGGCATCCCGACTCCCGTTACCGCTGAGAAGCCCTATTCGATTGATGCCAACCTCCTGCACACATCCTTTGAGGGCGGTGTGTTGGAGGACCCTTGGACGGCGCCGCCTGCGGACATGTTCCGAATGACGGCGAATCCCGAAGATGCGCCCGACGAGGCCGAGCTGGTGACCGTCGGGTTCCGCAACGGCGACCCGGTGAGTGTCAACGGTGTGGCCCTCGACCCGGTCGCATTGCTTACGACACTGAACGAGATGGGTGGTCGACATGGGGTAGGTAGGGTCGACATTGTCGAGAACCGATTCGTCGGCATCAAGAGCCGCGGGGTCTACGAGACCCCGGGGGGCACGATCATGTATCACGCGCATCGCGCCGTGGAATCTCTGACACTCGACCGGGAAGTCCTTCATCTTCGTGACGATCTGGTGAGCCGCTACGCAGAAATGGTGTACAACGGCTTCTGGTTCTCGCCGGAGCGCGAGGCCTTGCAGGCGTTCATGGACAATGTGCAGACTCGTGTCACCGGCGAGGCCCGCATCAAGCTCTACAAAGGTCAGGCGACTGTTGATGGTCGTCGGTCCGCCAGCGACGCACTCTATGACGAGGCGACCGCCACGTTTGAGGCCGACGATGTTTACAACCAGGCTGATGCCGAGGGTTTTATCCGTCTACAATCACTTCGGTTGCGGACGTTTGCAGAGAAGCGCCTCGGGGAGGGTGAATGACCCTTTGGTCTGGGAGATTTGAAGAGACACCGGATGATGTGCTCTGGGGTTTCACCGTAGACACATCGGATCGGCGACTGCTTGTTGACGATATCTCCGGATCGATCGCTCACGTCCAAATGCTGGGGACGACTGGCATCATATCCGGAACCGAAGCGAGCACCATCGGCGACGGGTTGAGTGCGATTCTCGACGAAGCATGGGCGGGCTCGTTCGAATTCAAGGAAGGCGACGAGGATATCCACTCGGCGGTAGAGCGTCGTCTGACGGAACTAGTCGGCATCGTCGCCGCCAAAATGCACACGGGTCGCTCACGTAACGACCAGATCTGTCTCGATCTTCGGCTCTATCTGCGTCGATCGGCACATGTCCGCATTGGCCAGATCGATGCACTGATTCGATCATTGGTCGGTCAGGCACGAAGAGTAGGGGATGCGGTCAGTCCGTCCTTTACCCACCTCCAGCAAGCCCAAGCAATTCCCTTTGCCCACCATCTGTTGGCCTACGCCTGGATGCTCAAACGGGACGCTGAAAGGTTCCGGGATATGTGCACGCGAGTGGACGTATCTCCGTTGGGTGCGTCGGCATCGGGCGGTTCGTCACTTCCGTTGGACCCGGATCTCACGGCCGATTTGATGGGGTTTGCTCACAGGTTCGACAACTCACTCGATGCGGTCGGTTCGCGCGACTTCGCATCCGAATACGCCTTCTGTTGTGCCCAGACGATGGTGACGCTCTCCCGGCTATCGGAGGAACTGATTCTTTGGGCGACCATTGAGTTCGACTGGGTATCGTTTCCCGACCGTCACACGACGGGTTCTTCCGCCATGCCGCATAAGAAGAATCCGGACATGGCGGAGCTGGTGCGCGGCAAGAGTGCCGTGGTTCTCGGTGCCGCAAACGGCCTTCTCATTCTCCAGAAGGGACTTCCGCTGACCTATAACCGGGACCTCCAGGAGGATAAGAATCTCGTGTTTCAGGCCGACGACGCCACCAGTGGTTCCTTAGTGGCATTGGCAGCCATGATCGAAGCCGCCGAGTTTCACCCGAAGGAGCCGACGAGTTGGGTGACGGCCCTTGACCTCGCAGAGGTGCTGGTCGAGCGCGGCGTACCGTTTCGGATTGCCCACGAAGTTATCGGTCTTCTCGTAGCCAGTCTCGTTGCCGACGGTAGAACCATGGAGCAGGTCACCGGTGCGGACCTCGTTGCCGCCCATAGGTTGTTCACGCTCGACGACGTGCGGTGGTCGAATCCGAGGACATCGATGGAACGTCGGGTCACCCCCGGGGGAGGTTCGATGGTTTCGGTCGCAAAACAGTTGGAGGCTTTGGCTGGCTACCTCAGCTGAAGCAACTGGGGCACTCCCGGATACCTAGTACACGCCGCCGAGTTTGCGGTGATCCCAGCTCGCGATCTTCTCCGGCTCGATAATGACCGCAGTGTTCTTGGAGGCGAAGCGTCCGAACGCGGCTTCCAGCTCCTCGGGTGTGAGTTGTTGGGGAGCTCCGCCGAGCATTGCATAACGCGCCGCCAAACCTCCGTAAACCTTGAGGATATACGCCGGGTCGGTCACGAATCGGGCTGTCCCGCGGATCATGAGTCCGCGGAGTTCGTTGTACCCGTCGCCAGCCTCAACAAGTACACCAATCTTGTTGTTGCGGGTGAGGTTGACGATCTTCTGGGACTTCGTGAAAGATCGAAAGACAATCTTGCCGTCGTCCATGATGTACCACATGGGTGCGACATGGGGATATCCATCGGCATCGATCGACGAGACCTGCAACACATGTGTTCCCTCGAGGAATGAAGCCGTTTCGTCATCGGTCATGGTGATGTCTTTACGTGCCATGCAACCAATGTAGCCGTCTGTCTCGGCCGCCACGTCGCGTCATGCATCCGGGGTCGCCTTGTTCTCGATGCCTCTCCCACTACGCTCATGGTGTGAAAGATGTAACACCATCGACGTGGGTCGTTGCTGGCGGGCGGACGTTTAATCCGGGTGACCCGCTGAACGTACCGATCACACTGGCATCGAATTTTCGAGCGGGTACCGACCGTGGATACTCGCGAGGTGAGGGCACTGCGACCTGGGAGGCACTTGAAGAGCTCGTTGGAGGGCTTGAGGGTGGGCGGGCGGTTGCATTCTCCTCGGGGATGGCGGCAGCAGCGGCCGTGCTCAATCTCCTGTCGACGGGATCACACATCGCATTTCCGGACGACTGTTACCACGGTGTCGTAGCGCTCATTGACGAAGGGGTCGAGAAGGGACGTTGGTCGTCGTCGCGCTTCGCCGGTGCTGATACAGCGAGCTGCATTGAAGCTGTGTTATCGGCAGATCTGGTGTGGCTCGACTCTGTATCGAACCCACTCCTCACCGTCGCAGACGTTCCGGCGATTGCACTGGCCGAACGTAAACCCGGCGGGTTGCTCGTTGTGGACAATACGTTTGCAACACCACTCAACCAACGTCCACTCGCCTTCGGTGCAGATATTGTGATGCACTCAGCGACCAAGTTTCTCGGGGGGCACTCCGATGTGTTGTCCGGTGTCTTGGTGGCGCAAGACCCCGACGTTGTTGCTGCGCTCGCCGATCAACGGCACCACGGGGGTGCCACACCGGGGGCTCTTGAGGCGTATCTTGTGACTCGCGGCATCCGCACGCTGGCAGTTCGGATGCGCCAGGCACAGGCGAATGCCATTGATCTTGCCGATCGGTTGCAGAACCACTCGGAGATCCTCAGGGTTCGGTACCCGGGGCTGGTGAGCCATGACACCTATGGCGTGGCCCAACGTGTTCTCGACGGCCCGGGAGCGATGATGTCGTTTGAGATTGCCGGTCCCGCCGACCGGGCGACTGCGTTCTGCGATGCCCTTCGTATCATCGTGCACGCCACCAGTCTCGGGGCAGTGGAATCCTCCATGGAGCGCCGTGCCGGAACTCCGGGGCAGGAGCATCTACCGCCGACGCTCGTTCGGTTCAGCGTTGGGATAGAAGACGTCGACGAGTTATGGGGCGACATTGTCCAGGCCCTCGAGGCATCGGGTTCTCATCGTTAGTTGTGTCGTAGTCGAGTTGTAGGCTTGCAGGCATGATTGAGCCTCTTGTGCATGCACAGTCTCTGGTTAAACGCTTTGGTGACTTCACCGCAGTCGATGATGTCGACTTCGAGGTCGCCCCCGGCGAGGTATTCGGTTTTCTTGGTCCGAATGGTGCCGGCAAAAGTTCGACCATGCGGATGATCGGTGCGGTGTCCCCGGTGACCGAGGGGACGCTGCGCGTCTTTGGTCTTGATCCGAAGGATCACGGGGCCGAAATACGTGGTCTCATTGGTGTCGTGCCACAGGAAAACCTCCTCGATATGGAACTCACCGTGTCGGAGAACCTCCTGATCTACGGTCGGTACTTCGACATTCCGCGTGCCACCATCAGAGAACGCATGGTGGAACTCATAGAGTTTGCACAGCTCGGAGAAAAGGTGGATGCGAAGGTCGAGGATATCTCCGGTGGCATGCAACGCCGTCTCACCATTGCGCGTTCCCTCATCAACGAACCCAGGTTGGTCTTGCTCGATGAGCCGACAACCGGTCTCGATCCACAGGCTCGCCATGTCCTGTGGGACCGCCTCTACCGCCTGAAACAGCAGGGTGTGACACTGATCCTCACGACGCACTACATGGACGAGGCCGAGCAGCTTTGTGATCGCCTTGTCGTGATGGACCACGGCAAGATCGTGGCAGAGGGGTCTCCCCGTGGACTCATTCGTGACTATGCGACACGCGACGTTGTCGAACTTCGATTCCCCGTTGGTGTGCAGGAAACGATTGTTGGGACCCTTGAACCGCTCGCCGATCGGGTGGAAATCTTGCCCGACCGGGTTCTGCTGTACACGACCGATGGTGACGCGACGATGCGTGCGGTGAACGCCGCCGGTCTCGATCCCGAAACCGTCGTTGAGCGCAGGTCGACGCTGGAGGACGTGTTCCTTCGGCTCACTGGCAGAAGTTTGATTGACTGATGGCGACCCCCGGCGCGTTGCGCGTGCTCGAGCACAACATCATTTCGTACAAGCGGGTGTGGAAGGGAACGGTGTTTTCCAGTTTTGTGAACCCCGTCCTGTTTCTGGCGGCCATGGGGTTGGGGCTCGGTACCCTGGTTGATGCGGGCGGCCGGGCGGCAGCTTTGGGGACAACCTCCTATCTGGCTTTCCTCGCACCCGGGCTGATGGTTGCGACCGCGATGCAGATGGCATCGTTCGAGTCAGCTTTTCCCGTGATGGCTGGCATGAAATGGCGCAAGACGTATCACGCAGCACTTTCGACGCCCCTCCGGTCGGCAGACCTTGTCGCCGGCCACCTTGTCTTTGTCGCGTTCCGACTTGTCATGATGGCCGTTGTGTTCGCCATCGTCATCACCGCATTCGGCGCTGTGGAGTTCAACAGAGCTTTGTTGGCGATCCTGCCGGCAGTATTGACGGGTCTAGCGTTTGCGGCCCCGATCGCGGCGTTCGCCGGCAGCCTCGAATCCGACTACGGGCTGTCATCAATGTTTCGGTTCGTCATCGTCCCGATGTTCCTCTTTTCCGGGACCTTTTTCCCGATCGACCAGATCCCCGGTTGGTTACAGCCACTCGTATACGTTGTACCGCTTTGGCATGGTGTTGAGCTGACCCGCAGTGCGGCACTCGGGACCGCGACGGCACTCAACCCACTCATCCATATTGGGGTCTTGGTCGCGGTCCTGGTCATCGGGTTTGTTGCGGCGATACGGGCCTTTGAGAAGAGGCTGATCAAATGACCTCTGGGACACTCGTCGCTCGCATTGTTCCAGCGTCGGGGTTTGTCGGTCGGCGCGCCCGTCACCTTATCGAACGCAACATGATGGTGTATCGCCGCGCATGGATGATTGTGATTAGCGGATTTTTCGAACCACTGTTCTACCTGTTCTCGATCGGGATCGGGTTGGGGCAGCTAGTAGGCGATGTGAACGGACCGACCGGTGAGCCGATCTCCTACGCAATGTTTGTTGCCCCGGCGCTGCTCGCATCATCAGCGATGAACGGCGCGGTGTATGAGTCGACGATGAACATTTTCTTCAAGATGAAGTTCGCCAAGATCTACGACGCGATTCTCGCAACCCCGATGAGTCCGACAGATATCGCGGTCGGCGAAGTTGCGTGGTCATTGATGCGCGGGGCGCTGTATGCCGTTGCGTTCCTCATCGTTGTGGTTGTGATGGGACTCATGCAGTCGGTGTGGGGTCTGCTGGCCGTACCCGCCGCACTTCTCATAGGGTTCGCCTTCGGTGCCGTGGGTATGGCGGCGACGACATTCATGAGGACCTGGCAGGACTTCGACCTGGTCCAGCTCGTGACGCTACCGCTCTTCCTTTTCTCGGCGACGTTCTATCCGCTCGACATTTACCCACGTTCGCTCCAGATCCTGACGCAGTTCTCTCCGCTCTACCACGGCACAGTGCTCATCCGAGGTCTCATGCTTGGAGACGTCGGCATGTTCCTCCTCTGGCATGTTCTGTTCTTGGTCGTCATGGGATTGTTGGGGACAGTGGTTGCCAGCCGGCGTCTGGGTGCCCTGCTGCTCAAGTAGGCCACCGCGTCCCGTCTCCGGTCATTCGAAGCGCCGGGAAACTGATGCGTCCGTGGAACATCTTTGGGTTCGGGCACGTTACTCAACTCATGTGCGATGCGAAATTTCTTGTGACCAGACGGCCCAGCGTCGCGTCGTACTAAACAATCAACCGATCAAGGAGCCCATCGATGTACCGATCCAAACATCGCCGCCCCCTCTTCCTCGCGCTTTTTTCAACTTTCGTACTTGTCGCCGCTGCATGCTCGAGTACACCTAGTGACGGTGCGGGCGACAGCGTGGTCCGTGATTTCACCGAGATTCAATCGAGCGACTTTGAGTTCACGGTTGATGCCAACGGTGTGGCCAAGATGAATGTCACCACCAGCGTTGAAGCTGCGTGTTCCATCGCCTGGGGCGAAACCGACGAACTCGGGTTTCTCCATACCGACCTCGACATGGCTGGCGGTGCCCACAACAAACACGAAGTGATTCTCGTCGGCGCCGAACCCGGGAAGACATACTCGTTTCGGGTCCAGGGCGCCACCCCCGACGGAACGTTGTTCCAGAGTGCTCTTGCAACTTTCACACTGCCGGAACTACCCGAGGGTGCTGGTGATGCGATGGGTGGTGATGGTGCGATGGGAGCCGGTGATGCGATGGCCCTTCACGGTGCCAATCTCGCCGAAAGTGCATCCGTCGTGAGTGTGAGTTCCGAGTTTTCCTCTTCGTGGACAGGATCCAACGCCATTGACGGCGACATGACGACCGAGTGGGCGACCGCCGGTAGCGGTGACGATGCGTTCATCGAAATTGATCTTGGCTCACCCCAGAAAGTCGTCGGTGTCGAATTCATCACCCGAACCATGAGTGATGGGACAGCAACAACTACCGAATACACCGTAACGGTTGATGGTGGCGAGACGTTTGGACCGTTCGCCGCTGGTGACCCGGTCGATAACCGTTTTGCGGAGGCGGTGTTCGAGGGACAGATACTGCGATTCGAAGTTGCCGCCTCGACCGGTGGAAATACCGGAGCGATTGAGGTTCGCGCCTTCGCCCCACCGGCGAGTTAACCTCGCTACTTTGGTGTCCAGTAGTGCGACTATTCGCGGCGGTTTCAAGTGGTCGGGGCGGCGGTCCGGTGCGTGACCCATTGCCCCGTGCACTACCTAAGCTGATTGTCCAGAGGGTTTTTCCATAGACGGGTCCTGCCAGAGGCTGACCCCCACGATTCCATGAACGAGAGGTATGAACCATGACCACCACGACATCCACCCGATATGGCGTATTCATCGATATCGAGGGATCACTCGACGATGTCCGCCCCCGCGTCGAGGAGCTCCTCAAAGGCGAGGGATTCGGCATCCTTACCGAAATCGATGTCAAGGCAACGATCAAAACAAAACTCGATCTTGATGTGCCGGCCCAAGTGATTCTCGGTGCTTGCAACCCGCCGCTCGCACACCGTGCGCTTTCGAACGAACTCGACGTCGGCCTACTCCTTCCGTGCAATGTGACGCTGCGCGACACCGAGGAAGGTACGACACGGGTCGGTTTCCTCGACATCGAAGCAATGGTGTCGATGGTTGACAACCCGGTGATGGATGAGGTCGCCGCCGACGTGTCGGCTCGTTTTCAGAGGATTCGCGACGCTCTTGCCTAGAGCCCCCTCATCGTCATAGAGAAAAGAAGGGCCACGGTCTGCACCAGTGCAGATCGTGGCCCTTCTTGGTTAGACGGATGGTTTAGTAGTCGAGCAGGACCACGAATCGGCCACCGAAGGACGAATCTGTCTGGGTGATGCTGCCACCGACCGCGGTGGCGATCTCGCTGAAACGTGTGAAATCGCGGTTGTCAGCCAACTTGGCGATCTGCGCGAGGTCAGCGAACAAGAACACGTTGTCCCCGTCGATCATTTTCTTGACGGCGGTGAACGTCTCGCTTGGGTCGCCGATGGCTTCCCCCTTCGTCAACGCATCTACGAGCTCGCGGCTTGTGCCTGCGACAAACGCATCATCCACGACACCGAAGGAAGCAGCAAACGAGCCACCACCAAAGTTATACATTCCGTCCTCTTCGAAGAGTCCGAATCCGAACTGGTCCGAGTTGACTGCAAAGTCGAGGATCTTGTTGATCGGTGCTGTGTCGGCAAGTCCGATGCTCAGTGCGCCGGCGATATCAACACCCGCAGCGACACCAATCAGGCTGGCATCGCCGGTCACCAGGAGTTGTAGTGGACCATCGATCGATAGCAGCAGCTCGTTGAGGGTCACACCAGCAACGAGTTCGGTCGAGGGGTCAATCCCGATCCCGGGAATCGCAGCTCCCCCGAGCTGTTGGTCCACCTGGTCGAGGATTGCCTTTCCGTTGAGGGAAATCGATCCGTACGCCAGGGTGCCGTCAGGCAGGGACGAGATTCGAGGAAGGTTGTTGACGAAGACAGGCATCGAACCAAAGCCATTCATGACGAAATCGAAGGCCAGCCCATTGTCGAATAGTGTTGCTCCGAACGCGATACCACCAAGGTCACCGTTCTGGGCGAGGTCACCGAGTCCCTTCAGGATTGACGGGTCGACTCCTCCGGGGAGTCCACCAAGATTCCCACCGAGGGAATCGATGAAGAGGCTGGTCATTGCGTCGGTGTCGAGATACGCGGTGAAGAAACGAGAGTCGGGCAGCTCGGCGACGGCGTCCCGATAGTTACTCACATCCGCGATGGACTCACCATCGATTGCGGCAAGGGCCGCATCTATCTTGGTGCGAGTTTCGGAGTACATCACGAGATCGTCGGTAAGGAGGAACACGCCGGTGTCGTCGGACCACTCAAGGCCGGCGTCCACCGTGGTGGCGGTTGTGCCCTGATCTGCGGTTGACTTGTCGATGAAGGCCTTCGCCGCGTCACGATCGCGAACTGCGACCACCGTTACGAAGTCAACCGAATTGCCGCCATCCGTCGGGAAGAACGCGATAGCGCTTGATCGTCCGAGCCAGGGGAGGACATCACTCTTGAGGGACACTCCACCTTGGTCGTCGGACGCTACCAGAAGCTCTTCCCAGGTCCGAGGGCCTTCAACGTCGGCCGGGAGCTGGGCGCCGATGGTGTTGAAGAGGCGCTCAAAGCGACCCCCGTCGACAACCTCGGCGAGGTCGATCGAGATCACGATCGGTGCATCCGCCGGAATCGCCTGGAGGGCGGCGTCGTCGATACCCTTGGCGCGTCCCGTTGCCCAAGACAGGGCTGCCAGGCCTATCAGTACAGCGGCGGCGGCGATACCTGCGTATAACCACAGCTTTTTCGAGCCGCTCTCTTCAACGATCGGTGATACCGCGGTCGGAGGTTCGGCCGAGAACACCGGTGTATCAACGTCCAGCGCATCGGCGGGCGTGTCTGGTGTGGGTTCGGTTTCCGGGGCATCATCTGGTTGTGGCGTACCACCCCAGACGGACTCGGTTGGCTCAGGACTTTCCGACGTGTCATCGGATGATTGATCTTCAGGTGTGTTTTCGTCACTCATAAGTTCTCAAGTATTCGGCAGTAATGCGGGACATCTTCAGCATATTCCCTTCGTTGACAGTCGATTATCGCCGATTCCAGGCTTCTTGCGTAGCACGGGGCCAAATATGGCCCCGTGCTACGCAAGAAGCCTCAGGTTTCGCAGATTGAGGCGATCACATCCAGGACTGAATCGGGTTCGTCGAGTAGCTGACGCCACGTGAAGCGGTACACCGTCCAACCGAGCAGTTGGGCTCGATTCTGTTTCTCGCGGTCGCGTTGAAACGACGCCGAATCCATGTGGTAGCGCTCGCTATCGGTCTCGATCAGCGCCCTGCTCGCGGGATATGCGAAGTCGAACCTCCCCACTAGATCACCATTGACATCGACGAGTTCGTACTGCGGGTCGGGCATCGGGTAGGGCGATGACGCCACTACGCTTCGGAAGAGATCTTCGAGGACACTCTCGGTGATGCTGTTCCACGACAGTCGGTCTTCAACGAGTGGTCTTATGGTTCCAATGCCATTACGACCGCTTCGTGCGACCCGTGCGATAAAACACCGGACATCCCATGCGGTGAGCTGTTTGTCGCGCAGGGCATTGTCGAGACACCTCTCGACGTACCAGGGAGGCGCGGATGCCCCGAGGTCAACCACGGTTCTCACGGCGGACGTAACTGGGATGCCATCAATTTCGACGATGTCGGTTTCGAGCAGGTCGAGAGACTCGTGGACTACGAATGGGAGTCGGTGGCGGCGGCGATATCGGCGAGTGACCACTTCCACCGCCTTGGGTTGCTGGGGCGCCATTCCCCAAAGGTGGGCCGCGGTCTGGTGTGACGCTGCTACTGGTTGTGGGAGCGAGAGCACGGAGGCGATGACGCTCCGGTGCCAGGAGTCGTCAGTGCCTGCAATGCCGTATACCCCCGGGTAGAGGGTCTCGTAGACACCCCGTGCTGCTCGTCCGGTGATCGTTCGGCGTGGTATCCCGCACGCTTGTGCCTGCGTGAGTGTGAAAACGCCGCGTTGGATGCGTGCGGTTGAGATGAGCAGTTGGTGGTCCGGGGTCATGGATCCAGAGTGCCATCCAACTACATCGATTGGAACACCCCTATCCGACCTGGGTTCCGGCGTAACACGGGGCCATATATGGCCCCCAGTTACGCAAGAACCCAGGTCTGGGTGCTGTTCGTGGAGTTTTGCGCGATACTGGGGATCAGCAGGTACACACACGGGCGACCATCGTCGGCGGCCGATGTTACGAACTACCTCCAGAATCCGGTCCGCAGGACGAGACATATCCTCCAACCCGTCGTGGTGGAGAGAAAGGGCCTCACATGTCCGACAGCAGCACAGCCAACAAAACCCCGCCCGCCAAGATGACCGCACCGAAGATCCGTGCGCTCAAGGGCGATCGCAAGATACGCATGGTGACGGCGTACGACCACCCGTCGGCCAGAGTCGCCGATCGAGCGGGAGCGGACATCATCCTCGTTGGTGACTCCGTCGCCAATGTCGTACTCGGCAGAGGCGACACACTGTCTGTCACCGTCGATGACATGGTGAGCCATACGGCCGCGGTTGCCGCGGCAGAACCCAGGGCTCTTATCGTCGGAGACATGCCGTGGCTGAGCTACCACTCCTCGCGTGAAGAAACGGTTCGTAACGCCGGCCGGTTCGTCCGTGAGGGAAAAGCCGAAGCTGTGAAGCTTGAGGGTGGTCGCAAGCGCGTTGAGATGGTCGCCGCGGTTCTCGATGCGGAGATCCCGGTGATGGGCCACCTTGGACTCACACCACAGTCGGTGAATGCCATGGGTGGATACCGCGTCCAAGGCAAGCAGGCCGGTGTTGCGTACGAGCTGATCTCCGATGCCAAGGCCCTCGAAGAGACTGGGGTTTTCGCCATTGTGCTGGAGGCCGTTCCGGATCTTCTGGCCAACATGATTACCGATGAGCTCACGATCCCGACCATTGGTATCGGTGCCGGTGTCGGGTGTGACGGTCAGGTGCTGGTCTATCACGATGTGCTCGGTTACGGCGAGGGACATACAGCCAAGTTCGTCCGCCAGTACACCAACCTTTCGGACATCGCCGTTGAAGCCATGTCGGCCTTCTTTGCGGACATCGACAGCGGTGCGTTTCCGTCGGATGCCGAGACGTACCACATGCCAGCAGAGTCAGCGGAGGTTCTCGAGGACCTTAACAAACCACATACGTCGGACCTGATGGCCGACGAGGCGATGGAGCGCTGACACTCGCGTGAGCAGACGCCTCGCATTGGTCGTTGTCGCGTCGTTGGTGACGGCATCCTGTGCGACCGCCAGCAATTCAGCGCCGTCGTCAAGTGTCGGTCCCGCGAGCGAATCGGCGGCACCTTCTACGGCCGTTGCCGATGGTGTGGCCGTCGACGCCTTGTTTGCGCGGTCGACCATTGTGGTCGGTGGTGTGTCGCTCAATGTCGCTATCGCCGACACAAAGGACAAGCGCGCCCAAGGGCTGATGTTCGTCACCGACATGGGTGATGTCGACGGCATGCTGTTCGTGTTTGATGACGCCAGGGACCGAAGTTTTTGGATGCGCAACACCCGTCTCCCGCTCGACATCGTGTACTTCGATGCCGCCGGCTTTCCCGTCGGGGACTATCTGATGACACCATGTCCCGACACGGACCAAGATTGTCCGGGATACCCGTCGTCTGGACAGGCAATGTTTGCACTCGAAACCGTGGCGGGGACCTATACGCTTGCGGAGGCCACACTCGACATGTCCAGCGTTCCGTAGGTCAGGAATCGCCGGTGATGGTGAGCTCGAACAGGCCAGGTTCGTTGGTGTTCACATCGGAGCGATAGAACTGGGCGAGGTCCGCCTGGCCGTCGTTGTCGGCTACCCGTTCAAAACGGAGTCGGAACTGCACCACATCACGCCCCTCATCGGCTGCACCCGCAACGATCTCGGTGACATCACACACGACCGACGATTCGTCCGTCACCTCACAGGGCGATGGTGGCCCGATGGCCGCAAGGTCGAATAGCTGTGGTCCGAACTCTTCGTACACCACTCGCTCGACGAGGAGTACCCCGAGGTCATCGAAGGGCGTTCCGCGCACACTCAGTACGTCGGAGCTGAGCAATGCCCTGGCGACCGTGAATCCACCTGGGAGTGCGAACGTCATGTACGTTTGCACTCCGTCCCCATCGGGGAACGACGGGTTGAGGTTATCCCCGACGAACAACCCGGTTCCTGTTCCCGCGAACCCTATCGGCGTGTGGCCCTCCAACGAGTTGCCCTGGTTCATCACTGTCACCACCGAGGGCTGTGAACTCGGTGGAGCTGGTGCGTCGGTCGTTGTCCCCGAACCCGAGGTGCTGCACGCCGCGGCCACGAGTGCCAGTCCGAGACCAAGTCGTCTAACGGACACCATCGAGGATTCCTTCGATTGAGTAGCGGGCAACGGATTGCTCCGCCGCATCGAGCTCGGTGCCATTGGTCCCCGAGAACATGAGCTGGCCGGAATTGTCGAGCACGTGGTGTAACCCGAAGATGTGTCCGATCTCGTGGCTGCTCACCCGCTCATCGTTGACGGTCGGCTCGTCAGCGACAAAGAAGATCCGTGTGCCGAGTGGTGTCAGACCGTTAGCGGTACCGATACGGCCGAGGTAGAAACCGTTGATGATTGACGGATCGGGCACCATGAATGTCCCAGCACTGGCGGCATTGAGGAAACTCGATGTGTCTCCCGCTCCTAGGTCGATCAGAACCTCGGCCGGTACGTCGATGCGAGAGACGGTCTTCACGTCCAGTTCTATGCCGGCCTGTGCCCAAATCTCGTTCATGAGCACGGCAATCGCCTCAATCTCGGCGATCTCTCTTCCCGATGAAAGCGGCGAGTCCGTTCCACCATCCGCATCATCAAGAATGTACAACGACATCGACACACTCACGGTTTCGTTGTCGGAGGCTTCCCCTGCAACGCGGGTGGTGTCCGCCGCGCTGCACGCGGCGAACACAAGGACAAAGGACAAAAGGACCCGCACGCCACTGCAACCCCCCGAACTCGGTTGCCATTCCCCTTACCTTGTTTGTAGGCCGGGGGCCTTTTTGGCTGACTGTTCGGCGTGGTGGGCAGGGCTCCTTGCCTCTGTGACTGTGATGGCCGGTGGTGGGGTGTTGCCACCCGGCGTGTTCGGGTCTGGTTGACCTCTGATAGGAACATGTGCTTTTGGGCTGGTTCGATGTGTCTGATGGGTTGTTGGTATGTCTGTGGGTGTTGAACGGCCGCGATGTTGCTCTCGCCAGTGACGCGACCGGGGCACGGAACCGGTGCCGTAACGTGGTCAAGAAGCGATCACCCTGGCTTGGTAGCAAGGTCACCAACGAGATCTGGGCAGCACTTAACACCCATTCGGTGACGCTACCCGCCGAGGCGACCTGGAGAGATGTCATCTCGGATGTGGCGGGTGACCTGGATCGTGTCTGGTGTCAACGCAACGAATTCCAAACCGTGATCGAGGAGGTGTTCATGTCGTACCCTCTTGGGAGGGTTCTGGTGACCCTGTGCGGGTTCGGGTCCAGGACTGGTGCGTGGACCCTCGCCGAGATTGGGGACCGAACAGGTCGCTACCGCATCACGGCTTGTGTCCTGCGCCGGGTTAGCCCCGTCGATTGGTGATCCGGTACCTCGACCAAAGGATCATTCCATTCCCGAGGCGGGAACCACCGACTCAATAACGCTGTGTTCCTCGCCGCGTTCGTCGCTACCAGACACGACCCTCACGCTAGGGCCTGCTACCAACGTAAACGTGATGAAGACGAAAACATAACGCTGCCGTCATCTGGGTTGCCAGACGCCGCTGCGATCTCATCCTCGCCATGCTCAAAACCGCGGCCCCCTACAACGCCAACCACCAGGAGCTACACAAAGCCGCTCGACAAAAAGACAGGAACACCCCCCATCGTTGCTAAATGTTGACTGGTCCGCAAAATATTGGGAATTGCCAGGTACGCTCGCATCCACAAAAGGGGGGTTGTCGAGAGGCGGCCGCAGTGTTCACCGCGGTCGTCTTCTTGTGATCAAGGAGATCTGATGTTCTCGTCTAAGCGTAGACACGCTCTCATCGCCGCACTTGTTGCGGCGATTCTCATTGTTCCGGCTGCCGTATTCGCCAGCAACGGGTTCGGCGATGTACCGGACAGCGAAATCTTCCACGGGGATATTGAGTGGATGGCCACAAACGGCATAACTTCGGGGTGTGGTGGGGGTAACTATTGTCCGGATGACAATGTGTCGCGCGGCCAAATGGCAGCCTTCATGAAACGCCTCGCCACCAAGAAAGTTGTCAACGCCGCGACCGCAGAGACCGCGGTTAGCGCCACGACAGCCCAGACCGCGGTTAGCGCCACGACAGCTACGACGGCGGGCAACGGCGTCACCGTGCAGGGTTACTACGATCGCACCGATTTCTACGTCGACGGATTCTCGACGTTTACCAATCCGTCGGTAGGGGTGTACTGCTTGGGTCTCGACCCGGCACTTGGGATTGAGATCACTGATGTCGTCGTCCAGTTGACCGTCGAATGGGGATCCAGTGTTGGGTCGGACCTCTCAGCATTCTGGTGGCGAGGCTCAGGTAGTTGCCCGCTGGACAACATCGAGGTGAGGACGTACGAATTCGCCTCTTCGGGAGGCAGTGTCACGGGTGTCCAGCTATCCTCAGGCGTGGCTTTTGTGGTCTCGGTGTGGGAGACGCCCGGACTCATCAACCTGACTGCTCCTGTGTCGGTCGTCACCGACATCGATACCAACGGCTCATAACAAGTCCACGATTCATTGGGATTCGGGGGTGTCGCATCGGCGGCACCCCCGAACCTGTCTAGCGGTGAACGACCAGGTCGGGAAAAGCTGTCACAGGCGGTCGTGATGCCGACAGAGATGCACATGTCGCTCACTACTGTCGTTGAGACTGCCGTACCGACAAGAGCCAAGACTCCGAAGAAGAAGGATCCTTGATGGACACAGGTCGATTCACAACACGTATGGTTCCGTACGGTGAGAAGGTGGCGGTCATCAATGTCTGCTAACCGTTCCGTCACGAAGACTTTCGCTGGCGTCGGGCCAGTACCGATGGCCGTGCGCGTCTTTATGATCGGTACGGCCGTGATGGCGGCCCTGGCACTCACGGGATTTGTTCTCGGCACGGACTGGCAACTCGTCAAACTTGGCGAAGAGAACAACATTCCGACATGGTTTTCGTCCGTGCAGCTCTTTGCTATCGCGGTGGTACTGAGTCCGATCGTCGTTCGAGACGCCCAGCGGAACAGGCCACGAAGCTGGATACTTGGCGTTGTTCCAGGACTCTTTGCGTTTCTCTCTCTCGATGAAGTCGCGATGATTCACGAACGAATTGGTGCTGCACTCAAGACCGATTTGGGTGTCGGCACCGGGCTCCGCACAGGCCCCTGGATGCTGGTGTTTCTGCCTCTGGTGGGTGTACTGGTTCTGATCTCTGCCGTAGTGTTCTGGCCTTATCTGCGCGGCCGCCGGGATGTTCTCGTGCTGGCCGTTGCCGGTCTGTTCTTGTACGGGCTTGCTGCCGCCGGATTCGAGGGGATCGCCAACTTCGTAGCCGAGGACTCTCTCGTCACCAAACTGCTCGGTTTCATTGAAGAAATCGGCGAAATGTTGGCTGCCAACATCATCTTCTGGGCGGCACTAGTCGTCGTAGGTCATGAGGGTGTCCGACTCGAACTCGGTGCGCGTCGCTCGAAGACGATCGCCGTCTGACGGTCAGAGACCGAGCTGCTCGGCCGTCAGTGTGAGCATGTGATCGAAGTACGCAGCGTTGTCGTCGACGACGTTGTTGAAATGTCCGAACATTTCCTGGCTGATTGTGCCGATGATGAGGCTCCAGGACATCAATCCAAGCATCAATGTTGGGGCAGGTAGGCCCATATCGAACCGAGCGCTGGTCTCTTCGAGGTCGGCACGGACGACGTCCGGCATCTTCGTAATCCCAACGCCAGTAACCGCGGGGTCGGTTCCTGCTTCGATACCGACGGTCAGAAGCAGGGTGCTTACTCTGGTTGCCGGCAAAATCGTGTCCTCGGGAGCTTCATATCCGGGAATCGGCGTGCCGTAGATCAACATGTATTCGTGAGAATTACGAAGAGCCCAATCTCGTACGGCATGCCCGATGGTCGTGAAACGACGTTTCAGATCCCGCCGATCGACCGCTTGTTCCGCCTCTTCGGCCGTCTCTCCCAGTGAGTTGTACGCGTCGATGATCAACTGTGTGATCAGGGCGTCCCGGCTGGGAAAGTACCGGTAGATCGCAGAAGAAGACATTCCGAGTTCGCGGGTAATTGCACGCATTGAGAGCGCCGCAGCCCCCGCTTCTGCGAGTTGGCTTCGAGCAGCCCTGAGGACTTCCTCGGTGATCTCGGCACGCACGCGGGAGCGTGCTGTTGTTGGAGCGTTGTCGGCCATACGTTCATTGTTGCCGAAATGGAGAGCGGCGGCAAGAAAGGAGAGCACTGCTCTTGCTCTTATGAGAGCAATGCACCATACTGTGAGCACTGCTCTCGTAACAGGAGGGCTCGTTGAAAGGAATCTCATGGGAACACACCTCGTCGTCGGAGCCGGTCCGACCGGTGCGGGCACCGCTCGCAAACTTGCGGATCAGGGTGATCATCGCAACTCGATCCGGAACCGGTGCTGACCATCCTGGCGTCGAAGCGCGCAGTGTTGATGCAAATGACATGGAGGCTCTTGCCGGGCTCGCCCGGTCCGTTGATGTCGTCTATAGCTGCGTCAATCCTCCCTATCACTCGTGGCCGACCGATTGGCCACCGCTTGCGAACGCACTCCTGGGTGCCGCACAGAGGCACGAAGCGGTATTGGTGACCATGAGCAATCTCTATGGGTATGGTCCCGTCGATCGACCTATGACGGAGGACCTTCCCTTGGCGGCAACCTACCCGAAGGGGCAGGTTCGTGCACAGATGTGGAAGGACGCCCTCGCGGCTCACGATGCAGGTCGCGTTCGCGTCACCGAGGCGCGGGCTTCGGACTTTTTCGGACCCGGAGTCGGACAGTCGGCACACATGGGTTCGCGGATGGTGGATCGGGCCCTCGCCGGGAAGACGGTATCCGTCGTTGGAGACCCCGACGTGGTGCATAGCTGGACCGCGATGGACGATGTCACGACGATGCTCACTCTCCTGGGTACGGATGAGCGGGCGTGGGGACGGGCATGGCACGTACCGACGGCACCAGGGGTTTCGCAACGCGATCTCATTCATCAGCTGTGTTCGATCGCCGGAGTTGATCCCGTGAAGGTCCGCGGGTACTCGTCCTTCGAACTCTGGCTGGCTGGCGTCTTTTCGAAGAGCATTCGTGAGGTTGGTGATGTTCTCTATCAACTGGAGAAACCGTTCATCATTGATTCCTCCGACACGACAGCGACGTTTGGGATTGAGCCGACGCCGACGCGAGACGTGCTCACGGCTATTGTCGAACAAACGTTGGTGTCGTCGGTATGACTGCGGCACGTACGACACGTAACTACTGACGGTGAGGGGTACGGAGGAGTCCAGTCCATGATCGAAGTTCGCAAGGCCGAACGTGGTGACGCCCAGACGATCCTTCGTTTCATCTGCGAGCTTGCGGACTATGAGAAGGCCGCAGACGAAGTAGTGGCGACGGTTCAAACCATCGAGCAGTCGCTCTTCGGACCCGATGCGGTTGCTCACGCCGTGATCTGTACCCGGGATGGTGCGACGATCGGGTTCGCCGTCTACTTCTTCAACTACTCAACCTGGCTTGGAAAGCGGGGGCTGTTCCTGGAGGACCTCTACGTGAACCCGAGCCACCGCGGCAGCGGTGCAGGTAAGGAACTCCTGAGCCACCTTGCGGGCATCGCGGTGTCACACGGCTGTGAGCGTTTCGAGTGGAACGTACTTACCTGGAACGAACCTGCGATTGCCTTCTATGATTCATCGGGTGCAATCGCCCAGTCGGAGTGGGTCGGGTATCGCATCAGTGGCGAAGCGCTGAGTGCGCTCGCTCGCGGTGACTGAGGTCCAGCGGTTTCGCGGTCTCGCCCGATCCGTCCGTCGCGGTTACACTCGCACCGCAACTAAAGAGCACCCCTGTCTCCGGAAATCCCGGAGACCTGTCACCACACGTGACTGTCCGAAGGAGGAAACTTGCGAAAGTATGAGTTAATGGTCATCCACCGCCCGGCAACGGACGAGGATGACGTCCGGAGTCACATCGAAGAGGTCAACAAGGCCATTTCTGACATCGGCACACTTACCAGCACGGATTTCTGGGGGAAGCGTCGCTTTGCCTACGAAATCGAGAAGGTCAGCGAAGGCTTCTATTCGGTCTTCGATTTCGAGGGCGACAACGATCTGTTGGACTCCCTCAATCGTTCTCTCACACTGCACGACGCAGTCATGCGGCACAAAATCGTGCGCCTGGATGAGAACTAACCAACTTGTGTCATACCCCCGGTTCATAGTGGGACCTATGCGGATCGGTACCACACGGCCACGTTGGGCGAAGAGAGAGAAGTGAGTTCAGTATGAGTGGAAATAGCGTAACCCTCGTTGGCAACCTGGTCGATGATCCCGAACTGCGGTTTACCCCGTCCGGTGCGGCCATGGCGAAGATTCGTTTCGCCGTCAATCGACGGTATCAGGTGAATAACGAGTGGCAAGAAGAGACCAGTTTCTTCACCGGAACCTGCTGGCGTGACATGGCCGAGAATGCCGCGGAATCCCTTACCAAGGGAATGCGTGTGATTGTCACCGGTCGTCTCGAACAGCGCACCTGGGAAACCCAGGAAGGCGATAAACGTTCGGTCGTCGAAGTTCGCATTGACGAGATTGGACCATCGATTCGGTGGGCAACTGCCGTCGTGACCCGTACACCGCGTCAGGGCGGAGGCGATTTCGGTGGGGGCGGGGGAAATGCACCCTCGATTCCCGCAGCGCCGGTTGTGAAAAACGACTTCGGTCCCGACGAAGCCCCGTTCTAGATTTCAATAGGAGGACCCTATGGCTCCGCGTAGCCGTAACAACAACAACAAACGTCGGCGTCCCACGGCCGCCGACAGTCGTCGCAAGAAGAAAGTCTGTCAGTTCTGCAAGGAGAAAGACCTTGCCATTGACTACAAAGAAACCGCGCTTCTTCGGAAGTTCGTCTCCGACCGTGGCAAGATCCGTGCCCGTCGAGTGACCGGGCTGTGCGCTCTTCACCAGCGCCAGATCGCAAACGCTGTCAAGAACGCTCGCGAGATGGCCTTGCTGCCCTACACCCAGGTGCGCCAGTAATGAAGATCATTCTTATCAAGGATGTGAAGGAGCTTGGTGGCAAGGGAGAGATCGTTGACGTGTCCAAGGGATACGCCCGCAACTACCTGCTGCCGAAGAAGTTCGGCGTGCTTGCAACCGACGGTGCGCTTGCTCAGGCGGACGAGATGCGTCGCGCTGCCGAGGAGACCGAGCGTGTCGCCAAGGCTGCGGCCGAGCAGATGGCTCAGACGTTGGTAGGCCAACGAATCGTCGTCGCCGCTCGCTCGGGTGACGAAGGCAAGTTGTACGGGTCAATTGCGCCCCACGACGTTGCGTTTGCGATCGAGAAGTTCACCGGGGTAACGGTCGATCAGAAGTTCATTCACATCGATACTCCAATTCGAGCAATCGGGATGCACGAGGTCGGCATCAAGCCGCATTCGGCGGTTGAATTTCGAGTCAGCCTCGACGTCATCCCAGCGTGACCTATCCGTCCGAAGAGCAGGGTGGCCGTTCGCTGAGAACACCACCCAACAGTGCCGAGGCCGAGGAATCGGTACTCGGTGCTGTGCTGCTCTCGGCGGAAGCCACAAATGTGGCGCTCGAAAAGCTTCACGCAGAAGATTTCTATCGACCCGCCCACCAGCTCATATTCGAGTCGATCACGGTGCTGTTCGATTCCAACGAGCCAATCGATGCCGTGACCGTTGCCGAGCAGCTTCGTCGGTCTGATTCTCTCGACAAGATTGGTGGGATCGGGTACCTCACCAAACTGCTCGATGCGGTGCCAGTTGCGTCGTCCATCGAGTACTACGCCGACATCGTCGAGGAACACGCGTTGAGGCGGCGCCTCATGAATGCCGGTGGAGAGGTCGCCGGATTCGCCACCAGTATGGACAAACCGATCAATGACGTGCTCGACCTTGCGGAGCAAAGCGTGTACGCCGTCTCTGACCGACGGGTTGGGTCCGGACTCGCTTTGATCGACCCTCTCCTCGGACAGGCGGTGGAGACCGCCGAACTCCGTGCCCAACAGGGTGGTGACGTGACCGGTCTGCCAACGGGGTTTCGCGACCTCGACCGAAAGCTGGCTGGTCTTCACAAGTCGAACCTGGTGATCCTCGCGGCACGTCCCGGCATGGGGAAGACTGCACTGGCGTTGAACATTGCACAGAATGTCGGCTCATCGGGCGAGGCTGTTGCGGTGTTTTCACTGGAGATGAGCCGTGAAGAGATTGTCTCTCGAATGTTGTGTGCAGCCGGACGAATTGATTCCCAGAACCTACGCACCGGCAAACTCACCGACCATGATTTTACGAAACTCTCGCAGGCCGCCAACCAGCTCTATAAGAAGCCGATCTACGTCGATGATTCCCCGGGAATGACCGTGACGGAGATTCGGGCCAAGTCGCGTCGATTGGCTCGCCGCCCAGGTCTGTCGTTGATTGTGGTCGACTATCTCCAGCTCATGCATGGATCCGGCGCCGAAAACCGGCAACAGGAGATCTCCGCGATCAGTAGAAATCTCAAGAACCTGGCACGCGAATTGGAAGTACCGGTCCTTGCCCTGTCACAGCTCAACCGGTCATTGGAATCTCGTGAGGATCGCCGGCCGCGTCTTGGAGACCTGCGTGAGTCGGGTGCCATCGAACAGGATGCCGATGTTGTGATGTTCATCTACCGCCATGAGTATTACCACCCCGAGGACATGGAAACGAAGGGGATCGCCGAAGTCATCATCTCCAAACACCGCCAGGGTTCTGTCGGGGGTGTGCAGATGACGTTCTTGCCCGAGTTCACACTCTTCGCGGACATGGGGCGTGACTACCCGGTCATGTAGCCATGGCGTCGCGTTGTGTGGGCGGTTGTGGCGCCGGTCCTACTGAAACGCTCGGGAGCCCAGCCCGGAGGCTGAGCTCCCTGTTTCCCGAGGAGGAGTGTTTACACAAACACCATTTGGGCGCCTTCGGAGATCTCCATGAAGTTGGCGACATTGATAATGCCCTCTACCTCGTCGAGTAGATCCGCTTCGTCGAGATGCATCATGTCGACCGACATCTTGCAGGCCCACAAGTGAGCCCCGGAGTCGACGAGTAGCTGCAGGAACTCTGGTACCTCCGGCACATCGAGATCTGCAATTTGCTTTTTCATTTGGTGCGTCGCCATCGCCGTCATCCCTGGCAGACCGCCAAGGCCTTGTGGCATATGCGTCGCAGGATTACCGAGAATCGTGAACTTCAGGTGATCCATCGTTTTCAGGTTGATCATGTCCATCCCCCAGAACGTGAAGAACAGGTGGACTTCGATGCCCTCACCGAGGGCGCCGTTTGCCATGATCAGCCCTGGGTACGCCATGTCGAGCGTTCCCTTGGAGAGGATGAAGCAGATCTTGCGATCCGTCTCGTTCGTATCACCGAAGTCGGGGACGGTGGTTGGGGTTGTGTCGATCGTTGTCATGTCAGCATCCTCCTATACGCAGCCAACTGGCTTTGGTAGACCAGAGATGTAGGCCATTTTTTTTGCAGGTTTCTTTGGAAACAGAGCGAAGAGCTCCTTGGTGGGGATGCCACCGATCGTGGAAACTCGACGAAGCGTCGGTGTGACGCCCTGTTCGGCAAAGTCCTCTCTGAGGAAACGCACTGCTTTCCAGTGAGCATCCGTCATGTCGATTCCGATTTGAATCGCGAGGGCCTGGCCGAGAGCTTCCGTCCACTCGTCGTATTCCGTCATGAAGCCTTCGTCGTCGATTGTGACTTCTTTGCCTGCGATGGTTGCCGTTGTCATTGTGTACCTCCTGAGATGAATTGGTTCGGTATTCTGGAATCCTTGGGACGTCAGTCGGTGACTCTCGCTACGAGTCCTCCCTGTGTTTCCCCGCCATGGACATTGCGGTCGGGACAGGCAAGCGGCGACCAGGTAACAGCATGTGCCAATATGTCCACTTGAAGACAAGCTTGCCCCAATGGTTGCGTCGGCTTTCCTTGAGGAGCCCAAACGGGCCGATGACCGGTATTGGGTACTCCCCGGATAGGGGTTGCGTGTCATAGTTGAAGTCGATCAACATGGCCTTGCCGTGGCCACTTTCGATGAAGCAATTGGCGTGTCCGTCAAAGCTCCGCTCCATGGGTCGCCCGTTGATGTATTCCACGAAGTTGTCCGTGAAGACGTCCACGGCGAAGTGAGCCACGGACCCGGCCTTCGAAGTCGGCAGAGCTGCCGCATCGCCAAGCGCAAAGATCGTGTCGTACTTCTTGGACAGGAAGGTGTGCTTGTCCACCGGCACATGGTTGAGTTCGTCGCCAAGGCCGGACAGTGCAACGTAGTCCGCGCCCATGTTGAGTGGAACCGTGACGAGAAGGTCGTAGGGAATTTCTCGTTCGTCGTAGGACACGAGACGGTGGTTCTCGGCATCGACTCTTTCGAGCATAAAGTCTGACTCAAGTTCGATATCACGTTCATCGAGCATTCCGCCCAGCGACTTTGCTGCGACCGGTTTCGTGAATGCAGCGGGCAGTGGTGTGACGTACACCATGTCAACCTTGTCCCGGATGCCCCGTTTCTCGAAGTAGGCATCGGCGAGAAAAGTGAATTCGAGGGGAGCAACCGGGCACTTGATCGGCATTTCCACAATGTTCACGGCAATCCGACCTCCGGTGAACCCTGCAAGGGCCTCGTGGAGCCGGGTTGCTCCCTCGAGTGTGTAGAAGTCGTGTATGGATTGGCCATACTCGGGTCCGTCAAGACCAGGAGTTTGGTCGGGTCGTGGATGGGTTCCGGTCGCGATTATCAAATAGTCGTAGGCCTGGATCTCGCCGTTCGAGAGATGAACCACCTGTGCGTCGGGATCAACACGATCGATGCCTGATGTTATGAAGTCAACGCCGCTCGGCAGGAACGACTCTGTCTTCTTCACAACGTCTGCGGCCGTATACGTGCCAAATGGGATGAAGAGGTAACCGGGTTGGTAGTGGTGCTCGGTCGCCTGGTCGACAATCGTGATATCCCACTCGGTTTGCTTCAGGATTGGCCGAAGCTTGTTGGCAGCCATCGTTCCGGCGGTGCCGGCTCCGAGAATGAGTAGGCGTTTCACTGTTCGCTCCTCTGTTCTGAGTTGGTTCGAAGATCTGAGAGGTGGGTGGCGAGGGTGGCAAGGCCGCGGGCTACTTCGTCCTGTCGAACCTCGTCGAGGTCATACATGTCCGCGTGGTGTTGTTCAAGACGGTCGACCTCAACGCCAAGTTCTTTAGCGAGTTTGTCGAGGGATTCCGGGTCGGGGATCGTGGCGGAACGCACCCCGCCTGCTATCACCATGCCGACGAGCTGGTTGTCGGACCGGAGGAAGGCCCGTGCACATTTGAATCCGAACCGGGACTCAAGCCACGTTGGGGTGAGGGCCGGGTGAGTGCCGAGCGATGCCCATTCGGAGGTGCAGAGATCCGTGATGTGGGGTACGTCGAGGAGTGCGGAGAAGAACCCACAGGGGTTCACGACGTCGGTCAGAGGATGACCATCGATATCGGTGACGACCACCATCACACCGAACAGATCGGAAAAGAGATCGACGAGGTGCTGAGGGGTGGTCGAGAGTCTGTCGCCAGATGTTGACGTTTCGGAGAGGCCGTCTCGTGATGGTTC
>JAADIG010000142.1 GCA_013151445.1 Actinomycetota bacterium
GTGCGCCGTCGGCTCGTTATGTCGGTGGATGATCTCCGTGGACTCCGCCAAGTGCGGCGCGGCCGGCCGGCATTTCGAAGCGGTCTCTTGTGCGTGTGTATCCGAGACCGCCCATGCGGCCGATCGCCTCGAGGCGTTCCGGGTCGATGTGAAGCCGCTCGTTGATGAGATCGTCATTGACGTGGACAACAAGGACCTCGCCAAGGACGAGGTTCCCGGAGGACACCCCACCCGGATTGGTTCGTATGACCTGGAGCGTGCGGCATTCGAACGCGATCGGCGATTCGGCCACTCGGGGTGGCGCTACTTCGTCGCTGGCGACCGGTGTGAGTCCTGTGAGGTCGAACTCGCTTATCCCGTAGGGGAGCGGCTCTGCCGATCCTGCCATTTGGGTGGCCCAGGTTTCTGTTGCGACGTTGACGACGAACTCGCCGTTGCCGCCGTCGGCGGCGGGGCTGCAGTTCACAAGTGTGTCCTTCTCGGTGCCGTCGACATTGTTCCCGGGTGCGAACGCCAGGGTCATCGGGTTGGATCCGACCCCGCAGAAGAACGAGAACGGGGCCAGGTTCGTAACCCCGGACGCGGAGATGGTCGAGACAACGGCGATGGGTCGTGGCACGATCGCCCCGATGAGGAGCTTGTGACGTTCTTCAACTGACAGGTCTTCGGGGCGAATGTCCATTCCCGGACCCTAGTGTCGGGCTACGAGTCACGACGACGCTGCCCCGTTCCTCTATCGAGCCGGATCCGCAACCCTGGCATCGGGACGGTGCAGATACCCTCATCAGGAATCCCGAGTTTCGCTGGTTTGTCTGACCCGCGGCCGCTCCCGGATGCCCATCGATGTTTCAATGTCGGTCCGCTACAGGTTGATGCGAGGTGAGCGGTCGTATTGGAGAAGAGTCGTACCATCGGGAAGTCGGCGGCGGAGGGATTCCGTCTGTTGGTAGGGTGGACTAACTGGACAAGGAGAGCACGTGCCAGAACGCATCGGGACGTCTATTCTCGAGAACGCAGGCAGGGTTTTGTTGCTGGCCGGAGCAGCGCTGGTCGTCTTTATGGGGATCGGATTTGCTGTTGCTGCTGGGACACCGCGAGAAGCCTCAGCACTTTGGCGCGCCGTACTGCTGTTTATCGGGGCGTACAGCGTGTTGATGGTCGTATGGACGCGCCGGATCTTCCGCCTCCCATCCCAGCGGATCTATATGCAGTGGGTCTTCGCATGGGTGCCGTTTTACCTGGCCTTTGTTCTTGTGTTTCTCGATGAAGAACCGTGGATGATGGCGGTGGCGGCCGTCTTGACCTATTCGATCCTTTTGCGTGTGACTCCCCCCGCCGCACGGACCCATGCCGACACCAGCGTGGGCTAGCTACAAGTCCGTGCTGGCTGTCGTCTACAGCATGTCGGTGCCGAATGGCTGGTGAACGGCCATTGATCGTCGCTGTCGAAGTCCCCGGTGATCGTACTCCTACATTGGTAAGGTGAACTATCTCGACAAGGTGACCATTTGGTGGGAAGAGCCGTCTTCTGGATATTGAAGAACCCGGTTAAGGGACTGTTGGTCCTTGGGGTCCTGGTAGCGCTCGTTGTTGGTGTTGTCTATGGACTGGCAGCACGGAACGAACCCGAACCGTCGGCTCTGTTACGGGGATTGTTGGTCGCACAGGCGTCGGGGGCGCTGTTCCTGGTCGTTTCCATCGGTCGGCGTAGCCGCTCCCCGCTCACAAGAATGATGATCCAGTGGGCAATGGCGCTCTCAATACTGGGTATGGCCTATGTCGTCGTATCTGCTGGCGACGAACCCTGGCTGATCGTTCCCGCGGGATTGCTTACATACGCCATCCTCTGGGTGACGACGCTCCCCGTCGCGAGGGTGGATGCCACCGGACGTCTCCTTGAGCCGCAAGTGTGGGACGAGGCAGCGAGTCGGTGGCGATGAACAGTTGCGACAGATGGTCAAGGAGTGAGGGTCGCTTGATCGAGCGGGTGCTGTGCGCATGAAGAAGCTCAACCGTTTCATTCTTGATCACCCGATCGTGTCGGTGGCTGTCGAAGTCTTCGTCTTTGGGTATCTGTCATCGTCGGTGCTGGCGCTTGAAGCGACAGAGATTTCGTGGACTCGCGTACCGATTGGTGATGGTCCTGGTTGGGTGGCTCCCACACTTGTTGTGTGGTCCGTCGTCGGTGGCGGAGCGGGGCTCCTGTTTCACCGGATTGTCGGTCGACAGAGGTACGAAATCGTCGGACTTGCGACGTTCGTCGCGGGCTCCGGCGGTTTGAATGGCTATGGGGCGGTTCTTCTTGGTGCGCCACTGTGGGCGATGTACATCTCGATGGCGGTATCTCTGGTTGCGCTGGTTGCCTTGACGGTGCTCGCAGTGACGAGCCTTCGAGCGGCGACTTTGGGGCAGTTGGTGGCCGGTGTCGGGCCGTCGCCCGTTTTCCTGGCGACTACGAGCACTGCGATTCTGGGGCGATCAAAGGCATGGCTGGCCGGGGCGGCGGTGATGATGATGTTTAGCCCGGTCTTCATACCATCGAGTGTTCGATCGGGCCCTGTTGATGGTCCATCCTGGCTCACTTGGGTCGCACTCGCGACCGTTGGTGTGTTGTTCGTTGGCGCCGTCCTTGTTCCACGCTTGTTCGACCGACGTGCCGACGAGGTTCTCGCACCGTCGTGGGGGCTGGTGATTGTGGGATACGCAACGAGCGTCATGTTCTCGCTGCTCGGTGCGGGGATATGGCTCCCGGGCCCGACCTTTATCGCTTCGGTATCCGCAATGGCGTTGCTCACGGGTCGAGCCAAACGAAGTCGTCCGTTGGAGCGAATCGATATGTCTACCTACCGTCGGGGTTGACCAGGCGATGGTTCGAGACCCCACGCAGCGGCTTCTCCCGTTCTTGTGACGTTTCGACGCAATTATCCCCTCGAAACGTCACAAGAACGGTTAGCTCCCACAGACTGCGGTGAGAGTCCCGGGGATTGCTTCGATTTCTTCGGTCATGTCATCGTCGAAGATCGTCTTGGCCGTAACCATGTTTCCGTCATAGGCTATTTCAAAGCCGGGTGTGCCGAAGAAACCGGACTGAGCGCTGAGGCTGACGATCGGGTTTTCGACGTTGTCGATGTCCTCGATGGTGACGCTGTGGATGGTTCCGTCGCCTTCCATGCTCGATAGTTCGTCCATGTCCAAGATGGTCGCATCGAGCTGGGTGTTGGCGCCATCGAATTCCCCAAAAGCTCCCGATGAGAACGACACGCGGGAGTTGCCCGTGTTCTCGATACCACGAACGCAGTAGTAGTTGTCGAACTCCCATGTTTGATCCCCGACAGTGAGTGTCGCGCTTCCCGGGGTGTTGGTGTTCTCTGGGATCACGAACGCGGTAGTGGTTGTTGTAGTCCGTGCCTCGGTATTCGCGGGGGAGGGAGGGTCATCGGCGGTGCCGGTCGTGGTATCTGTTCCACCACCGCACGCTGCGACCACGATTGCTGCCGCAATCATGAGAGCGGTGCGCCGCAGGGCACGAGTGGCGGTCCCTTTGGGCTTGCTGTGCCGGGGGGCCGGTAGATGGTTCGGTGCGGGCTGTGGGTTCATGGTGATGCAGGCTACCTGGTATCGAACGGTCCGGTATGGCGCGCTGTCATAGTGATACAAGAGTGCGCCAGGCGTCCCTGAGCGAAGTGGTGCCGGTATGTTGCAGAATCGCGGCTTCGTAGTCGGCCGTGAGGGGTGTGATGATGCCCGCCGCAATATTGTTGTGGAGGTAACTGATCCCGTCTCTGCGTCGCGGCCCCGCATCTGTCCGCACCGACTCGATCGCGAGGTCAGCGAGTTTCTGAGCGGTGAGCGGTGCGAAGTTGGCGCCGATCTTTGTGGCGAGCACCAGCTCGACGTCGGCGAGACCCGGGTGCTCAGTGACCACGACCGTGTTCGGTGTTATCGGCGATGGCGGCACATACCCCTTCTCCGATCCGACCCGGTTCGTTTCCCGCCGCCAGAGCATGTCACGGGCAGCCGCCGGCGTGACTTCTTCGTCGAGAACGAGCACCTTGCCTCGGACCGAGGCACCGCCCGTGTCCACGGGAATGAGTGTCGGTGCCCCACCTCGACCGCGGCTTGATCTGGCGTATTCGATCCCAAACGGGGTCGGGACGTTGTCGATGATGAGTTGGGTGACGGCAGCGAGTTCTTGTCCCGGATCTCCGATGAGGGAACCGTACGCAAGGACTCCAATGGCGTGTCGAGTTTGCCTGTCTTGCATGGGGTCAGCGTAACCCGCGGTGGAAGACTCGCCGGGCGGAGTCCTGGTGCTGGGTTACTGGTCGGTGTCGTGGGGGATTGCGTCGAGACATGCTGCCACGAGATCCGGGTCGATATTTCCGATGCCGCCCCCGATGATTCGTCTGCCAACACGATCAATCCGAATCGTCATGCTATCCAACACTGCGCCTCCCTGGGCTTCCACACACTCCCGGAAAAAAACCTTCGCTCCCGACTCGGTGGGACTCGCGTTTATCACGGCGAACCCGCCAGCGATGACCAGCACGACACCGCCGGCAATCGCGGCGATGAGCCTCCATCGACGACCCGACGGCAGTTGGTTGCGGGCAGTTTCCATGCGGAGCCTCTCGTGGCTTCAAGACACCCCGAGCGTAGCCTGCGTACTGCTCGGCTGACCATCGGTCGTCCTGGCGAGGAGTGGCTGTGGTTCGATCTATGTGTTCGGCTGCTGGCAGGACTCGCACCGGCCACTTATGGCGAAGTGGGCGAGGTCCGGGGTGAAGCCAGTGGTTTCGAGGATCTGGTTTTCCACGGCGTGCATGGGGTCGGTACCGAGGCTGGTCACAGATCCACAGGTGTCACAGACGAGATGGGTGTGTGGTGCACTCTGTGCGAGGTGGTAGACGGCGGCACCGTGGGGGAGGTGGGTGTGGGTGAGTAGCCCGGCCTCGATCAGGGTTTCTAGTGTGCGGTAGACGGTGGCGGTATCGATCGGCCCGGAATCAGTGGTGGCCCGTTCGGCAATTGTGGTTGCGTCAAGATGGTCGTCGTGTCCGGCCGCTATCACTTCACAGACGGCACGCCGCGGGGCGGTAATCCGTAGACCACGTTCTCGAAGTGTCTCGATCAAGGTTTCCGCTGAGATGTGCATGCCCCAATCGTAGAGGCAGTACGACCCGGGGTGTTATCGACGCGAGAGCATGACGACGGGGATCTGGCGTTCGGTGCGCGATTGGTACTCGGCATACCCGTCGTAGGCGTCGAGGACCAGAGGCCACAGCCGGGCGCGCTGGACGGTGTCTGCGGTCCGGGCTGTGACTGGGATCTTCTCGCCGAGTATCTGGATCATCACACGAGGTTCAGCCTGGAGGTTTCGGTACCACTGGGGGTTCTCGGGACGGCCTCCCCACGACGCAATGATCACGATGTCGTCACCATCATGGAGATAGAGGAGTGGGACTACATGTTCAGAACCGGTCCCCGTACCGACCGTGGTGAGCAGCAACATATCGTTGTTCACGAGCCGCTTGCCGATCTTGCCGCTGGTGAGCCGAAACAGGGCCGCGTGGAGCGTTGAGAGTCGTCTTGCGGTGGTGTCCTTCACGGTTGAACAATACCGTCCGGTCGAGGGCCTCGGCTGATTCGGCTGGCATCCATCGAGACGAGTGCCCATTCTCGGCCGTGATCTCGTTCCAGGGTGTTGTGATCTCCGGGTTTTTCAGCCAGATGACACCTCGTAGCTTCGGTCAAGGATCGGTGTTTTTCCCCGGGTGTCCGGGAGTGATTGGGTCGTCCGTGGGTACCCAACGAGCGTGCGCAGGGCAATATCTGCACCTTCGGATTCGGCGGTCAGTCCGTATCCGCGCACGATGGCACTCAGGAGTCGACAGTCAACCGCCGGATTCGTTCCAATCATTCCGCAAACATATGAGGTCGGTACGACACGAATATCGTGTCGTCCGGCGTATCAGGGCCCCGCGTTTGCGCTCTTGTCTATGAGTTCTTTCGATTGCCGGGCGGAGCAGCGGTTGGTAGTGCAGTTTCTGATAATCATTCTCGGTGTCATCATTGTCCTCGTCGGTTTGTATTTCGGTTTTGGTGGGCGCGGTGAGAGCGCAGCTTCCGGTGGGGCGCGGGGCATCAGCCTTGAGGGTCCCGCGTGGTTAGTCCTCGTCGCGCTCGGCGTGGGTTTGGTGATTTTCGGTGCGAGCGCCGACTTCGTTGACCGCGACGGCGGTGATCCAGTTCCGACGGCTGGCCCGACGACCACAACAGGGGCGGCGGTTGCAACATCGACGGAGGGTTCGGCTGGCAGCTCGACAACTACCACGTCGTCCGGTGCGATCCCCGTTGCTGGTTGTCAGGTCACGGTAGATAACCCGCTTGTTACGATTTTCGAGACCCCCAGCAAGCTGGGTCGCCAGATCATGCGTATCCCGGCCGGTGTGTACACCGTTTCGTCGATAGAGATCACCGAACCGTTCTCCGAGCGTTGGTTTCGTATCTCCGTGGCGGATCGCGACGGTTGGATAAAGGATTCAACATTCGACATTGCGTCAAAGTCCCCCGATTGTCCGTAGCCCTGGACCCGGACATTTGCCGCTTCGGGTCGTATGAGGTGGGTCGTGAACTACTACAATTCCCGGCAGGGCACCCGAAGGAGAGTTTCCATGCCGATCGACAACGTTTTTGCTGACCTGGTGTCGTGGGCGATCTATCTCGCCGGGTCGGTCACACTTGGGGGCGTGATCTTCTCCGATCGGTTTCTTCGACGGAAGGCTCCCGCGGTCGTCGTTGCATATGGATGGTTGATTGCCATCGCTGGTACCGCTGCTGCTTTCATGGTCGAGCTCTATCCGGCTGCCGTCGGGCTCAGCCTCGGTGCTGTCGCCTACCTCGTTGCGCTGAGCAAGCTCTCGGCCACCGAACCCGCCCCGGCCGCTGTCACACAGTAAAACCGTCCCAGCTTCGCTAGGACTCGACCGGGCCGCTTGTGTTGACGCCATCCGAAGAGGAGATGGACGTTTGTCCGTCTGGAGACACCACTGAGATCGGGCATGATCCCGATGCGCGAAAAGTTGGCGTGTCGTGGGGGTTCCTTCTCTAACTAACGGAGCGTACGGTTAAGAGACGTCAGTTTGGTTTCCGTTTCGGTAAGGAGTCTCCGTTTGCGTGTGGTGGGGTTGATCGTGTTCGCCATGGCCGTCGTACTCACCGCGTGCAGCGGCAACGGGACGGTGCCCGCAACGGCGCCACCGACCTCGGTTACTTCTTCAAGCGGTGTTCCGATGACAACCTCGGATCTCCCAACCACATCCCAGGCGACCACGACAACAGTCGACCGCGTTGCGGAGATAGAAGCCGTCCTGCTGGATCTGGAGATTCGTAATCTGCAGGCACAGGTTGATCGAGACGAGGCGGCGTTCCGGGCGATCTATGCAAACGCTGGCTTCGAGGAACGGTCGATGCAAGCCTACAACGAGGACTTGTTCCGTTCGATGCCGTCGAGTGTTGAGGTTGAAGTGGTTGATGTGCTGTACGACGACGGAGAGTGTGTAGCGGTGCTGCACCTGACCACGGTGGATGGACAGCGCGCCAACAACGGGCTTGCTCTGATCACAGTGCTGGAACTCATGGATGGGCGCGGCTGGGGAATCTCGTTTAGTGGAGAGGGTTGGGCGTGCGAAGGACCGCATCCTTTTGGGGACTCTTAATCTTTCTCCTGATTCTCGGGACGGTCGCGAGAGCAACGTCAGATGAAGTGTGTGTGACCGACCCTGTGAGTGGAAGAATCATCTGTGAGATCATCGAACCGCCTTCCGGGGGGCCGGTGGTGGGGCCACCGGTTGAGGAGCCTCCCGAGCCGCCGCCACCCCCGTCCCTGCAGTTCTTGTATACGGGGGTTGATCCGAATACGGGTGGGGATTGTTTCTACTGGTCGAGTGTGCCGGGTGGTTTGGATGCGTGGGATGCGGCGAATGATCCTGCGGTGATCACCATCACGACATCGTTCCCGGAGTGCACCGCGGTTCCGACGATCGTGATTGACTTGTTTGGGTGGGAGGTGTTCCGGTCGTGGCCGTTGGCGGCGCCCGATCCGTCGATGTCGCCGGAGGTGTCGGGGGTGACTGGGGTGCCGACGTGGATCACCGCAACCCCGGTTGGGGATATCGTGGAGGATGTGGTCCTGCCTGATGGGCGGACGTTGCAGGTGCGGGGGAGGATTGTGGTGTTGTCGGTTGATTGGGGTGATGGCACCTGGTCGAACCATCTCCCCGCAGACGCCGAAACTCCGGGCGCTGTGCAGCACACCTACACGACGAAAACCTGCACTGCTACCGAGCGTGATGAGCGTCGTGGCGGTTTGTGTCATCCGAGTCTTGAGGCGTACCCGATCACGCTGGTGTACACATGGGAGGGTGAGTACCGGGTCCTCCCCGATGCAGCCTGGACCTTGTTGGGCACCCTGGACCGCACCACGACCATCGAGTACGACATCGACGAGATCATCGGCGTCCTCAACGCGTAACACGTCACAATGGCCCACTCTCTGGCTGGCCCGAGATGAGTCTCTCCTTGGTCTTGCACGCCGTCTGTGCCACTGGCACCATGGGCAAAAAAGGAGGCCACTATCGAGGATGAAAACACCCGAACCGACGCAGACGGTACGCCGCCGCGTCGATCGATCCGTGGGGGCGCAATGAGGATTGTGGGCATCGCGATATCGGCCGCCATTGTTTTGCTGATGGGTGTGCCCGGCATAGCCATCGCCTCGCGCTCGGGTGCGACTCGTGGATCGTTTGACGATCTGGCTCTCCTCCTTCTCGCAATGATCGTCATCGGGCCCCTGATCTACCTTGTCGGCGCGGTCGTCTGGGATGGGCGGTTCGCCCAGCTTGTCCGTATAGCGGGGACCGCCATCTGGATTCTTGTCGGTCTCACGTTTGCCCGGTCGGGTGCGGGTGTGGTGTTTCTGGCGCTCGCTCTCGTCGTCGCACCAACCCTCCGCAACGTTGACCGCCATTCGGATAACACCGGTAGTCCCGCTTCACCGGGACGGGTGTGAAACGTTGAATGGAGCCGCGGCGTGCGACGGTCGCGCCAGTTTCCCCGCCAACTAGAGGTGATCTGCTGCCGGGATACGGTTGCCATCTTTCTCTAGCGTTGCGCCGGTTAACCCTGCGGTACTCCCATCCAGGATGGTCGCCGTCGGGTCCGTTCACAGCGTGCCCCTAGGCGTCGACGAGCTCCTGATCATCGACAACCCGGCCCGGTTTCACCATGTAGATGAGGGGGATGCTCGCAATGGTCACGATGCCCTTAATGACGATGTTGGTGCGGACGATGTCGAGGAGTACCGCACCCGAGAACACACCGCCGAATGCGATGGCGACAAAGATCACGGTGTCGATTGGGATTGACACAGCGTTTGACGACAGCACCCGACCCCACTGGAGGCGCTCGCCGAACGCTTTCACCCACCGTGAGTAAACCTCGGTGTCGACGAGTTCGGAGATCACCTCGGCGATGATCGACGCAAAGACGATCCGCCACACCGGTCCGAGCACATCACCAAAAAGTTCCGACTGTGGTCCGGTGTCCGGAATCAGATTCATGTTCGTCACAATCCAGAACAGGCCAGCCATGACGATGTTGATCACCGCGCTCGCAAAGATGAGTGTGCGAGCGACCCGTTTGCCAGCGACCTTGTGAACGAGGTCGCGCAGCGTGAAGGTAATCGGGTAGACGAGGGTTCCCCCGTCCATGGCGGAACCGGCGATGTCAACAATCCGAAGACTCGTAATGTCAGCAAGAAGCTGGGCCGACACGTAGGCAGCGGTGAGCAGCGCCAGGACCTGGGCGCTGCGCAGCGGGATTCTGTGAGGGGTCGTCATGGCCGAGAGGGTAGTGTGCCGATCGCCGCTCTCGATCTCGGCGATGCTCTATCTCGCCGGTATTAGGCGGTCACCGTCCGGTTACCCGATGACGCTGTCGACCTCGACGACACAGTTGAGTCTGACCTCGCCCTCCTGGGTCCAGGGATACTCGTCGAGATCGAGGTATTTCTTTGCGAGTCGGTCGATGAGGTACTTGCCGTCGGTATCCGTCTTCACGACGTGGCCCTGGATCGTGATGGGGTGGTAGATATCGCCCGGTGCGACAAACGCGATGGACACCCGCGGATCACGCAACAGGTTGTTGGCCTTCACCCGACCGGCAACGGTGCTGAATATGAGGTTGTCCCCTTCGTAATCAACCCACATTGCGGTGACATGAGGTCCGCCGTTGTCCAGTGTTGTCGCCATGAAGACCATGACTTTCTCGTCGAGCATGTCCTTGATGTGTTGGGGGAGGGCGATGCCCATGGGTGGTTCTCCTTGTCCGGGGTTGCTGCATCGTAGGCCCGGTATGCAACTGTCTGCGACGGTCACCCTTTCCACGATCGTCGCACGGGCCTGCCACTCCCCACAATGGGGAGTGTTGGCGAGCCGGGGAATGGTTGTTGGTAACGACTGTTTCGGCCAACGATCATGTCCTCTAGAGTGTCGCGAGGAACGGAGGACCCGTGGATACCGGACTTACAGGTAAGGGTGTGCTGGTCACCGGCGGCGCCGGTGGCATAGGAACCGAGATAGTGCGTGCATTCGCCGCCGAGGGCGCACGGGTCGCGGTTCACTATCGGTCCTCCAAAGAAGCAGCCGAGATGCTCGCTGCCCAAGTCGGTGGGGTCGCTCTCTGTGCCGACCTCACAGATGAGGCCGAAGCCGATGCGCTCATTCCTGCGGCGGTAGCGGCGCTTGGCAGGCTCGACGTCGTCTGTGCGAACGCCGGGTGGTGGCCGCCCGACGACGAACCGATCTGGGAGATGTCTCTGGAGCGATGGCGTGCGACGATCGATGCGAACCTCACGACTACGTTTCTTACGGCGCGAGCGTTCCTGCGGCACGCGACAGTGACGAAGACCGGTTCGTTGATTCTGACTGCCTCGACGGCTGGTCAGTTCGGCGAGGCCGGACACGTCGACTACGCGGCGGCCAAGGGTGCACTGCAATCAGGCTTCTTGCTCACTCTCAAGAATGAAGCCGCCCGTATCGGTAACGGAGTGCGCGTCAACGCCATCAATCCCGGCTGGATCGTCACTCCGAAGAAGGAGGCGTCGGTGACTCCCGAACACGTCGAATGGGCGACTGCAACGATGTCGCTGAAGAAACTCGGCAAACCACATGACGTGGCGACCCAGGCCGTCATGCTGGCCTCGGACGTGGTCTCGGGACATCTCTCGGGTCAGGTTGTGACCGTGGCCGGTGGCATGGAGGGGCGGGTCATTTAATGATTGACGTCGCTGCGGTCCGTGCCGACACACCCGGCGTCGCCAACGTTGCCCACTTCAACAACGCTGGTGCATCGCTGGTGTCACGACCGGTGTACGAGACTGTCGCGTTGATTCTCAAAGAGGAATACCTCGGTGGTGGGTACGAAACAGCCCGCGCCCACGACATCGACCTTAAGGCCGTGTACACATCGCTGGCGGCCCTCGTTGGCGGTACTGTGGATGAGATTGCGGTTGTCGAGAATGCGACGGTCGCATGGCAGCAAGCGTTTTACGGAATGCAGTTCCAACCGGGCGATCAGGTGCTCACGACGACGAGCGAGTACGGCGCAAACTTTGTCGCCTATCTGCAGATGGCCGAGCGCCGGGGGATCGTGGTCGATGTAGTGCCCGACACGCCAGCGGGCGAGATTGATGTTGGTGCCCTCGAGGCGATGATCACCGAGCGCACCAAGCTCATTTCGATCAACCACATGCCGACCAGCAACGGGCTGGTGAATCCGGCCGCTGACGTCGGGAGAGTCGCTCGGGCTGCGGGCGTACCCTTCCTGCTCGACGCTTGTCAGACACTCGGGCAGATGCCGGTTGATGTGGGTGAGATCGGCTGCGACATGCTGACTGGAACGTCCCGCAAGTTTCTGCGCGGTCCCCGGGGTGTTGGGTTTCTCTGGGTCCGCCAATCAATGTTGGACCGGCTTGAACCGATCGTGCTTGACCATCACGCAGCCGAGTGGACCGGCCGGTCGACGTACGAGCTCGCGGCGGGTGCCCGGCGTTTTGAGAACTGGGAAACGATGATCGCAGCCAAGATCGGCTTCGGTGCTGCGGTCGATTACGCGCTTGACCTCGGGCTTGATTCGATTTGGGAGAGGAATTCGTACCTCGCCTCCGAGCTCCGCAGCGGTCTCGGTGATCTCGACCGGGTCACGCTGCACGACCGGGGAGCGGTGCAGGGAGCAATCGTCATGTTTGACATCGATGGTGTGGACCCCGTGTCTGTCCGTGATGTTCTCTACGACCAGGGCATCAACGTGTCCTACAGCACTCGCGACTCAAGTGTCGTTGACTTTGACCGCCGGGGTGTCCAGTCGTTGGTCCGTGCTTCGGTGCACTACTTCAACACGGAAGACGAGATCGCCCGCCTGGTGCAGGCAGTGGCCGGTTTGGTGCGGTAGCGGCCTCCACCCTCCCCCTTCTGGCGTCCATATGGGCCGTATACGGCCCATATGGACCGCCAGAAGGGGGAGGGTGCGCGCGTGTTTGTGATTTCTCGCCGGGTGTAAGGTTCCACCGATGATGCACGGCAGCAACTTTGGCGCGTTTCTGCGCCACGACGACTCACAGGCCCCTCCGCCGATTGACCGCGCGCTCCTGAAACGAGTGCTGGCCTATGCGCGCCCGTATCGTCGACAGCTCAACCTCGTCCTGATCACCATCTTCGTGATCTCATCGTTGTCACTCGTGCCACCGCTGTTAATGCGCTCGTTGATCGATACCGCGATAGAAAATAAGGACATCCGTTTGGTGACGTTCCTTGGACTTGGCATGGTGGCGGTGCCTCTCATCAACGGTGTTGTTGGGGTTCTACAACGTCGATCGACAGCTCAGATGGGCGAGGGCATCATCTTTGATCTTCGCCAACAGCTCTTTGACCATTTGCAGTCGATGTCACTCGGGTTTTATACCAATACGAAGACCGGCGAGCTGATGAGTCGGCTCAATTCCGATGTCATCGGTGCGCAGCAGGCCGTTACGACGACGTTTGTGTCGCTCGTCTCGAACATCTTCACAGTGATTGCCACGCTGGTCATCATGTTTCGACTGGAGTGGCGCCTCACGATGATTTCGGTGGCGATGGTGCCCCTGTTCATCTATGCATCCCGGCAGGTCGGGGGGCGGCTGCGGGCGGTACGCCGGGAGCAGATGGGGAACAATGCAACGATGAACGGCATCATGCAGGAGACCCTGTCAGTGTCGGGTGCTCTCCTGGTGAAGCTGTTTGGTCGGGCGTCGTACGAGTCGAACCGTTTCGGAGAGTCCGCGGGCGAGGTTCGTGACCTTGGCATCCGTCAGGCCGTGATCGGCCGATGGTTTTTCATGGCGCTTGGTTTGCTTTCGGCACTTGGTACCGCGGTGACGTTTTGGCTCGGTGCGGTGTTCGCAATCAACGACATCATCACAATCGGGACCATCGTCGCGCTAGGCGCGTACCTTGGCATCCTGTATGGACCCCTCACTGCGCTCGCAAACGCACGAGTCGAATTCACGACGTCAATCGTCTCTTTCGAACGTGTCTTTGAGGTTCTTGATTTGCCGCTCGATGTACCCGAGGCCGAGACCCCCGTGACCCTTGGCGATGTTTCGGGTTCGGTTGAGTTCCGGGATGTGTCCTTTGCTTACGATGCGAGCGCAGGGTTTGGGCTCGAATCGGTGCCCCGGTTCGGCTGGGGTGAGAGCGGCCAGGCCGATGACATCCTGCACCAGGGTTCGTCCGGGCTGACGCTGGAGAATGTTTCTTTCGTCGTCGAACCGGGCCAAACGGTTGCGCTGGTTGGGCCGTCGGGTGCGGGTAAAACAACGATGACGTATCTCGTGCCGCGGCTGTATGACGTCACCGATGGTGCGGTCCTAATCGATGGTGTCGACGTGAGAAGTATCTCGTCAAAATCGCTGTCGCGTGCCGTCGGTGTGGTTACCCAGGAAACGTACCTCTTCCACGACACCATCGAGGCAAACCTCCGCTACGCAAAGCCGGATGCAACGCTTGAGGAGCTCCGTACAGCTGCGGCTGCCGCGAACATTCTCGACCACATCGATTCGTTGCCCGACGGGTTTGCTACGCGGGTTGGTGAGCGCGGCTACCGGCTTTCGGGAGGCGAGAAACAACGCATTGCTATCGCCCGGGTGATCCTGAAGGATCCATCGATCCTCATCCTCGACGAAGCCACGTCACATCTCGACTCTCAGTCGGAGGCACTGGTCCAGGAAGCTTTGGAGCGCGTCATGGAGAACCGCACATCTCTCGTTATTGCGCACAGATTGTCGACCATCCTCGATGCTGATGTGATCCTGGTTGTCGACAACGGACGCATTCGCGAGACCGGCACGCACGAAGAGTTGCTGGCCCTGTCGGGCCTGTACGCCTCGTTGTTCGAAACCCAGTTCCGGGACGCGGCTGCCCAGGACACATAGGAGAACGGGTCACGACCCCGCTGGTCGTTCAGATTTACTTGTTCAGATCTACGTTTCGGGTGAGCTTTTGAGACCCGGGAACCCGGCGGCTGTCCACGCTTCGTACGCCTCGGGGTTCGGTATGTCCCTGCCTTGTTCGGCCGCCATGGCGAGCCTGAAATCTAGGAAATCGCAGTACGCCTGATATGCGGGCTGGTCCGGTAGGTCTTCGATGATGCGCAGGATCAACGGCTCGAACACTGCGGACCGCCACTTCATGGCGGCGACTGCTTTACCGGTTGCCGACATGCGTCCGAATTTTGCTTCGTGATAGGTGAGGTCGGATAGGATCGCCCGCGCCTGGTTCTCGGAGGTGTCGACGCCGGCGACCTGGAGGAGGCGCGATGAGTGGAACTGCCGACCGCCGACCTTGACCCGGATCTTGACGTTGACACCGTCGTCGACCGGGATCAGGTCGATGTCATCCACGGCGAAACCGAGGCTGTTGAGACGGTCGATGCGTTGCCGGATCCGGTAGTGATCGCCTGCGGTAACGATGAGCGACGTCGTGAGCTCTTTCCAGAGGGTGAGATAGCGGGACGTGATGTCAGCGCCAAGGCTGAGGTCGGCGTCGTCGAGGGTGCCGCCGTGCTCCACCGCGACGTCGGCCATTTCGCCCGCGACGTTCATTTCCATGATCTCAAGATCTTCGCGTCGTTCTCCGCCGGATATCCGTGGGTAGATGCGGGACGTCTCGGCATCGATCATGATTGCCTCGATCGACGACGCATCCCACCGATACAGTGTGTTCGAGAGGGAACAGTCGCCCCAGTACAACCCGTTGAGGTGGAGTTCGACGAGGAGTCCGGCGAACGCGTCGAGCAGGGCGTCGCGCCGGTCGCCGAATCCATGGCCCGACACAAGGTTGCGATAGGGAAATGCGTGCTGGACGTATGCGGTGATGACGGCGCCGGACCACTCTCGGTCCCGGGCGACCCAGGGACGTTCCACGAAGCCGACGGCCCGTGCGATGTGACGGGTCGCGTCTTCCATCGCACGCAGCGTATCGAACTCGTGTTTCGCTAGGTCGACACGGAGTTCCTTGATCGCATACACACCTTCGCGATACGCCACGAACACCACGGGATGCCGGTGAATCCCCTCCGGCATATCGACGAGGCGATCGTTCGTCCAGTCGGATATTGGTGTCGACCAGTCGAGGTCCACAAAGTCGGGATGATCCGGCCGTGTCTGGATGCGTGGTGTGTTGAGTGAATCCGGTACGTCGTAGTCGATCATCGGGTGGAACTAGCTCGGCAGCATCGACTGGTCCACTCGTTTCTTCATGCAAGTCACTGTAGCCCACCCGAAATCCAGCCCTCTGGCGCAGGTTAGGCGCGGTCTGACTACACCACCGTACTGGGAAGGACAGCTTCGTCACCGGGATCGGAAAAGCGCAAGAGCGCCCCGTCAAGTGAGTGTTCGATTTCCCCCAGACATTCGATACGAAGACCGCAGGGAATTGACCCGTCAAGCGTGATTCGCGCGATGCCGGTGAGACCCTCGATCGCCCTGCACACCAGGTCCTTCGCTTCAGGCTCGGAGTGCGAATTGGAGATGTCGACGGTTAGATCGTGAATCCGCGTAACGGCAACCCTCCTGCGTTCGCATTCGACGCTGCCGTCGGGTTGAACATCTGCGATGACGGCCCCCCGCTCACTCGATCCGTATTCGTGTGCCTCACCAAACGTCAGAGTGGTCTTCCCCCGTTTCTCTGGACATGTTGGTCTTCCCTGGTTTCGTGGAGTCGAGATACTTGAGTCGGTAGGTCCTGAGACCTTTGAAGGAGGGTCTGTGTGCCGTATCGATGTTCACCCGAGTTCCGTCGTCGGGCTGTGGAGTTGGCGCGTGATCTGCTCTCTCGAGCCGCAGCCTTCTTCGCCTCGGAGAATGTCCTACGGAAGTGGTTTCCATGGTTCATGGATGCGAACAAGGCCGATTTCCCTATCCGGTTCATGGCGTCCCGTCTTGGCGTATCGACCCCGGGGTTCTATGGGTGGTAGTACCACCAGGAACACCCGTCACGGCGTACCTGTGGGGATCGTCAGCTGACTGAGACGATCTGCACGATCTGGCGGAGACGACCGACAATGGAATCGGATCTGATCCATCACTCAGACCGCCGCACGTGATGTACGCCCTGGGGGTTCGGGCAACGGCTCCGCAAAGCTGGCCTGTTGGGCTCGATGGGCACCGTTGGTGACGCCCCGAACAATGCCATGGCCGAATCGTTCTTCTCGACCCTCCAGCTCGAGCTGCTGGATCGCAGAATCTAGGACACCCGGCGTGACCTTGCCCAAACGATCTTCGAATACATCGAAGTGTTCTACAACCCGAAATGGAGAGACTCGTCAATCAACGACCTATCACCAATCATTTACGAACACCGCCACCCCCATCAAGGTTGTGGCATGATCAACAAACCAAAACGTTCAGGGAAACCAGGGGAAGATCAGAGTGGGTATGGGCTTGTTCATCTATGACCGATTCTCTGGTTCATTCGCGTCGGGGGTTGTACTGGCTCAGGCGACCGGTGACTCCTCGCAACTGCGGACTGTGTTGAGCGGAACAGTCGTTCTGTTCTCTGTCGGTGTGCTGGTGTTTGCGCTGACGAGGGCTTTCAAGCAGATGCCGATCCGACCGGTGTTCGACTATCTGAGGCTTGGACTCCAGATAGCTGGCGTAGTAATCATGGCGGTCGTGGTTGGGGTGTCATCTTCGACCCAACTACTGATCTGGGCTGTGGCAGCGGGTCTAGTGGTTGGCGCGATTCAGGGGAGAGGTTTAGAGGTCAGCGCTGGGACGGAGCGGGTGTGGGCTCGACGATCGTCCCTCGGTGCTGCCGTGTGGGGGGTGAGCCTGATCGGGATGCAGATTGCCGGCTTTGCGAATCGAGCCGGAATAGTCGTGTTGGGGCAAACTATGGCCTGGTTTGCGGTGGGTATCACCGTGGGCGCAATGATCGGGCGTAGTGAAAACGTTCGTACTGCTCGGCGCAGCATAAAACCGGCGGCAGTGGCGGCGGCGGTGGTCGTACTCACGCTGGGTGCGCCATTTACCGGGGGTAACGTTTCGCCGGCTTCTGCACAGGCCGCTGGGGAGTGGGTTCGCGGACCGGGTCGAATACTGGGCGGGACACCGATTGGCAACTTTCAGGTGAGCTTGGGAGCGTCGGGAGGGGTAGTGAACCTCGTCATCGCTGAGAACCCAGCAACCGGCGCCACGGGCGGGACACTTCCGAATTCGGTGGACTTTGGCGCACCGCCGGAAACGCTCGGACCCAACGAAACAGGAACGGCGAGCGCATCCGTGACGCCGTCGGACCCCGGAGCGTTCAATGCAGGCTATGGGCCTTCGGTTCAAGTAATCGCAGAAGTGAACAACGTGGACGTCAACAACGGTCTGGCCGCGTCCGTCAAATGGAGCTGCAAGATTGACAACGATTTCTGTGACGTGCCGCCCGCGAGCAGCGGATCGGTGTCGTTTTCGCTTGGGGCGGGTTCCTCCGACGGAGCCACGGCGACCTTCTCCTGGAGAGTGCAGCAGTGCGGTGATGCATGCAAAGTCGAGTGGGTCTATACCTGGCAAGAGGCTGCACCGCCGACGACCACTACAGCAGCCGCGACGACTACTGCGTCCGCAGACGATGACGACACATCTGTGCTCCCCCTGCCTGTTGCGGGCGAACCGGGTCAGGAAGGTGGAGGTGACAGCCCCGAAGCCGGCGGCAGTTCTGTGACCGATCCGGATCCCAGGACGCAGGGTCAGATCGACATTGATCGGACTCAAGCGGCACGCCAAGCCGCAGCCGGGCTACTGGTGCTGGTAGCCCTCGGCCTAGTGAACCTAGCCGAGGTATTACCACTTTTTGGGGCCTTTGAGCGTGTGAGTGGCGACACTCCGATCATTTCATCCCACCGTGTTCCGACCTACGACGGAGGAGAAATCGGGGTGATTGTTGTTGACGCGAACCATGACGGCGTGGCCGACACCGCCTACGTCGACGTTGACCAAGATGGCGTAATCGACCGGGTGGAGCCATGGACTACTCCCGAGTCGCCGGACGTTGGCACAGGTTCGCACGGTACATTCGAAGCGCTCGACCATGGAGCTGTGTCCGAATTTCCAGGCGCGCTGCCGACGGTGCCCGACGGTGAACCCGAGACCGGATTCTTCACTCCAGACCCAAATCCGATCGATGCTGAGTCTGGCATCGATGCGAGCGAGACACCCGCTGAGGCAGTCGAACCCCGCGTCGCCCCGCCGCCCCAGGATTTCTTGGGACGAGACACCGCCGACACTATTGCATCGACCGCCACCGCAATGCAGCAGGCCGGCGAGGATCTCGATGCACTCGCCAGCGACGTTGGGGTGCCCGACGAGGTTCGTGAGCGTGTGCGCGAGCGGATAAAGCCGGCAGCCGAAAGACTTGAGAGCATCAGAGAGACGGCTGAGAGGGCCCGCGATGCTGTTGATTGGGCAAAGGACATCGGTGACGACACTGAGCGACGCCTGGCCAGATTGGGGGTTCCGCGAGGTCTTCGCGACGGGATCGTGTGGCTGCGCGGCATGTTTGGTTGGGTGGGCGGTATTGCACAGGATGCCGCCACGAACTACCTCGCACCGGTCACCGGATCAATCGGGAGGGTGCTGGGAATGGAGCCAGACAAGGTTGCCGAGGAATTGTTTCCGGTCGGCGATTTCGGGACACAGCTCGGCGATATGGTGGTCACTGGGGCCGAGAACATCAAGGGTGGAGCCAACTATGGCGGCCAGCTTTCGGACAATGCTGGCACCATCCCTGGGGATGCTGGGAACACCGGGTTAGACGATATCTTCGGACCAAATGCGTGGGGCCGACAATGAGTTTCATTGAGAACGATCAAGAGCTCATGGCCAAGGTTGCGGCAGCCAGATCGCCCGTCGAGAAACTGGCGCTGTTGGCAACTTCGGCGTTGGAGGGTGAGGCTGCGATGCGTAATGCCGTAGGGATGGAGCGGGCCGAAATTGCGTTGCGCGTTGGCGCGACACACGCCGTCATGACGTCCGAGACAGACAACGACGAAGCGGCTGAAGACACTGTTCTGTGGGCTGGTAGGTGTGTTGATGTCGCCCGTCACTTCGACGCCGCCATTGTCTACTACGTGCCGCGTGCAGCCGCGCTGTGTGCTTGCGTTCTTGACCACCTGGACAGCGGTTTGCAGGCACTCGTGATGGATACGATGGGCGGCTGGATGCATGGGTACGGCAAGGCGCTCGAACGTGTCGCGTCTCAGACCGCCGACGCTGACCTTGTTGCTTTGGTCGCCCTTGCAGCACAAGCCACTGAAGGCGCTGACGACCTAGCCTCGCAGGCCCGCGAAAGGGCATCGGCGGGTTACCGGGCGGTCGGAGATTTTGACACCTTCCTTGCCGCTTCGTCGGATGACAAGGGTCTAGTCGGCAAATTCGACCCCAACATGCCAGGCCTCGCCGCCCGCCTCGCCAAAGATGGTGAATGAGGCAGCTCTCTTGATGGACGAAACGTGATTGATAGCTGGTTCACCGTTGCTGAATCCGTCGTCGTAGTCGACCAGAGCGATCACCTGACCGATAGCCGACAACAGCAAACCATTAGATCGGCGTCCCAGCTTGAGTGAAACGCGGACTGCAACCACGCCGCCAGGGATGCGGGGATCAGCGAGCTTGGCAGCCGTGGCGCCTGCAATCCGTGTTTGGTAGTTCTCGGTCCCGGTCTCGGCAGGTGGTTAGGTATCGGGTGGGGGTATTTCCGGGGTCCGGTTGCCGGTGTCGCGGAGGTAGTTGTGGGGGTTGTCTTGGGGGTGGAGTTTGTGGATTCTGGTGTGGTGTCGGCGGCAGAGGAGCACGAGGTTTCCGAGGGTGGTTTCTCCTCCTTTGGCCCAGTGGGTGAGATGGTGAGCGTCGCACCACGACACCGGTGCGGTGCAGCCTTTCCAGACACAACCCTGGTCGCGGTGTTCGAGGGCTCTGCGTAACGCGGGTGGGATGGTGCGGGTTTTGCGTCCCACGTCGATCGGCATCGAATCAGCGTCTAACACCATGCGAACAATCGAGGCGTCACACGCGAGTCGGCGGATCGTCTCGGGGTCGACGGGTGCATCACCGAGTTCGGCGAGTCCCTCCCGGCCACCAGTTAACAAGTCATGGGTAATGGTGACCGTGATGTGGGGTTTCTCCCCACCAGAAGTCTTCACAACGTCATTGTGGTCCAAGAAGTAGCGGCAGATGTCCCCGAGGGCGTCGGCGCGGCGTTGGGTCGGGGTGCGCCGGTCACTGGCGTCGAGGAACGTGGGATCGGTGTGGGCATCAACCGCGGTCTTGATCGTGTGGAACAACTCCGGGTTCAACGTCCCGCGGATTTCTCCGATGCCTTGATACGTCTGGGCGAGATGCAGAGACCGTAACCGGTCGACATGTTCAACGTCTTTGAGGGCCTTCTGGTAGTGGAGTTGTTGCTCCCAGTGCGAAATACCCTTACGCAGGTCACGGGGTGTGAGATAGGTCGCGACATCGGCGAACACTGGTTCATGGTGGACGAACGCCTGGGGGTTCCGGTCCCTTGCCTGAGCGAGTAGTTGTATCGACCGGTACGGGATAGCCCCGTCCACAGCCTCACCAACAACCGTCGGCATGTGCTTGAGGGTGCGTGCCGTCT
>JAADIG010000009.1 GCA_013151445.1 Actinomycetota bacterium
ACCGCGGAGACCCCGTCACCATCACCGGAACCCTCGACGAACTCGACGTCCCCAAACGCTCGATCTACCTCAAAAACGCCACACTCGGCTAGCTGATCACCAAGACCGCGACTGTCTAGACCTTGAGACGCTCGGCGAGATACCTGTCCAACTGATCGATGGCAACACGGTCCTGTGCCATCGAGTCTCGATCGCGCACCGTGACTTGCTGATCGTCAAGGGTGTCGAAGTCGATGGTCACGCAGTACGGCGTACCAATCTCGTCCTGGCGCCGGTACCGCTTGCCGATCGACTGGGTGACATCAACCTCAATGTCGTACCGCTCCCGCAACGACGCGGCAACGCGTTGGGTGACCTCGACGAGATCGGGTTTCTTCGACAGTGGCAACACTGCGACCTTGACCGGGGCAAGGCGATGGTCAAGCTTGAGCACGGTGCGCGTCTCACCGCTCACGTCTTCGTCGCTGTAGGCGTCGATCAGAAACGCAAACGTGGTCCGCGTCGCACCTGCGGCAGGTTCGATGACAAAAGGGAAGAACCGTTCGTTCGCCTCGGCGTCGAAGTAGCGCAGGTCCTTGCCGGAGTGTTCGGTATGTTGTTTTAGGTCGAAATCGGTGCGGTTGGCGATGCCTTCGAGTTCGTCCCAACCCCACGGGAACAGAAACTCGACGTCGAATGTCCCGGCGGCGTAGTGGGCAAGCTCCTCGGATTCATGTTCACGCAGACGCAAGTTCTCGTCAGTCATGCCGAGGTCGAGATACCAACTGTGACGCTCCTTAACCCAGTACTGGAACCACTCGTCGGCCTCTTCGGGTCGCACGAAGAACTCCATCTCCATCTGCTCAAACTCGCGCGTACGGAACACGAACTGACCTGGCGTGATCTCGTTGCGGAATGACTTCCCAACCTGGGCGATACCGAACGGCAGCTTCATCCGCGAGGTCCGGCGCACATTCTCGAAGTTGATGAAAATGCCCTGTGCGGTCTCCGGACGCAAATACACCCGGTTCTCAGCCGTGGCAACCGGCCCCATGTTCGTCTGAAACATGAGATTGAAATCTTTCGCCGCAGCGAACGTACCTCGCTTGCCGCAGGTAGGACATTGATCCTGATCTTCGAGTTTGTCGAGGCGGTGGCGGGCGTTGCAGTTCGTGCACTCAACCAGTGGGTCGGTGAACGAAGCGAGATGGCCCGATGCCTCCCACACTTGGGGAGACTGGATGATCGCGGAGTCAATGCCAACGATGTCGTCACGAAGTTTGACCATCGAGCGCCACCACTGCTCCTTTACGTTGCGCAACAGGGCAGCACCAAGGGGACCGTAGTCGTAGGCGGAGCGCAATCCTCCATAGATTTCCGACGAAGGGAAAACAAAACCCCGGCTCTTTGAGAGGTTGACGATCGTATCGAAATCCATAATGGAAATGACTCCAGGTGATGAGAGACGAATCCGGATAATAGAGCCTCACGGCCGGGTCTCCTACCTCGCCGAGCCACTACCGCCATTACGCTACGGTACCGTATGGCATTTCCTTGTTATATACGATACGATACCGATGCGTATCTCAATCCACTCATCCAGGAGACCCCATGTCCGCCAAGGACCGCATCTACGAACAACGCTGGCTGACGTTGGCCGTGTTATCACTCAGCCTGGTCATCATCGGACTCGACAACACGATTCTCAACATTGCAATTCCCACGCTGCAGCAAACGTTCCAAGCAAGCGCATCGGAACTGCAATGGATGGTTGACTCGTACATCCTGGTCTTTGCTGGATTGCTCCTCACGATGGGGGCGCTCGGCGACCGTTTCGGACGGGCCCGGGCCCTCACCGCGGGCCTCATCATTTTCGGGGCCGCATCGGCGTTCGCCGCATACGCCGACTCGGCGAACGCCTTGATTGTTGCCAGGGGTGTCATGGGTATCGGGGGCGCACTGATGATGCCGGCCACCCTCTCGATCATTGTCGACGTCTTCCCGAAGGAGGAGCGGGGAAAGGCGATCGCCATCTGGGCGGCCGTAGCCGGTCTCGGCATTGGACTCGGACCGCTCCTCGGCGGTGTATTGCTGGAAACCTTCTGGTGGGGGTCGGTGTTTCTTGTGAACATTCCAATCATCCTCGGTGCCCTCGTCCTCGGCCGGTTCCTGGTTCCAAATAGTTCGGATCCGGATGCCCCACGGACCGATATCGTCGGAGCGGGATTGTCGATGGCCGCCGTTTCGGCGATCGTGTATTCGATTATTGAGGCACCCTCACTCGGCTGGACAAGCGGACAAGTCCTCGCCGCGTTCGGAATCGGTGTTGTGGCGCTCGCCATCTTCGTGTGGTGGGAGCAGCGCGTGAAGAACCCGATATTTGATCTCGCGTTCTTCCAGAGCAAACGGTTCACGGGAGGCGTCTTGGCAATCACAATTGCCTTCTTCGCTCTCTTCGGGGTCGTCTTCCTGTTCACGCAGTACATGCAGTTCGTCAAGGGATACTCTCCACTCGAAGCAGGTGTTCGCATAGCCCCGATCGCCCTCGGCATGGCCATTGGATCAGCAAGAAGCCACCTTGCTGTCAGAAGGTTCGGTACCACTCGTGTCGTCACCGTTGCCATGGTTGCCCTCGGAGTCGTCATCGCTTCGCTCTCCACCGTCACCGCCGGCACAAGCTACGTCTATCTCTTCTTTGCGCTCGTGGGTATGTCCATGTCGATGGGATTCATCATGGCACCGGCGACCGATGCAGTCATGGGTTCGATACCGGTGGCAAAAGCAGGGGTCGGATCAGCAACCAACGACGTGACGCGACAACTTGGTGGCGCTCTCGGTGTCGCGATCGTCGGGTCAGCCATGAATGCAAGGTTCAGCGCCAGCATGGCTGATGCAGTCGTCGCGCTCCCCCAACAGGCAGCGGAGGCGGCATCGAATTCGGTCGGTGCAGCCATCTCAATCGCATCCCAGCTTCCCGAACCAGTCGGCACGGCGCTCGCAGCGGCAGCGAATGAGGCATTCCTCCAGGGATTTGGTGCCGCCGCCGTGGTGGCTACCGCCGTCGCTCTTGTCGGAGCTGTCGCTGTTGCCAAGTTGCTGCCGGCAACTGAAGACCAAGCCCCGGTACCGGTGCTAAGCACTTCTCGGACATCCGACTAGCGTCTTCGATAATGGCTACGTCTTCACACACATCGGCGGGTCGGCCTCGGAGCACCGAGGCCGACGACGCCATCTACGATGCCACGATCGAGATCCTGATCGAGAAGGGTTTTGGTGGCATTTCTTTCGAGGCGGTCGCGGCGACTGCCGGTGTAGCGAAAACAACCATCTACCGCCGGCACAAGACCAAGGAGGACCTTGTCGTCGCTGCGCTACGGTGTCGCCTCCACGGCCCGACCATCGAAACGACTGGGGACTTCAAGGACGATTTGGCGCGGCTCATGAGCGTGATTCGGACGAACATGGTCGATAACAACGGCATCCGCATGGTCTCCGCACTGATGGTGGAAATGGACAGAGCACCACTCCTCCTTGAAACCTTTCGCGAGAAGGGCCATGAGGAACGCAGAGAACACTTCATGCGGTTTGTGACGACCGCGATCGATGCCGGTATCGTGAAACCCGATGTTGATCCAGAAATCGTTTGCGACATGGCCGTTGGAGCGCTGCTCGCCCAAACCATGGCCGCCGGGTATCCGGATCCCGCCTATGTCACCCAGCTCGTCGATCAGGTCTGGTCATTGATCGCTGTCGATCCGTCGGTGACAACCGGGGCGTCCTGAGCCACACCGAAACGGCGCTCACGGTGTTGATACTCGACCACACAGTCAAACAACGTGTTTCGATCAAAATCGGGCCACAGCACGGGTGTGAACACAAACTCCGAATACGCCGACTGCCACAACAAGAAGTTGGACGTCCGCTGCTCACCGCTCGACCGAATGATCAGCTCGGGTTCCGGCATCTCGGGTAAATACATCGCTGCACCGAGTGCGGCTTCGTCGATGTCGGCAACGGCTATCTCACCAGCCTCCACGCGGGCAGCGAGTCGTTTCGTTGCTTCGACAATCTCCAACCGACCACCGTAGCTAAAGGCAAACACGAGGTGCATCGTGGTGTTGGCGGCAGTCCTCTCTTCGCTCACCCGAATTCGTTCCTTCAGGTCGTCTGGAATGCGAGGGTCCGCCTTGTCGCCAATGAAGTGAATGGCGACACCCTGAGCATCCAACTCGTCGCGGCGCCGCTCAAGCAGATCGGCGTTGAAGTGCATCAAGAAGTCCACTTCGTCGGATTCGCGCATCCAGTTCTCCGTGGAGAAGGCGTACACAGTGAGCCATTCGACGCCGAGTTCCAAGGCACCTTGGATCGTGTCGAACAAGGCTGGCTCACCGCGAGCATGCCCGGCTATGCGGGGTAAGTTCTGTACGTTCGCCCAACGACCGTTTCCGTCCATAATGACGCCAATATGTCGTGGCACGCGGTCCCTGTCGATGCGATCATCCATCGAGCACCGCCAAGGTCCGAAGACGTCGCTCCAGGTGAAACTCGATGAACCGACGGGTAATCCCGAGGGCATCACCCGAGAACGACCGGTCAACGGCGGGAAGCGTGTGAAGATCCGCCGCCGCCATGTTCGACAGATACCCGACAACACCCGCCCGCAGCGCATACGCCCCTGGTTGACGACATGACTCACAGACCACGCCACCCTCGGCGAAGGAGAATCGTTTGAGGTTGCTCTCGGAACCGCACGACGCACATTCATCAAACGATGGGGCGAGACCGATGACTGCGGCGGCCTTGATAAGGAATGCGGTTACCAGGTCAGGATGGGCTCCGGCGAGGTCAAGCGTCTTGAGCCCTCGTTGCAACAACAAGAACATGCGCAGCGAGGACTCCCCCTCCTGGGCGACCGCATCGACGACTTCGACCATCGTGCCAGCGGCGCTCACCGAATCAAGATCGTTACGGATGTTGCCATGGCCGTCGATGAGCGAAGCAGCAGTGATCGTGTCCAGGTTGCGGCCCTCGTAGAGCTGGAGGTCGACATGGGAAAACGTCTCGAGACGGCCTCCGAACCTGCTCTTGGTTTTACGGACACCCTTGGCAACCGTACGAATCTTTCCGTTGTTCGGCGACAACAGCACCACGATGCGGTCGGCTTCACCGAACGGGTAGCTACGCAACACAATCCCCTGGTCGTTTCGTATGCCCATGCGCCCTCCATTCGGGGTGACCTGTGTACGCGGCTGCGGAGCGTCAGAACAACGCGACTAAGAGCGTACCCTGTTGACAGACGTTTCGAGAGGAGTTCCGTGAACCGCATTTCCGATGCCGCGTTCCTCACCTGGGTGGCTAACCATCCCGACTGGGTTCGTGAGGACGAGACGATATTCAAGACAAGGCGCGGTGACACGTTTGCTGCGGCCATGGGCTTTGTGACGGGTATCGGCGTGCTCGCAGATACCGCCGACCACCACCCTGATATCGACATCCGATATCGCGACGTAACTGTTGCGTTGACGACCCACTCCGAACACGCCCTCACCACCAAGGACCTTGAGCTAGCAGCCGCAATCGACGCCCTCCCCTAGGTGCAAGGGCTGCTCCCCTGAGGACGAACCGGCACGCTGTTCATGCGTGAATTTTCGCTAACCAGGGTTTCAGGTGACTGTCGTTCTCGATGAGGTGCGCCATATTCACGCGAACGAGAGCGAGAAGCTCGTCTCGTGTCACCCCCCGCACACGAGCCAACTCGTCGGTGATATCTCCAATGAGAGCGGGAGAACCCGCATCACCGGTGACCCACTGCGGACCGCCGGGGTTATCGGTCTCAGTGAGTAATTGATCCGCTGGTATCGCCCGGGCAATGTCCCGTATGTGGTCCGAATGGAGCACCTCCACACCGACACTGAACATGAGACCCATCTCGATCATCCTGTCGAGCACATCCAACGGACCCGAAAACCAATGGATGATCGCCCGCTCAACCCCCGACTCGGAGAGAAGCCTCACCGTGTCATGCTCGGCGCCGGCACAATGGATGCTGACAAGCTTGTCCTGATTTCGGGCCCGGTGCAGCATCCATCGAAAAACCTGCTGCTGGGCCGGGTAGAGACTCTCATCGGTTACAAACCGGTAATCCAGGCCGATTTCGCCGAGCATGGGGCTGCGATCGACGAACCGATCGAGGTCTTCGATCGAATCGACATAGATCGAAGCCTCCGACGGGTGAATCCCGAAGGACGGCACCACGAGATCGGATCGGGTCGCGATCCCCTCGGTACGGACAAAGGACGGGACGTCGATCGAGACACCGAGCGTGAGTATCCGGTGGCGCTCAATCGTCTCAAGGACTCCGACGAGTTCGTCGTCGGAATACATCTCCGGGTGCGAATGGGCATCGACGTACATCAACTCTCCGTATGGATCGCTCTAGAAGCCCATGCGGTCGAGTGCGCTGTCGCGACGCTGCCAGTCGGCTTCGACCTTGACGCGCAGATCCAGAAATACCCTGGTACCAAAGAGACGTTCGAGCTCACCCCGGGTTTCGGTACCAACGTCACGCAGGAGCACCCCACCCTTGCCGATCACGATGCCCTTTTGCGACTTACGCTCGACGTATACGGTGGCCGAAACGGCGACAACACCATTGGGTCGAGTTTCGATTTCCTCGACAACAACAGCGAGGCTGTGCGGAAGCTCCTCGCGCAGCCGACGAAGAAACTTCTCTCGTACTAACTCCGCCGCCCACAGCTGGTCGGGCTGGTCGGTCACCATGTCCGCGGGGAAAAACATCGGTCCGTCGGTCAGCAACGGCGTGAGCTCATCGATGATCGGCTCGGTACCCTTTTCCTTGAGCGCAGACACCGGCACGTAAGCGTGGAAATCCCACTCCCCCGCCACCCGTAGCTGGTCGATCACCTGGTCGGGTTTCGCAATGTCGGTCTTGTTGACGACGACCACTACGGGGACGCCGCTTTCCTTGAGCCGATCGGCAATAAGCCGGTCTCCGGGTCCGATTTTCTTGGTCGCATCGACGACGAACAGGGCCGCGTCGGCCTCACCGAGGGAGCCGTATACCAGCTTGTTGAGCCGTTCCCCGAGGGAGTTCTTCGGCTTATGAAGCCCCGGTGTGTCAACAAAGACATACTGGCGCTGGGGATCGCTGAGGGTAAGCACACCGCGAATCGTGTTGCGAGTCGTCTGCGGGCGGGATGACGTGATCGCCACCTTGACGCCGACAAGGGCGTTGACGAGCGTTGACTTCCCGACGTTGGGACGCCCGACTACGGCAAAGAACCCTGAAGCTGTCGTCATTGTTTCGATATCCGAACCCGCGACACCCGGCGGCCCTGAACCTGGTCTGCCACAAGCACCAGCCCTTGGTAGGTGAATGCCTCACCTTCACGAGGCACCCGACCCGCAAGATCGAGCACCAATCCACCGACAGTGTCAAACTCTTCCGCCGGCAACTTCGTGTCCGTCAGCTCGCTAAGAGCGTCAACATCAAGGCGAGCATCGACCAACAATTCATCGTCGGACAGAATCTCGACCATGGGTTCTTCGTCGTCGTACTCGTCGACGATCTCGCCCACGAGTTCCTCAAGAAGGTCCTCGATGGTGACGAGACCGGCCGTGCCGCCGAATTCATCGACAACGATTGCGAGGTGTACCTGGTTCGTCTGCATGTCCCGCAGGAGCTCGGAGACCCGCTTGGTTTCCGGTACGAAGTACGCGGGACGCATGAACTGTGAACACAGACGAGCATCCTCCTCGTTGTCCATGAGTTTGAGTAGGTCGCGGGCATACAGAACACCCTCGATGTGATCGACGTCTTCACCGACCACTGGAACCCTCGAGCGACCTTCGGCGATCACCAGATCGAGCGCAGCGTCGGTTGATTCTGTGCCGGCGATCGAAATCATGTCAGGACGCGGAGTCATCACTTCTCGTACGATCGTGTCGGTAAAATCCAACACAGACGAGATCAGTTCCTTCTCTTTGCGATCATCCTCGTCATCGTCCGGTTCGGATGCGGTTTGGTCGTCATCGAATTCGGTAACCAGATCCGATGCGGCGTCACCGATAGCGATCGCCGGTTTCAGCAACCATGCGAACCGGTACGCGAGGAGCGCCGGTCGATTGCGACCCAGGGTACGAGGCAAGAGATCTCCGAAGACTGCCAGGACCAACCCGAATAACACCAGCGCAACCGCAAGATTTGCCCCCCTCTCAAGGCGTGTCAACGCCCAGGACGCCGGCACGGCTGCGGCCACGAGGAACAGCGTGTGAGTCATTCCAAGCGCTGGCTGAAGTCGGGAGCGGTCGTTCAACATTTCAGCAACCGCCGCGGCCCGTTTGTCACCATCCCCCGCATCATGGAGGGCATCCGCACGTGGCGTCCGCACTAACGAGGCCCCTGCTGCGCGCACGATAGCTGTCAGTACGACAAGAAATCCCGAAACCAAGAGAGCAACATACGTCATGTCCTCACCCTTCCGGCAGCTTCAAGTATCGTCCGCTCACGACCCTCCATGAGCTCCGCATCGGCGTCGTCAACATGGTCGTATCCAAGCAAGTGAAGCACGCCATGTACAACCATCAGTGACATTTCATCATCGAAGGACACCTCCTGGCTCAGTGCATTGGCCTTGACGATCTCCGGACAGATAAAGATATCGCCAATATGCACGGGAGGTCCACCGGCGATCTGCACAGGCGGATCCCCGGGAATGGCATCCTCGATGGGGAAAGAAAGGACATCGGTCGGACCGGCTTTACCCAGGTGCGTTTCGTTAAGCACCGCCATGCGCGACACGTCGACCAACGACAGTGCCACCACCGTCTCCGCCTCCAGCCCCTCAGCCTCCATCGTGATCCCTGCCAGATCGGATAGAGGCTTGGTAGGAATGGGGTCGTCTTGGTCGTCGGTTACCAGGACTGTCACGAGGAGTCCTCCGCCATGGTTGGGAACCCGGGGTATGAAACGCGAGTGTGGTAATAACCGACGAGGGCATCGACGATCGCACGTTTCACAGTCGTCAGGTCACCGAAGGTAAGGTCCGCCTCGTCAAGCTGCCCGTCGTCAAGCTTTTCGTTGACGATCGCTTCGACGAGTTTTGTCAGCGATTCTTCGGTCGGATCCTCATGCATGGCTGCGGCACGGGTCGCTCCCTCGACGGCGTCACACAACATCAGGATCGCAAGTTCTTTCCGTTTCGGCTTCACGCCTTCGTGCCGGAACAGCGATGCATCGACGTTCGGGTCGGCTTCGAGGGCCTGGTGGTAGAAGTACCGCATCAGACCACAACCGTGGTGCATCCGGATACCGTCCACAATCTCGGTGGGGAGTCGAAACTCACGCGCAAGCCGCAGGCCATCGGTCACGTGTCGCCGAATGATCGCCGCGGACGACACCGGGTCGAGACGGTCATGGGGGTTCGAAACGCCGAATTGGTTCTCGATAAAGAACCGAGGGTTCTCCGTCTTGCCGAGGTCGTGATAGTACGCGGCGGCCTGGGCGAGCAGCGGGTTCGCCCCGATCTCGCGGGCGGCCTTGCCTGCCAACGTTCCGACCAGGATCGAATGGTTGAACGTCCCCGGAGCCCGCTCCTCGATGAGGCGCAGAGCTGGGTGGTTCCTGTCCGTGAGGTCGAGCAACGTCAGTGTCGTAGTGACACGGAAGATGGTTTCGAAGAACGATACGAGGCCCTGGGCGATGAGTCCCGCGATGACACCACCGAGGAATGCAAACAGCGCACCCGTCCAGCGACGGTCGTCACCGTAAAAGAGCCACGCCGTTGCGAAGCCGAGTGGAGACAACACAACGGTCGCCTGTGCAATTGCGAGACGTAGTTCCCGGCGCGATGACACTGCTGACACAAAAGCTACGGGCACGACGGTTGCGGCCGCCGCATACAGGGTGAGGGCAACATCGCCGGTGCTCACCGCAGTAAAGGTTGCCATCGGTACGGCCATGAGAACTGCGGTGCGCGGGTCGTAGAGGATCGCAGCGATGTAACCGAACATCATCGCCGGGATCAGGAAACCGGTCGTCGGGTCGTCGGTCGTAAGGATGCCGGGGACACGCGATGCCGCGGCAGCGAGCACGAGCAGCGTACCGAGCAGCGCAAAGTGTTTCGGCTTGGACCACTGTGTCGGGGCCAGCCGCCATAGGAAGAATGCTGCGAGCATGACTGCCAGCGCCCCCAAAGAGGAGACTGCGAGACGGTTGGCACCAACCTCGGGGATGTTCAATCCAAGCTTCTCAATCGCGGCGAGTTGGACCTGGGTGATCGGTTCACCCTGGTTCACGATCGGTGCGTCCTCAAAGAACCGCTCCAACACGGGTTCAACTTTGGCCCGAGCGGCATCGCGAGCCGCCTTGGTTGCTTCTTCGTCGACGAAACTGTTGACGACCAGGGAACGTTCAATGATGCGCGCCGCAGCACTCGAAGTCGCCGCATTCTCCTCTTCGGTAAGACCAGTGATAAAGATCGACGGAGGGTCTTCAAGGATCGTGTTGCGCAACGACTGGAGAGCCGATGGCGACTTGATCTCCTCCCGGAAATAACGATCGAGGGCGGTTTCGACCATGTTCTGGACTTGCAGCAGATAGGACTGGCCCTCGCCAAGCGCCGCCTTCTCGAGATCGGCGTTATGCAGAGGTACCAGGATCCGGATCGCGTCCTCGAAGGTCCGGAACGATTCCACGACGGTGTCGATCTGTTCCTCAATCGTCGGCGGGGGCACCACGGTTGTTGTCGTCGTGCTGGTCGATGTCGTCGATGAAGTTGATGACGTTGTTGGTCCGGGATCCTCTGGAGGTACCGTGGTGGTCTCCCCATCGACCGGCGGCTCCGTCTGATCCGGGGGCGGTTCGGTCGTTGTCGGCACCTCGGAAGGTATCACGACCGTCGGGGCGACCTTACGAATCTGGTCAAATAGTGCCTGAACGCTGTTCCGATTCTCCAGGCTCGTATCACGTGCATAAATCGCCGGGACGTTGTTCTCTTCGAAAACTCGCTGCTCTTCGGTCTTTATCTCGTCGGGGACCTCAATGGAGCGTGGCGCGATGTAGTCCTGGGGAGATGGCTGGCCGATAACGAGTTCGACGGGTGGCTGGATCCCGACGCGACCAACAACAAGCACGATTGCGACAAGGACAACAGTGACCGCGATGGTGAGGAGGTTCAACAGGACTGGACGACTCGCAAATCGACTCATGCGCGTCGCTCCCGGCGATCTCTGTTGGCATCATGGTGTTCGTAGGCATCAACGATATCAGCAACGATTCGGTTGCGCACCACATCCTTGGCACTGAGATGAGTGAACTCGACACCGTCGACACCGGTGAGAATCCGTTCGACAACACGCAGGCCCGATGGTCGGCTGTTCTGGAGGTCGATCTGGGTGACATCACCCGTGATCACCATCTTCGAGTTGAATCCAAGACGCGTTAGAAACATCTTCATTTGCTCGGGTGTCGTGTTCTGCGCCTCGTCAAGCACGACGAAGGCGTCGTTCAGCGTGCGCCCACGCATGTAGGCAAGCGGTGCGACCTCGATCGCTCCCTTTTCCATCAGGTCGTGGGTTTCATCCGGACCGAGCATCTCAAACATTGCGTCATAGAGGGGGCGCATGTAGGGGTCGATCTTGGCGGCAAGATCGCCGGGGAGGAAGCCCAATCGCTCCCCCGCCTCCACGGCTGGACGGGCGAGAATCAGTCGTCGAACAGTTCCCGTCAAGAAAGCTTCGATCGCACACGCCATTGCGAGATAGGTCTTGCCTGAACCAGCGGGTCCGATTCCGAACACGAGGGTGTTTCCCCGAATGGAATCCACGTATTTCTTCTGCCCAAACGTCTTTGGTCGGACGACCTTACCGCGCCCAACTCGGATCGTCTCGGTGAACACACCCGACGGCGACGGTACATCCTGCAGCACAAGACCCACGACACGATCCACCCGGTCCGCGTTAAGGCCCTGTCCTTCTTGCACAAGAATGAGTAACTCGTCGAGAGCGATACGAGACTTGTCGACATCGCGCTCGGGTCCCGACAGCGTTATTTCGTTCCCGCGCGCGACGACGGTCACCAGCGGAAAAGCCTTCTCCACGAGACGTAGCCACGCATCGTGCTCGCCGAGAAGGTCCACCATGAGTTGATTGCTTGTAACAAGCAATGTAGAACGACTATCTACGGACGATGGCACCGAACGTTGGAACTCCGAATCGCGGACAGGAACACGCATCAACAGCGGATCAAAGACCGCTGACAAGCGAGTCCTGAGTATACCCCGACTCTGAAACGGTGAACAGACGAGAATTCGTCAAACCGCTACGTCGCCTTGACACCGAGCTCGGTGAGGTGATCGTTGAAGTCCGCCGGAGAGCGATTCAACATCAGCGCCAGCGTGCGGAGATCGTCGGCGCGGATCGTAAGTACCTTGCCGTTGTAGTCCTGGCGCAACGACTGGATCCCGCGTAAGAAACGTTCGATAACGATGGAGTCCTCACCGGTGAGGTCGTCCATCTTGTTGAGGTCAATCGTGATACCGGTGACGTCGGCCTTGATAGCGGTCGGGTCGACGCCCTCTTCTGACGGCAGAAACTGAAGCATGGGAACGTTGTAGAACTCAGACAGCTTGCGGAGGCGCGGCAAAGACAGGCTTCGCTCGCCGCGCTCATAGGCGCCGAGCACGGCTGCCTTGAACTCCTGCTCGGAGATCCTCTGAACATCCTGCAGCGATAAACCGCGTTGTTTGCGAATAGATCGCAGGCGGCTTCCCACTTGCTCGTTATATGTCGACACGTCTACTCCTTAGCCAATACGCAGAGTAACACGAAAGAACGCTCAGCGTGGTGGCCATTTTAGTCTGCACATACGTGGGAGTGATGCATTTCCGGTTTTGCCCCTCAGGACGCCCGAGAGCGGAGGATGGCGAGCGCAGCAATCGCGGCCGTTTCAGTTCGCAAAACTGCGTGCGAGAACCGGACCTTCGGATACCCATCCACGCCATCCGTCGGACCCCAACCACCTTCGGGGCCAATCAGTATGGTCAACGTCGATCCGGTATCACCACCGTCGAGGGGTGCTCCCGCCTGGTCGCCGACGACCGTCGCATCGGTACCGCCGAGATCCGAGATTGGTCTGAGGGCGGCGCCGATGATCGGAACGTAACCGCCGCGTGACTGCTCGACGGCACCATTCGTCCACGCCTCGAGCTTGGACCGACTGGGCACGCGGCCCTCACCGTATTGGGTCCTGACCCATATGATTTCGTCGACACCGAGCTCGACAACCTTCTCGACAAGAAACCGCAGGCGATCGGTCGACCTGGGTGGTGCCACCGCGAGAGTGACGCGGGGCAACGGACGTTCGACCAGTGTCTCGTCACCACGAACAACCACACCGAACTCGTAACGACCCTCCCCGACGATCCCCGACCCATCGGTGTAGGAGACGGTACCCCCCTCCGCGATGCGCAACACTTTCGAAAGATGGGACCGCTGGGTATCCGTGAGCACACCGACCTGGCGATCAAAACGAACAACGAGATGAGGAACATGCTTCATGACTAGGACCAGCGACGTTTCCGCTTTTTCGGCCGAGCAGTGTCCTCTCCCCGGATCGCTGCGAGCTGTTCAAGGATTTCCCGTTCCTTGTCGGACACCTCAACCGGGACATCGACGTTCACCGTGATGAACAGATCTCCAAGCCCACGTCGTCGCAGCTGTGGCATGCCGTAGCGTTGCATCCGAAAAACAGTACCGGATGCTGTCCCCATCGGAACATCGAGGTCCGTCTCTCCTTCGAGGAGCGGCACCGAGATGGTCGCTCCGAGGACGGCCTGCGAGTAGCTGATGGTCGCCTGGTGGTGTAGGTCGGCGCCGTTGCGCTCAAAGCGTTCGTCCGGTGTGACCCGAACCTCGACGTAGAGATCCCCCGGTGGTGATCCGATCTCACCGGCACCTCCTCTTCCTGTGAGACGTAGGCGTGTGCCGTTGTCCACGCCCGCCGGCACTTCGACCATCACGGTGCGCTCCTGGTCTGTCCGTCCGTAACCGTGGCATGTCGTGCACGGGTCATCAACGGTACGTCCACGGCCGTTGCAGGTCGAGCACTGCACTGTTGTCAACATGGCTCCAAGCAGGGTGTTCCGCTGCACCTGGACTTGTCCGCGGCCACCGCAGGTGGAGCACGTCACCAGGCCGGATCCCTCGGCCGCACCGGAGCCGTCGCACACCTCGCAGGATGTCGGTGCAACGTAGACAACCTCGCGTGACACACCGACGGATGCCTCGACCAAGGTGAGATCAACCAGGATACCGACGTCGGAGCCGCGGGCTGTTCGTTGTCCAACTCCACCGAACCCACCAAAACCCTGACCACCGAAAAACTGTGACAGGATCTCATCGAGACCGCCAAAGTTGGAGAAAAGGTCCCCGGCGCCAAGTGTCTCTCCCCGGTCATAGCGGGCACGTTTGCTCGCGTCGGAGAGCACTTCGTACGCCTCGGCGACACCGCGGAACCGCTCCTCGGCGGTGGGGTCGTCCGGATGGGCGTCGGGGTGAGACTCTCGAGCGAGTTTGCGGAATGCCCGCTTGATTTCTTCGGCCGACGCATCGCGCGCGACACCGAGTATCTCGTAGTAGTCCTTCATGCGAAATTATGAGCCGAGCTGTTCGGCCAGCCCCTCTCCAATTTCTTCGACGACCTTGATCGTCCTTCGGTAGTTCATGCGTGTCGGCCCGATCACACCAACGTGGCCGATAGATTCGCCGGCGGCAACATAACTCGCCGAGATCACTGCGACATCTTCGGCATCCCGATCGACTTCGATCCCGAAACGTACCGAGACCCCTTCTTCGTCACCGAGGACTTCATACACACCGTCCTGGTGGTCGAGCAACCGCAGTATCCGATGCACGTGGGCAAGGTCCTCCCACAAAGCCGCCAATTGGCTTGCACCGCCAACGTGGACCTGTGGCGATCCGGTCGCTGCCGCGGTCAACGTTTCACCAACCGTCGTTATGCAGCGCAGGACCCGTTCGGTTGCCCCGGTCTCCGCGTCGATACACAACTGGGCACCTTCAAGCACGCTGCCACCAACAAAGACATTCTCGATGGCTGCTTCCAGCTCGCCGAGTTCGCTAGTGGACATCTCGACCGGCGTACTCACGATTTCCTGGATGACCCGCCCCGTCTTGCCTACCAGCACAAGCATGCTCGCCCCTGAAGAAAGCGGTACGACGTGCGACCCGACCACGATCTCACTCGCAAACCCCGGCCCGATGACAACTGCGGGGAGCCTCGTGATATCGGAGAGCAACCCGGAGGTCTCCTTCAACAGGTCGCTGAGTTCTCGGTTCACCTTCGAGAAGAAACCATCAATGCGGGCCCTTGTCGAACTCCGGAGGGTTGCCGGTGACCGATGGTCGACGTAGTAGCGATAGCCCTGCTCCGTCGGAACCCGCCCCGCCGACGTATGCGGCTGGGAGACAAAACCGTACGACTCAAGACGCGCCAAATCATTCCTAATAGTGGCAGACGACACCTCGAGCTTGCTATGCGCGAGGACGGCCGCCGACGAGACGGGACCACCCGTACGAATGTACTCCTCAATGAGGGCCTCAAGAACTTTGGCGCGACGGTTATCAAGCATGTGACGATTTTAGCAGTCGTCGGGTGAGAGTGATAAGACGCTCCGCGCCACCGTGTCGGTAAGCAGCGGTGTGGTCACTACCAGACGTTCGTTGATGACCTCGACAAGGCCTGCCCCAAGGTACCGCTGTCCATCGGAAGTGGCGAGAAACCGAACGACCGTTTCGTCAACGGCGACACCCGCCATGCGCCGCAGGCCGAGAAAGAGCCGCTCGATACGGTAGTCGTGGTGTTCGGAGCGTTCCGTACCAGCCCACGGTCGTTTCCCATCGGTGACGAGCTCCACGTACTTCTCGATCCGACGCACATTGCGGTACCTCATGGCGTCGCGGTGTCCATGTGCACCTACGCCGAACCCCAAATACTCGCCCTGTGCCCACGTCGAAAGGTTGTAAATACAGTGATGGCCGGGGCGTGCATAGTTGGAGACCTCGTACTGCACGAGACCCGCCTGCGCCGCGAGCAGCTGGGTAAGTTCGTATTTGTCGGCCTGGTCATCCTGATCGGGTGCCGGGCCACCGGCGGCTACCTCACGTGACAACGCGGTCCCGCGCTCGACGGTGAGCCCGTATGCAGAGAGATGGTCAATGCCGGCCGAGAGAGTGGTCTCGGCGGTCGCCCGCCAACTCTGAAGGGACTCTGCCGGTGTGCCGAAGATCAGATCCGCACCAACCGAGAACCCGAGGTGACGGGCCCCGCTGATCGCCTGAATCGCGGCGGTCGCATCGTGGGTACGACCCAGGGACCCAAGAATCGTCGGGTCCAGAGATTGCACACCAAAGGTGATGCGGTTGACCCCGGCGCCGCGCAGTGCTTCCCCAAACTCCTCGGTCCAGTCCTCGGGGTTGGCCTCGAGGGATATTTCGGCACCGGTGGTCACGTCTGCGATGTCTCTGACGCGACGTATGAGTTCGGCGATGAGACCCGGCTCGACCGCCGATGGGGTACCGCCACCGAAGTTGATCGCCGAGATAGCAAACCATGGTGCCTCGCTCCTCATGTCCTGGAGGACCGCATCGACGTAGGTGCGGTGGGAAATCCTCGACTCCCCGGCGGCGACGACCGCAAAGTCGCAGTACGGGCATCGGCGCCGACAGAACGGAATATGGATGTACACCGAGCGAGTGTCCGCCAGTTCGTCCGCCAGGGTTGCGTCGTCGGGGCGGCGTGGTTCGGCGGTCACGGTCACTCGTCGATGCGCAACGCAGCTACAAAGGCCTCGGGTGGGACCTCGACCTGGCCGACCATCTTCATCTTCTTCTTGCCTTCCTTCTGTTTGGCAAGAAGCTTCTTCTTCCGTGTGATGTCGCCGCCGTAACACTTCGCCGTGACGTCCTTGCGACGGGCCTTGATCGTTTCCCGGGCAATGATTCGACTCCCGATCGCCGCCTGGATCGGCACGTCAAACAGTTGCCGCGGGATGAGTTTCCGAAGGCGTTCCGACATTGCCTTGCCGTAGCGGTAGGCACGATCCCTATGCACGATCGACGAGAAGGCATCGACCGAGACGTTGTTGAGGAGGATGTCGACGCGAACCAGATCGGACTTTCGGTACTCATTGGGTTCGTAGTCCAGCGAGGCGTACCCGCGCGTCGCCGACTTCAGTTGGTCGAAGAAGTCGAACACGATTTCCGACAGCGGGACCGTGTAGTGGATTTCGACGCGGTCCTCGGTGAGATAGGTCATGTCCCCCATCTCACCGCGTCGCTGCTGCACCAGCTCCATCACCACCCCGACGAACTCTTTCGGAGTGATGATCATGACCTTCACAAACGGTTCTTCGATGTAGGCAAGCTTTCCCGTCGGCGGGAGGTCCTGAGGACTCCGCACCTCAACGATCGTGCCGTCGGTGAGACCAGCGCGGTACTCCACTGAGGGAGCGGTCGCCACGAGGTCGAGGTCATATTCACGTTCAAGTCTTTCCCGCACAATCTCCATGTGAAGAAGCCCGAGAAATCCAACCCGAAATCCGAAACCCAAAGCCCGCGATGTTTCGGCGACGTATTGCAGGGACGAATCGTTGAGCCGTAGCTTGTCGAGGGCCTCACGCAGACGCTCGAAATCGTCGCCATCGGTCGGGAAAAGACCCGAGAACACCATTGGTTTGGGCTCTTCGTAACCGGGAAGCGGCTCACTCGCCGGATTCACCGATGACGTCACCGTATCGCCAACCCGGATCTGCTCGATCTCCTTGGTGCCCGTCACAAGGTATCCGACATCGCCCGCCGCCAGCGTCTTCCGAGATACCTGCGACGGTGTCATGATGCCGAGATCGTCTGCCTCGACCCGGTGGCCCGTCCTCATAAACTCGACCGGTTCGTGAACCTTGACGCGGCCATCCACGACACGAATGTACGAGACGACACCGCGGTAGGTGTCGTAGTACGAGTCAAATACCATGGCACGAAACGGTGCATTGCGGTCACCGTGCGGGACCGGGAGTCGGTCGACGATGGCCTGCAGCAGCTCGCCAACGCCATCACCGGTCTTCGCTGAAACCTGGATCACATCATCGACCGTACCTCCAAGCACGCCAACCATCTCGCGCGACACTCGTTCTGGCTCGGCAGCGGGAAGGTCAATCTTGTTGAGCACCGGAATGATCTCGAGACCATTCTCGATCGCTAGGTAGGCATTGGCAAGAGTCTGGGCTTCGATTCCTTGTGAGGCATCGACCAGGAGAAGAGCCCCCTCGCACGCTTCGAGCGACCGCGACACTTCGTATGAGAAGTCAACGTGCCCGGGGGTATCAATGAGGTTGAGCTGGTAGGTGTGCCCGTCGGCGGCAACGAACTCGATGCGGACCGCGTTTGCCTTGATCGTGATGCCGCGCTCGCGCTCAATGTCCATCGTGTCGAGCACCTGGTCGCGCATCTCGCGGGCAGTGATAGCACCCGTGCGCTCAAGCAACCGATCGGCGAGTGTCGACTTGCCGTGATCGATGTGGGCGATGATGGAGAAGTTACGAATACGCGATGGATCAGTCATTGGCACCAGAGCTGGGGATAGCCGTATTGTACCGTGTCGACTATCGGTGCTATCCTGGCGGCGTTCCAAACGCCTTAAGGTTTTTTTTCGTATGGCCAACATCAAGTCACAAAAGAAGCGCAACCGACAAACCGTCGGTCGTACCGCGCGCAACCGTTCGCTCCGCTCGGAGCTGAAGACACGAATCAACGCGACACTCGCGGCCGCTGATTCGGGAGATGCGGCGGCTGCCGAAGAGGCATTGCGTCTCGCCCAGAAGCGAATCGATGCCGCAGTTTCCAAGGGGCTGCTGCATCACACAACCGCCTCTCGACGCAAGTCGCGTCTCGCGGCACAGGTTCGCAGCCGCCTAGGCTGATCGACCTGCCATCACAATTCGGAGGTTCTCATGCCAGATGAGAAGACCACCTGGCTCACCCCTGCTGCGCACACCAAGCTGCAGGAAGAATATCAACATCTGACGACGGACGGTCGCCGCGCGATCGAAGCTCGTATCGCCGAGGCGCGCGCACACGGCGACCTTCGCGAAAACTCCGAATACGACACCGCAAAGAACGATCAGGGTCTCATGGAGGCTCGTATCCGCATGATTCAGCACCTGCTCGATACTGCCGAGGTGCGCGAGGCGATCGACTCCGGTGCCGTGGAAGTCGGCACTGTTGCGACGGTTGTCGACGAGGATGGTGACGAGATGGAATTTTTCGTCGCCCCTGCGGAGAACAAGGTAAAGGGTTTCATCCTGGCGTCGCCAGACAGCCCGCTCGGCGCCGCGTTGCTTGGGTCGCGTCCCGGCGACACCGTCACCTACGAAGCCCCCGGCGGTACCTTCTCCTACAACGTCACTTCGGTCCGTATCTACGAGGGTTAACCGGGCCACACCGCGAGGCACGTTTCGAGAAACGTGACCACGTTGTAAACGATTGTTATCTCCTGTGCGACTATCGGTTGTGACAGATATGAAATCGATCCAGGCAGCTACCCGGAACAGCACCGCACAGGACGTCGACTTCGACGCGTTCTATGAACGACTGTTTCCGCGAGCCGTTGCGCTCGCTCATGCGCTCGCAGGAAGCCGACTCGCCGAGGACATAGCGCAGGACGCGTTCTGGGTGACGTATCAGCGGTGGGATGAACTCGAGTCTCCGGAACGCTGGCTCATGCGCGTGATCACCAACCGATCCAGATCGGCTCTACGCCGATCCTATGCAGAGGCGCGCGCGTTGAAGCGGCTTTTCGCCGATCGCGCCACGACGGTCGTGGTTCCCGAGCCGGTGGCCGACTTCTGGACAGCGGTGAAGAGGCTGCCGCATCGCCAGGCACAGGTGATTGCGCTGCTGTTCGTGGAGGAACTCTCCACACAGGAAGCGGCGGGGGTCCTCGAGTGCTCGGAAGCAACGGTGCGGGTCCACTTGCATCGAGCAAAACAACGTCTCGCAGAACGATTCCAGGCGGAGGTGTGACGTGAAGATCGACGTCCTTCTACACGAACGAGCTGAGGAGCTACGGCGGGCCTACCGGAACCCGGCTCCACAATCACCCCCGGTGCGTACCCGCGGATTCCACATCGGTGTTGCGGTCGCTGCAGCGCTCGCAGTCGTCCTGCTTGCGGTCCCCATCGCCGCGTTCCGTTCTGGAGCCGACGGCGTTCCGGGACCTCCGGGGTCCGGGACTCCCGGCTTGCCGCTAGAAACAACAGTACCGCCGTCCACGGAGCCTGACCCTGTTGTTCCGATCAGTGATTCGGAGGTGGCACCTGAACCTCACGATTTGAATGTACCTCTATCCGGTGAGGGGTTCGACATCGAAGACGCGGCAGCTACCCCAGCGCGGATACTGCGTACCCGCTCATTCGGTACCACCACCTTTCGGCTCTCAGAACGCTCTCGTGAGGGGGCGCGGTGCCTCGAGGTCACCGCTCTGGTCAACGATGTCGTACACAGTCGGGGAGGAACCTGTGGTCTGCGTGGCAATCCATCGTCCATTGCGTGGGACATCGAATCTCCGATCCGATTCACTATCGACGACACGGACCTCGTTGCGTTCTTCGGGCGGGCCGGGTCCGATGTTGCGACGGTGCGAGTCAGCGGACCGGTGAATGTTGCAGACACACAGGTCTCCGGCGCATGGCTTGCGGTCGCAAAAGTATCGGGCGAACTACCCGAGATCGTCGTAACGTCCTATGCGTCCGACGATACCAAGCTGTTCTCCGAAGCGGTTCCAATGGAGCCGATCCACACCGGTGGCCCACTCCCGAGCGCCACCGTGCTCGACGCAGTCGGCCTGCTAGCCGAGTTGCAGATTGCGGGAGCGACCGTCGACCAGCCGAGCACAACTTCTACAGGTTCCCCGTTCTCGTTGGGTGAACCGGTCCAGGCGTGTGTGAACGGAGACCCGCTGCTCATGTTCGAGTTTCACGAAGAGGCGAGACGAAAGTGGGAATCTGCCGACATCACCAGGGACGGACGGTTAACCGGCCCCGGACAGATCGTGACGCCCGATTGGGAAGGCACACCTCGTTTTTTCGCCGCGGGACGCCTCATCGTGCTCTACCTGAATGAGGACCCGACCACTATTGCCCTCCTTACCGACATTCTCGGACCGACGCGTAGCCCCGACGCTGTAGGAAACAGCGGAACTGTCTATCTCTCGTGTGAGAACTAGACGGCGTCTTCGAACGAGCACGACAATGCAACGGCCGAGACGATCCCGATCAACGCCGGGAGCCGCCGTACCAGCGGGACAAGGCCACCGTCAACCGCTCCAGCGTCACTCGGTGGGTCACCTCGGGCTGGGTCTTGATCGTCAGATCGGCGCGGGCGACAGCATTCAGCGCCAGGGCGAGGTCGGACGACTTAACGTGCATGCGACGCTGCCACGCCTTCTTCACCGGGTAGGCATCAGATTTCTGGCCGATCCACTCCGCAAAGGTCGCCTGGTCGGGTGCGGCCGCGGCCATCGAACGGCGCTTCAAGTCGTTCTCGACGAACGCCAGCAACTGGAGCGGGTGTCCATAGATCAGGAAGTCCGCAAGCCGCCGCAACGCCTCACCATGGTCGCCCGCAGCGACCGCATCTGCGTAGTACCACATCGGTTCATCGGGCCGGTTCTTGAACCGACCAGCGACGACGTCCTCGGAAATCTCCTTGTGGCCGACGGCGAGCTGGTCGAGCGCCTGACCCATCGCCGCGATATTCGACCCGAATCGCTGCACAAGAGCGTCGACCGCACCCCTCGTCACTCGAACGCCCCGATCCCGTGCGGCCTGGTGCAGCCAGTCGGCGGCGTCCCTTTCCCGCAACTTCTTCACGGTCAGCGATGTTGCAGCCTTCTTGAGGAAACTACCGAGCGGCGCAGGCACCGCCCCCGCTGATACGAACACGACGACCACCGATCCATCGTCGGGCTTTGCGCACAACTCGGCAATGACCGTTGCCTCTGCCTTCTGGAGTTGCTGGGCGTCGACAACCAACACACCGGTTCGCTCGCCGAACAGCGACCCGCTCTGGAATGCCGGAACTGCGTTCTGGATCGGTATCCGCAGCGCGCTGTCCTCGGAGTCCTCGCCGGCGCCCCTCCCCGGTACGTCGATGCGGGTGATGTCGTCGACACCGAACTTGCGGAGAACCTCATCAGCCTTTTCGAGCATTTGGGCCCGTTCACCCGGGCCAGCGTCGCGCGGGCCAAGCACGACTACAAGCGAATTCTCCGGTACCGCGACGGCGGGCATGGTGGGTGGTCACTCCTCGGCGGCAGGGAACTCCATGACGATATCACCATCGCGGTCGGTGCGATACACCACGGCGTCGGCCTGGGCCAGGGCATCGAGAATCTCGGCTGTCGGGTGGCCAAAGTCGTTCTCTCCGACACTGATGACGACCCGGGCACCCGCCGCAGTGTCTCCAAGCCATCCGATATCGGTCGTATTTGATCCGTGGTGGGGAACCAGCATCACGTCGGGGCGCAGAGGCGGCATTTCTGCCTGTGCGACGGCCCCAATGTCACCGGGCAACAACAGGGTCGATCCCGAGACGGTGACCCACGTCGCCACGGAGCCATCATTCTCTGCGGCGAACCTGCGTGAGGGTCCCAACACTTGCAGCGAGAACGCCCCGATGGTCAACGATGCCCCGGTGCGAACCTCCTCGACGAGCACACCACGGCGGTTTGCGACAGCGATCAGTTCGTCCAGGAGAGGAGCGGACGGTTGCAAGGCCGGAACCCAGAGACGATCGACGGAAACGGCACTCATGACCTCGACAAGGGCCGCCATATGGTCGGCGTCGGCGTGGGTCCCGATCACGAGGTCGATGCGTTTGATGCCTCTGGAACGCAGCGCGGCCTTTGCCACCAGCGGGTCGATCCCACCGTCAACCAACACCACCTTGCCATCGGGTGATTGCAGCAATGTCGCATCGCCCTGGCCAACATCGAGAAACGTGACCGTCGGTGCCACCGGTGGACTCGCGGCCCGCGTGATGACAGCCACGGCAACGAGGATCGTCACCGCAACCACCCACCCGACGCGCTTTGAGAACAATGCCCATGAGATCGCCGCGACTCCGACCACACCGGCCACAGAAAGCTGTGGCCATTCGGCCGCAAAGTCAGCCAGCCAGATAACCAGCTCCGCCCCGCGGGAACCTGCATCAACAAGAAGACCGGAACCGACAACGGCCCCAATCGCTCCGACGATCGTCGAAAAGGCGATGACAGGGGCAGCAACAACGTTCACAAATGGGCTCATGAGCGGGACCGCACCGAACCGCCACAGCAGGATGGGCATCACCGCGCTCTGTGCGGCAACACTCACCGCCAGGGACCGCCACAGCCACTGTGGCGAGCGACCCGGCCATAATCTCCCCGAAAGCAAAATCCCCGCGGTTGCTGCCACGGATAACTGGAAACCGACATTGTTAGCAAGGTCGGGAGCAACGATGAGAGAAACGATCACTGCTAGTGATAGTGCCCTCGCCCCATCCATCGGGATGCCGACAACACGGCCCGCAAGCACCAGCGACACCATGATCGCTGCACGAATAACCGACGGTTCCCACCGGGTAGCGAGCACAAAGGCCCACACCCCGACGATACCCAGCAGGTGGCGAAGATCGGGCCGGAGTCTCAGAACCCCGGCAAGGGCCCATATCCCAGCAAGGAAGAGTGCGACATTGCTCCCGGAAACCGCAACCGCATGGGTGAGGCCACTGCGTTTCATGTCATCGAGGACCTTCTCGGAGACCTGCGAAGTATCTCCTGTGAGAAACCCGAGTAGCAGACCTGACCCGGGACGGCTCGAGGCGGTCACCACTCCACCGACGCGTGCGCGGATCTTGTTCCCGATGGCAAACCACGGACGCGGCGGGCCGAGAATCTGGACATCGCGCGACCGCAGCGTCGTCGTGATGGTCCGCCCCGCCACCCAGCGCGAACGTACAGTCGTGACGCCTCGCACCGCCACGTCCGCATCGACCTGAGGAACTGCGCCCGAGACCACAAACATGACTGGACCGCTCCAAGGTTGGGTTACTCCATTCCGTTCGAGAGAAATGGGGCGCAGGAGGAATCCTCGCTGCGGAGTGGTCGTATCTTGGATGACGGTGCCACGAACGACCCCGATGCCATCCCAAGTCGCGTTCCTGGCCGCTTCGGTCCGCTGCCCCGACCCGATACCGGCGAGTATCCCAACGAAGCAGACAAGCGCGATCGTGCGATGCCGAGTCATGGCCAGTAGCACCACAGCTGCGACAGCTAGTCCGAGAACTACCACTCCCCCAGCCAACCCACTGGCGGCCCCGAACCACACCCCTACAGCACCCGCAGCGAACTCCACAGTCTGCCGCCGCCTACCGGACAACGACGTCGTCCCGGATCGCGGCAAGTTTCGCCTCACCAATGCCTGGCACATCAAGAAGGTCTTCAACCGTTTTGAACCCGCCGACGGAGTCCCGGTATGAGACGATACGGGCGGCAAGTACTGGTCCGACACCGTCCAGGTTTTCTAGTTCGCTAGCGGATGCAGAGTTGATGTCAATGACGGCCGACCCGCTCGGTGACACGGCGCTTACTGACGCAGGGTTTCTCGTGTCGGGGACCACGAGACGCTCACCGTCGCGGACCGGTTGCGCAAGATTGACGGCGTCCAGGGAGGCCCAACGCGTCGCACCCCCGGCGGCAGCTATTGCATCCGCCAGCCGGGCATCAGCGGGGAGGGCAACGAGGCCGGGTGCCGCCACCTGACCCGAGACATGGACGGTGATCGTGGCTGCGGCCGGAGCCTGGCTCGTAACCACCGCCCCCGCAACCATCGCCGGTGCGGACTGGGGCAACCCATACCAGATTCCACCCAACAGGGCGGTGGCGATCAACGCTGCCGCACCGATTCCGTTGCGCAGAGAAAGGGAGTCCATGACATTCACCACTCCCACGCCACAAGATCCGCCCCCTAGACCTATCAGACCAGCAGGACGGGTGCTAGACGTTCACGCAGCGGTCGTGTTCGAAAGGACCAACGCGAAAGCAGCCAACGAGTTCACACCGGCGTGGATCAAGATCGCCCGAGACAAATCACCACTCTTGAGAGTGACATACGACAGAACAACACCGAGAACGAACAACCCGGGGACGACGAGGGCGGCCTGCGGGTCGACGAGGTGAATGCTGGCAAACACCGCAGCCGAGATGACGATCGCAGTGTTGTCCCCCACACCAAGGCGAAGGATCGCACGCAGCAGCACTGCTCGATAGATGACCTCTTCGATGATCGGTGCGAGCACGGTTGTCACAACCAACAACGACACGACACCAACTACACCCGAAGCGGCTGCGATGATCTCGGCAATCTGTTGCTGTTCGGGACGCTCAATTCCCAGCAGTCGGACGATCGGATCCACCACGGCAAGGACGATGACTACCTGGAGACCGAACCCCACGAAGAACAGCCACCAGTCCTTGGCCTTGATACGGAATCCCACAGCCGAAACGAACCCGTTCGCCGCCCACTGGCGCGCAAAGAGAATAAGGATCCCAATCCCGGCAAAGAGCTGGACGGATCCCGCAACAGCCACGGCCAGTGTCTCGTCCTGCCACCCGCCGACGATGGTGTAGGTGAGGATTGCGGCAAGGAACCCGCCAACAATTGCTCCGAAGGTGATCGGGAGGGACCACTCGGTTCCGTGGAGAAAGCGGTGATCAGTCGCGAGGCGTGGGGGGCGAACGTCAGACACTGGCGACGACCCGACGCGCGATCTGTCGTGCCTCGATCTCGGCGTCAAGACCGAGATACGCTTGCTGGTGCGTCAAGCCCGCACGTCGTGCCCGTAGATAGTCCGAGAGATACTTGGTGGCGTGTTTCACCAGCCCGACGTTGTTGAGTTGTTCGACGTGAACCAATTCATGGATGACGAGTTCGGCGAGGTTTCTATCGTTGCTACCCGACTGCCACCACCACATCACACGGGGATGCGCAAACACCCCCCACGGTGTCGTGACGGCAAGAACTCCGGTCGCCCACGTCCGCCGCATGATCATCCCGGCCGGTCGGACGAAGACGGTGTCGGATTCAACGGACGGGAGAGCGTCACGGACCGCATCGAGAGAAACACCCGCACGTTCGATTGCTTCGCTGGCAAGAAACGATGAAACCCGGGACATCAGATGACAACGTTGACGATCTTGGGTGGGCGTGCGATCACCCTACGCGGCTCGGCACCGGCGAGGATCGCCTGGATCTTTGGGGAAGCCAGCGCAGCCTCGGTGGCGTCATCGTCTGAGATACCGACCGGGACCTCGATCCTGTCGCGGACTTTCCCGTTGACCTGTACCACGAGGGTCACGGATGCAACCGTCACCAACGCTTCGTCCCACTCGGGCCATGGCACAGTCGCCAGAATCGTCGAATGGCCGATACGTTCCCACAGTTCGTGGGTCATATGCGGCGCCATCGGTGCGAGTAGCTTGAGCATCATCGGGTACACGTCGGCAAAAACCGCCCTGTTGCCACCGTCGTCCGACCGCATCCACGATGCAAGCGCGTTGGAGCACTCCATCAATGCCGCGACCGCGGTGTTGAACGCAAACCGGTCGATGTCCTTCGTCACCTTCTTGACGGTACGGTGGACAACCTTGACAATCTCGTTGTCGGCGGCCGTCACATCACGTTCGACGAGCGTCCCGAGATCCCCCGTGCCCATACGCCAAATGCGATCGAGGAACCGGGACGTTCCCTCGACGCCGTTGTCGTTCCAGATGGCGTCGTCGGTGGCCGGGCCGATGAACAGCTCATACAGACGGATCGCATCGGCCCCATACCGCTCGTAGTAGCGGTCGGGTGAAACAACATTCCCCTTCGACTTGGACATCTTGGCACCGTCTTTGACGATCATGCCCTGAGTGAAGAGAGCGCTGAACGGCTCCTCAACCGAGACATGGCCCAGGTCGTGAAGGACCTTCGTGAAGAAACGCGCGTAGAGAAGGTGGAGAATGGCATGCTCGACTCCGCCGATGTACTGGTCGATCGCCATCCAATAGTCCGCGTTGGCGCGGCCAAACGGCTCGGTCTCGTTCCTCGCATCGGTGTAACGCAAGAAGTACCAGGACGAGTCAACGAACGTATCCATCGTGTCGGTTTCGCGAGTAGCGGGACCACCGCACGATGGGCAGGTTGTGTTCACAAAGGAGTCGACGGCCGCAAGTGGTGACTTGCCCTCGGGTTTGTAGTTGTCAACGTCGGGGAGCAACACCGGTAGTTGATCATCGGGCACGGGTACGGCGCCGCACGATGCACAGTTCACGATCGGAATCGGGCACCCCCAGTACCGCTGGCGAGAGATCAACCAGTCCCGAAGGCGGAACTGGACCGTTCGTTCGCCGGTTCCCTGCTCCTCGAACCAGTCAATGATTTTTGCCTTCGCCTCCGCCATGTCGAGACCGTTGAGGAAATCGGAGTTGATCGCGACACCATCACCCGTATACGCCTCCCCGTCGAAGTCCGGCGGTGGTTCGACGGTACGGATGATGTCGATCCCGTGCTCGGTGGCGAAATCCCAGTCCCGCTGATCTTGGCCGGGGACCGCCATAATCGCCCCCGTGCCGTAACCCATGAGCACGTAGTCGGCGATGTAGATCGGCATCTGGGCGCCGTTGACCGGGTTCGTTGCGTGCACGCCAAGAAACAACCCCCGCTTGTCCTCACTCCCCGCAAGTCGGTCAACCTCCGATACCTTGGAAACCTGCGCAACAAATGCCGCGACCGGTTCCTCATACTCCGTGCCGACGGTGAGGTCCGTGACAAGAGGGTGTTCGGGAGCGAGCACGACAAAGGTCATACCGAACGACGTATCGGGTCTCGTTGTATACACATCGATCGAGATCCCGGGCCGCTCCGTGACCGCCATCGAGAACTGGGCACCCTCGGATCGACCGATCCAGTTGCGCTGCATCGTCCGCACACGGTCGGGCCAAGCGTCCAACATGTCCAGGTCATCGAGTAGGCGCTGGGCGTAGTCAGTGATCTTGAAAAACCATTGCGAAAGGTTGCGCTTGATGACAACCGAACCGCAGCGTTCACACTCCCCGTTTATGACCTGCTCATTTGCGAGAACTGTTTGGTCCTGGGGGCACCAGTTGACAGGGGCATCCTTCTTGTAGGCCAGCCCTTCGTTGAAGAACCGAATGAAGAGCCACTGGGTCCACCGGTAGTAGTCGGGTCGGTGACACGCTACTTCGCGATCCCAGTCGTACACATTGCCGAGGCGACGGAGCTGCTCCTTCATCTTCACGATGCGCGACTCGGTGAAGTCGCGTGGGTGAATGCCCGTCTTGATTGCGGCATTCTCCGCCGGCAGTCCGAAGGAGTCCCACCCCATTGGTGCGAGCACGTTGTATCCACGCATTGTTTTGTAGCGGCTCAGCAGGTCAGTGTATGTGTAGTTTCGGAGATGACCCATGTGGAGTTCGCCCGATGGGTACGGGTACATCTGGAGGTTGTAGAACTTCGGACGGTCCGATTCCTCGCCGACCCGCGCAAGCGCGGCCGCTTCCCAGCGGTCCTGCCACTTCGCCTCAATCGCTGCAATGTCGTACGACGCCATGTTCCGTCCGTCCCTGTGAGGCTGAAAGAGTACCAACCGATCACCGGATCGTGAATCTGAGAGGAAACTTGAGCCGGTTGCCCCTATCGTCCGAACCCAGACCCTGCGAGAATGGAGACTGTCGAAAGGACTCGTATGCACACAGTGACCCTTCCCGACGGTCTCGTCGAGGGCAGAACAACACCGTGGTTCACATCGGACACCGTACCAAGCCGCCTGATGAACGACCACAGCACAACGTGCTGGGCGGCGTTACGTGTCGCGGCTGGCACCGTCCACTTCACCGAATCCGAGGGTGACAGTCCGCGCAGCCTCATCGTGTCTGCCGGCGGTGAACTCGTGATCGTACCGAACGTGAAACACAGCGTGTCATTCTCCGACGACGCTGAGTTTGCGATCACCATGTACGTCACACCAGACAATGACAACAGCCTCGACCAACCCGCGTTCGCCGACGACTGAGGACCGGGCCTAACGCCGACTGATGAGCTGGTCCGCCGGTGCGTAGTTGTCCGTGAGAGGCTCGGCAGTGCCGGTGAACACCGTCACGGCGTTGCCGCTGATGATGCTGCTGGACTCTTCCAGCAGCAAACGGATCGAGTCGATTGGAATCGGTGTGTCTGACGCGATGACAACAAAGTTGCCACCCTTGTCACCCACCAGGTAGGAATCGGGTGCCACAACACCAACGTACGAGAACACCTGTGAGAAGCTGGCGAGTTCGGCGCGTAGAAAATCCAGCGGCGGATAATCGATGACGTTGATGACATACACACCACTCGGCGTCAGCACACGCCGTACCTCGTCGAGGAACTCGACGGTGGTGAGGTGCCACGGGACTGTTGCCCCGGAGAAAGCATCACCCACGACAATGTCGTAGCTGTCGGACATTTCGTCGGCGATGAGCAAACGGGCGTCACCGATGCGCGTCGTGTTGCCGTCTCCGTTGGCGTCGAATGCCAGTTCCTGTTCCAGGACCTCAACCATGATCCGGTCTATCTCGAGCACGGTGTTTGTCGACCCGGGCCGGGATTGGGATAACCAGCGAGGAATCGTGAAACCCCCACCACCGATATAGAGGGCGTTGAGCGGTTCGTTCCGAGCGAACGTAGCGTCGACGACCTGCGCCATCTGCCGGGCGTAACGGGCCTGAAGATGGGTGCCGTCCGCAACATCGACGTACGAGATTCGATAGATATCGCTCCATATCTCGCGGCCAGTGGGGCGTTCGTCATCGACGACCACCAACAAACACACGTACTCAGTTTCGAACTCGCAGGGGCTCGTCACTATGGCGGCAAAACCGGTGACCGCAAGCAGGGCCGCGGTCGGCCCGATACCGGACTTCCATCCAGCCTGACGGGCGATCAGTATCACGCCGACAAGTACGAGCACCGCACCGACACCGAACGCAATCTGGCGTGTTCCGAAGAGGCGCAACAGCACAAACCCGGCAAGGAATGTCCCGGCTATTGCACCGACTGTTCCGACCGCAGAAAACCGACCCACGGTGACACCGGTTTCGTCGAGAGACGTCAGAGACACCTTCACTACGAGAGGCCCGACCGTCGACAGCGCAATCGCGGGAGCGAGGAACGCCACCCCGGCAGCGATTACGATCGAGAGAGGATCGCGCCCCACCGAGCGACCGATAATGTCGACGATGGCAGGGGATAAGGCGGCGGTAATTCCACCAACCACGAGAGCCGGTCCAATGACTCTTTCGGGTGGGCGAGCGTCGGCCAACCGCCCACCGAGCCACGCTCCCCACGCAATCCCGCCCAAGATGACACCGATGATGCCCGTGAAGGTCTCAAGTGTCACTCCGACGTACGGTGCCAACATTCGACCTGCCACAATCTCGATGACAAGGATGCTGGCCGACGATAGGAACACGACGAACTCGGCGAAGCGCCTACTCACGTGCAAGGCTCGGCAAATCGCGGGACAAACATTTGCGGGCGGCTACTGGGACGATACGGCTACCTGCCACAGCGGCCGTGCCGGACGTGCCCCCGGATGGCCGAGTACCTCACCGGCCGTCATGCTTCCGAGCTTGCCAGCCGTTGCGATGTCGAGACTGTTACATATGCCGAAGAGAAACCCGGACGCATACAGGTCGCCGGCGCCGGTGGTGTCGACGACCGTGCCGAAGGTAATCGCGTCGACGTCGGCGCGCTCGGTGCGTGTGAGGACGGTCGAGCCCTCGGCGCCGCGGGTAACTGCAACAAAGTCGGCGTCCTTCTGCGCTTCCCGGCAAGCCCGATCAAAGTCGCGGGTCTGGTAGAACGCCTCTACCTCGTCATCGTTGCCGATGATGATGTCGACACCGTCGTTAACGAGCTGTTTCCATTCGTCGAAGTGGCGCTCGACGCAGAACTGGTCGTTGAGCGACAGTGCCACCTTCGTCCCCGACTTGCGGGCGACATCAATCGCACGCAGCACCGTGGCACGGGCCGAGGGCGAGTCCCACATGAAACCCTCGCAATACAAAATGTCGGCGCTGGCAATCATCGAATCGTCGATGTCGGACGGTTCCAGTAGTGCCGACATTCCGAGGAACGTATTCATCGTCCGTTCGGCATCCGGTGTGACCTGGATGAGGCAACGGCCGGTCGGTGGGCCATCGACACCCATTTCCGTCGTATAGGTGACGCCGGACGCATGCATGTCATGACCAAACACCTCACCGAGCTGGTCCTTGTTAACCTTGCCGATGAATCCACCTCGCCCACCGAGCCAGGCAACACCGGCGATCGTGTTTGCGGCACAGCCGCCCGACGATTCGATGCTCGGCGGCATCGAGGAGTAGATATGGGAAGCCTGCTCGGCGTCAACCAGCGTCATCGCACCCTTTTCGAGAAGAGGGTGTTGTTCGACAAAACTCTCGCGTACTTTCGCCAGCACGTCAACGAGGGCGGCGCCTATGCCGACAACTTGTAGGTGGGTGGTCATGTAAATCCTCCGGCTACAGGATAGCGCCGATGGGAACCCCAAGGGTTCCATCGTCCGGCGCTACAGCCCGACCGCCGCCACAAAGTCGCTGAGACGTGAGGTTCGTTCCCATGTGAAGGCTTCGCCCGTCCTCCCGAAGTGTCCGTACGTTGCTGTTTCGGAAAAACAGGGTCGGCGAAGATCGAGGTCCCGAATTATCGCTGCGGGTCGAAGGTCAAATACCTTCCGCACTGCGTCGGAGATCCGTTGCGGATCTATGGTTGCGGTCCCGAATGTCTCAACAAGTATCGAGACCGGGTTCGCAATCCCGATGGCGTAGGCGATCTGGAGTTCACAACGTCGTGCCGCCCCGCTGGCAACAACATGTTTGGCAACCCAGCGAGCGGCGTAGGCTGCCGATCGGTCCACCTTGGTGGCGTCTTTGCCCGAAAACGCTCCCCCGCCGTGACGACCCATTCCACCGTAAGTGTCGACGATGATCTTGCGACCAGTGAGGCCCGCATCGCCAGCGGGACCACCAATGACGAACCTGCCCGTCGGGTTGATATGGATCGTGGGATTCTCGGCGAGGTACGGGGCCGGAAGTACCGGTGTGATGACATGCTCGATGAGCGCTGGACGTATGGTCTCGTCGCGGCTCACGTCGGCATCGTGCTGTGTTGATATCAGCACCGTTTCAATACCGACCGGTTCGCCATCCTGGTACCTGACCGTGACCTGGGTCTTCCCGTCGGGCCGCAACCATGGCAACGTCCCATCTTGGCGCACCTGGGCGAGGCGTTCGCTCAAACGATGAGCGAGGTGAACGGGAAGTGGCATCAAAGTTTCGGTGTCGTCGCAGGCATAGCCAAACATCATGCCCTGGTCGCCGGCTCCCTGACGGTCGATTGCATCGGTAGCCCCAGAACGCGACTCCTCGGACCCATCGACACCCTGGGAGATATCGCCCGACTGCTGACCCATGACTACCTCGACGGCAACTGTGGCACCATCGAATCGCAACTCGGGACGGTCATACCCGATCGCAATGACCTTCTCGCGAACAATCTGCTCAATATCAAACGTCGCAGTCGTGGTCATCTCTCCCGCTACGTACACCGTCGCAGGCGTGACGAGCGTCTCGCACGCCACCCGGGCACCCGGATCTTGCGCCAGCGCAGCGTCGAGCACGGCATCCGAGATCTGATCAGCGACCTTGTCGGGATGTCCCTCTGTCACCGACTCTGACGTAAAGGTGGTGGTGCTCATCGTGGCTCCTGGGAAGTAAAGGTATGGGGTCGCGACACCGCCAGCGGTGGCACGGGACGCTCCGGGAAGCGCAGACCAGAGGATACATCGCGGCCGGTCATCGGGAAACCCGTGTCACCAACCGCATGTGCCATGGCACTTTGCCATAGTGTACCCACTGGGTATCGTTCGGATTCATCGAGACATCCGTCGGCGAATCCGTATAAGGGACCTTGGTCATGGACATCACACAAATCGCACAGGATCTCGTCGCGGAACAAGATGCTCTCGACGACATCATCGCTGGTGCTAGCGCAGACAACTGGATGTCACCAACACCAAGTGCGGGATGGAACGTTGCCGATCAGATCGGTCATCTCACATACTTTGACCGTGCCGCCGCGGTCGCTATCAGTGATCCGAGCACGTTCTCCACCATGGTGGCCGATCTCCTCACCGCGGCCGCAAGCGGTGGCACCTCCTTTGACGACTTCACCCTTGTGGAGTTCCGCACCATGGCTCCACACGCCCTGCTCAAAGAATGGCGTTCCGCACGGCAGCTGCTGGCCGGCGCCGCAGCGACACTCACCAACGACACCCGAGTCGATTGGTATGGCCCGTCGATGAGTGGACGCTCGTTCCTCACCGCACGTCTCATGGAGGTGTGGGCACACGGACAGGACGTCGTCGACACCATTGGCGTAGATCGAGAAGGCACCGACAGGCTTCACCACATCGCACAGCTCGGTTTTATCACGAGGCAATGGTCCTACCAGAATCGTGGCCTGGCGGTTCCCGATAGCGACGTTTCTCTCAAACTTGTAGCTCCATCGGGTGAGATCTGGGAATTCGGTCCCGAGGACGCCCACGATGAGGTCGCCGGACCTGCAATCGATTTTTGTCTCGTCGTCACCCAACGTCGCCACATTGATGACACCGGGTTGGAAGCAACCCCACTCGCCCGTGAGTGGCTGGAGCTCGCCCAGGCGTTCGCTGGCCCGCCAACCGATGGGCCCCCGGCTGGGCCGGTTCGATGACGGACCTACCGATCTACACCGAAGAGCACACCATGTTTCGTATGATCATTCGGGAGTTCGTTGCTGCCGAAATGACACCGTACGTCAACGAGTGGGATGAGGCTGAGGAGTTTCCCCGGGGCCTGTACCGCAAGACCGGTGCGGTCGGTATGTTCGGGATCGGGTTCGACGCCGAGTACGGCGGCCTGGGACACCATGATGCTGTTCTGCTCACCATCCTCGCCGAAGAGGTGGCCCGGTGTGCGGCTGGCGGGGTGGGAGCGTCGCTGCTCTCCAACTACATCGGGGCACCGCCGATCCAAAACGGTGGAACCGATGACGTTAAGGGAGAGATTCTGCCGGGGATGTTGTCGGGCGACCTCATCTGTGCACTTGCTATCACCGAGCCGAGTGGGGGTTCTGACGTAGCGAACCTGAGGACCACCGCAGTTCGCGACGGGGACGACTACATCGTGAACGGCTCGAAGACGTTCATCACGTCGGGCATGCGCGCTGACTACGTCACGACGGCGGTGCGTACGGGCGGGCCGGGTGCCAGTGGTGTTTCACTGATCGTGATTCCGGCGACAACACCCGGGTTCACAAGAACCCCGCTCAAGAAGATGGGCTGGTGGTGCTCGGACACGGCCACGCTGTACTTCGACGACTGCCGGGTCCCCGCCAGGTACCTCCTTGGGGAGGAGAACGGTGCGTTCCAGCTGATCATGGAGAACTTCAACTACGAGCGTCTGTTCTTGATTGCGGGCATGGTCGGGGCGTCACGGGTCTGTTATGACGAGGCACTTGCCTGGGCCAGGGAACGGATCACGTTCGGCGCGCGCCTCTCCGAGAGCCAGGTCATCCGCCACAAACTTGTTGACATGGACCGCAGGATCAACGCCACACGGGCATGGATGGAGCAACTCGCCTATCGGGTTGACCAGGGCGACAAACCGATTGCCCAGCTCGCTGAATGCAAAGTCCAGGCAAGCCTGACGATGGAGTTCTGCGCCCGCGAGGCTTCTCAGATCCTCGGCGGCGCCTCGTATCTACGGGGCAACCCGGTCGAACGCATCTACCGCGAGGTGCGGGTGAACGCCATCGGTGGCGGCTCCGAGGAGATCATGCGAGACCTCGCAGCCCGTCAGCTGGGTATCTAAGACTTTCGGTTTGACGCTTCGATCCTATTCCCCCGACGAGGCCGCCTGTGTTCCACTGTCGGGGACACTTTTGACGAGCCGGTAGCGGAAGGTGATGCAACCGGATTCTTCGTCTTCGCAGTAGTAAGAATCGAACTGCACCAGGGCGTCACGAGTCTCACCGGTGCGAATCAGATAGGTGTCCGGTTTCGTCGTCACGATGTGAGAAATGAACGAATACGAATACCACTTACCGGCCTCGATGTTGCCCGGCTCGTCGTCATCTTCCCCACCGAGACTATCGACAGCGAACGGTACCGACGCTGGAGGGCTGGCCAACTCAAGCGGAACCTCACCCAACCCGTACGCCCCGCCAGGTCCGGCCGGGTTGGTCACACCCGAGTTCGTGAGCAACTTCGTACGCTTGAACGCCACATCCCATCCGGGTGCCGTGAATTCACCCTCCACGACGCGGCCCTTTTCAAAGTCGAATAACACCCAGTCGGTCTTGCTCCGCGCGTCGACGGTATACAGGATCCAGTCCTCGGTCACTTCGGCTACTTCATCCGGATCGGTCGGGGCGAACCCCAGCGGTTTCGGTTGGAAACTCCCCCAGACAAAGAGCCCGACAACACCCAGAATCGCGACACCGGGCAGTCCAAGTAACCAGGTCCTCTTGTAACGCCACCATCGTTGTTTTACTGGCTTGGGAAGATCCATTGGGTAGTCCTCGCTCTCTACATGCGGCACCGCCGACGCAATACCCGATATGCGCACGCCCGGCGGCTATCAACAGCATCGCCGTTTGGCGTCGCTCGCCGGTAGGGCATAACGTCCGTCCCTGTACCCCATCCGACTCTCGTTTTGAGTCCGAATGACTCGGCTTCCCGCGCCGCCGACTACGGCGGGCACGACACCGCGGTGGCAGCTAGCTCTCAAGTATCGGTAACGAAACGACAGGGGTAGAATTCGAGCGACAAGGTAGCAACGCCCCAGCTCCTCAGCGCCCGCCCGGCCCTCCTACGGGTCCGCCCTCCGCCCGCTTGAGTGAATACTGTCGCATCAACTGACCGCCACCGTTCGGTGACTGTTAAGAGAGGATGGAAGATTCATGAGACATCACGGAAAACTTCCCTCAATCGGATTTCTGAGTACGTACCCACCCACATCGTGCGGATTGGCAACATTCACGTCATCCCTACGTGAAGCCATCGCCGAAGGTCGAGGCACCGACACTGGCCTCGACGTCGTGAGCCTCGTCGACACTCGTAGCGACGAGCCCAGACCCGAGGTCATCTACCAGCACATCAACGGAGACCGTCGATCCCTCTCCCATGCAATCGACGCACTCAACTCTTTCGATGTCGTGTTCATCCAACACGAGTACGGCATCTACGGCGGACCCGACGGCAGCGAGGTCCTCGATATCATGGCGGGCCTCGACGTCCCGGCTGTCGTCACCCTCCACACAGTCCTCGGTCATCCCAGTCCCCACCAACGGTCATTACTCCAGGACGTGGTCGAGCGCGCCACGCGGGTCGTCGTCATGAGCGAGACCGCAAGAAAGCGACTCATCGGCGGGTATGAAGTCGATGCAAAAAAAGTCCAGATGATCCCCCACGGTGCGAGGGCCAGTCTCGGAGGTCCATCTCTATCGGGTGGCCCTCGACCGATCGCCCTCACGTGGGGTCTCATCGGTCCCGGGAAAGGCCTGGAGACAGCGATCGATGCGTTCGCAGGCCTCAAGGACCTTCGCCCACTCCCCCGCTACATCATTCTGGGCAAGACCCACCCCAAGGTGCAAGCGTCCCAGGGCGATGCATACCTTGAGGGCCTCGTCGCCCGGGTCCACGAGCTCGGACTCGACGACCTTGTCGAGTTCGACACCCGGTACCCCGACACTGCAGCCCTCTCAACCGAAGTCCGTCGAGCCGACATGGTCGTGCTCCCGTACGAGTCCGCAGAACAGGTCACGTCGGGTGTGCTCGTCGAAGCGATCGCAGCGGGCAAGCCGGTGATTGCGACTGCCTTCCCCCACGCCACGGAGCTTCTCAGCACCGGGGCCGGGATCGTCGTTGCGCACGACGATCCCGCCGCAATGCGAGATGGCCTGAGAGCTGTGTTCACGGACCCCGCGCGTGCGCAACAGATGAGTGACGAGGCGAAACGGATCGGTGCGACCCTTTATTGGCCCGCAGTGGCCCGCAGGTACCGCCGTCTCGCTACGAGGGTGATGGCCCAACAACAGGCGCTACAGGCCCCCGCAAAAGCAATACTCATGGAGAAGCCTGTTGGTGCCCTCGCCGACGTCGGCTGAAACGTTACCCGAGCCCTGCTTTGATCACCTGCGACGGATGACCGACCGTCGCGGTGTGTGGGAGCATGCGCTATTCACGACACCGCGCACCGAACACGGATATTGCACGGACGATAACGCACGCGCCCTCATCGTCATGTGCCGCACACCCACTCCGTCCCCCGACCTGGCCCGCATCTATCTCAATTTCGTGCGGGAAGCACAACTAACCGAGGGCGGTTTCCACAACCGTCGCAGCGCCGCGGGACTGTGGACCGACGCGATCGGCTCGGACGATTCCCAGGGTCGGGCAATCTGGGCCGCAGGTGTCGCCTCCCGGCTTGGCCCAGAGCCCTGGATGCGCGACCTCGGACTCGAGATCTTCGACAACCAACAACAATTCGCGTCCCCCTCGCCGCGGGCGAACGCCTTCGCCCTGCTCGGCGCGGCCGAGGTGCTGACGACATCTCATGACAACGTCGGGGCGCGACGGTTGCTCGAACAGTGTGCCAGTCACATACGCGTGCCCGACGATGCGCGGTGGCCATGGCCGGAGGTGCGGCTCGCATACGACAATGCCCGCCTCCCGGAGGCTCTTCTCGCAGCGGGGCCACTCCTTGCCGATGGGGAGCTCATCGATACCGGGCTCCGCCTCCTTGAGTGGCTGGTCGACGTAGAGACCACCGACGGCCATTTCAGCTTCACCCCAGTGCGGGGCTGGGAACCGGGTGAACCGCGACCGGGATTCGATCAGCAGCCCGTCGAAGCGGCGGCAATGGCTGATGCCTGCTTCCGAGCGTGGGTACTCACCGGGGATGCTCAGTGGCGAACTCTCGTCGAGCGAGCGGCGCGCTGGTTTGTCGGAGCGAACGATGCCGATTTGTCGATCTACGATCCGCAGACGGGTGGATGTGGCGACGGTCTTGGTCCCGACCACATCAACCAGAACCGGGGAGCCGAGTCAACTCTGGCAGCCCTCTCCGCGCTCGAACGGGCCGACAGAGTTCGCCGCCTCGACGGAAGTGTGGCCCCAGGATCCGGTGCGAGTGATCCAGGCCGTCTAAGCTTCGGTTTCGCGTTCTAGGGTTAACGGATGCCGCGGATGACCAGCAACAATCGACGTACGTCATGAATCCAATTGCAGTCACTCGGACCGGAGTTCGGTTCGTCCCCGACTCGCGACGCGTCATCACTCGCCCCTTTCTCCCGGGAGAGCGCATCTTCCCTGACGGACATTCGCGCGCCAAAGTTGTCCTCGACAGGATCCTGGCGATGCCGGAGTCAGAAGTCGCCTCCACGCTCGAAGCAACGCAGCAGCTCTTTGAGGGCCGGCACAAGAACCTCACCGCCATCCTCGAGCAACATTACGATGTCGTCGCGAACCACATTGATGACCCAAGCACGCTGTCCGAGCGGCGTCGGCACCTCATCGGTGCCTATTTCACGCACGAGTACTCGGTCGAGGCAGCGGCCCTCGGCAACCCATCTATGGTCCCGGCCCCCGACCAGTCCGGTCTCAACCCCGGAGAACAACGTTTCGTTATGAGCATGCGTGCCATCGGTGAGGGCCATGTCTCCTCCATCGAGTTTCGTTCGGGGGTTATCGATTCCCAGGCAAACGTGACGATCGACAGGGCTAGCGAGTACGCCGACACCGGACAACGCCGTGCCGCAATCTACGAGAACGAATTCTTCCGATCCAAGCTCGCTGAACTCGGTGCCATTAACGAAATCGCAATGCTTGTCCTCGACCCGCTGCCCGGACGCTTCACGCTCATCGAGCTGGAGTCCGCGATTGAGGATCTCGACAACCAGGGAATCGACCGGTCGATCTCGGCACTCACGACAAGGACGATGCACTGGCTCGCCGCGTCGAACTACGAGACGGTGTTCTCCGAAGACTCGCAGCTCTCCGAACGGGTGATCTTTCCCGCGGGTCCCACCGAGAGCCACGGCATGGAAGACGCCAGGTTCGTTCGTTTCACCAACGACGATGGATCGGTGATCTACTACGCGACCTACACCGCGTTTGACGGTTTTCAGATTCTCCCACAGCTCATCGAGACCGAAGATTTTGTATCTTTCAGAATCGCGACCCTCAGAGGGTCCTGCGCTCAGAACAAGGGAATCGCATTGTTCCCCCGCAAGGTCGACGGTCGGTACGCCGCGTTGTGCCGGCACGATAACGAGAACAACTTCCTCATGATGTCCAACGATGTGCGCTACTGGGCCGAGACCAGCCTGATCCAAGAACCCCAGCGTCCGTGGGAGCTGATGCAACTCGGCAACTGTGGCTCACCCCTGGAGACCGAGGCTGGTTGGCTTGTTATCACCCATGGTGTTGGTCCGCTCCGCCGTTACACCCTTGGTGCGATCCTCCTCGATATCGACGATCCGCATCGCGTCATCGGACACTTGAAGGAACCACTTTTGCAACCGAACGCCGACGAACGCGACGGTTACGTACCCAACGTCGTGTACTCGTGCGGCAGCATGATCCATAACAACTACCTCGTGCTCCCCTACGGCTTCTCGGATGTTGGTGCCGGTATCGCAACGGTGCCGGTTCCAGACCTTCTCGCCCGACTCACCGGGCAATAACCACCAAGGTTCGACTGCCAGTGGGGCATCATCGTGGCGTTATCGGCCGGTACGTGTGAGATGAAGATCGACGGCACGGTGATACACCGCAATGTATTCGTCGACCATCCGGCTGACGTCGAACCGAGCGACAACTGACGCACGCACCGCGGCCCGTTCCACGTCTCGTGCGCTGCCGACGGCCACGACCGCCTCGGTGATGGAGTGCACCAGGAATCCGTTCTCACCCTCTCTGATCAACTCGGGCATGGATCCCCGGCGGTGCGCGATCACCGGTGTACCGCACGCCATCGCCTCGACGACGCTGAAGCCGAACGGTTCATCAAAGTTGATGAGATGCAGCAGAGCCAGGGCACCGCCGAGCAAACCTCCACGCACGTCCGGACCGACCGGTCCGAGAAAGGTGACACGCTCACCGTCGATGTGGGGTTTCACCTGGGCATCAAAGTAGTCCTGGTCCTGGACGATCCCGGCGATTATGAGAGGGATATTGGCGCTCTCAGCGACCGCAATGGCCTCGGCGGTGCCCTTATCGGGATGGATCCGACCAAAGAACAACAGGTAGTCACCGGGTTTTGACTGCTCGGTGAACGCCCGCATATCGATGCCGTGGTGAATCGTCGCGATGTAGTCGAGGCTCTGATGCCGGTCGGCGTCGCTGATCGCAACGTAGTAGCCACGATCGTTGTACTTCGCATACACCGGAACGATCCGCTCGGATGAGAATCCATGAATCGTGGTGACTACCGGCGTGTCGACCAGACCGCTGTACGTGAGGGGTAGGAAATCGAAGCTGTTGTGGATAACGTCGAACTCGTCTGCCCGTTCAAAAACCGCCGAAATGTGGAGACTCTCCCAGACCTTGGCGTCCACGGTGGGATCTTCGGAGTACCCAGTCGGTGCGGTCCCAACTAGGTGGGCCCTTGTCACAGAATCGGCCGTGGCGAAGAGGGTTACGTCTATTCCGCGGGCAACCAGACCTTCGGTGAGGAGGGAAACGAACTGTTCCCACGGTCCGTAGTGACGAGGTGGCACCCGCCACGAAATGGGGGCGAGCATTGCCACACGAAGCTGACCGGAAGCGGAACCCGAAGACGACATCAGAACCAGCCTACAAGGCATCGACCACGAAGTGTCGATACAAGGAAGTGACCCGTCGCCGACGAAAAGGAGGCGAAAGGGACACGCGGAGTCGCCCAGGAACGGAGTCTTCGACGTTCCCGGCGAACTCCCAAGGAACACCGGAGGTGTTCCCACCGCACACGACGGGCGACACGGAAAACCAGAACCGGCGAGCACCACCAAGTTTGCGAAACAAACTCGAGTCAGGGCTTTGCCCGAAGGGCGAAACCGACGTGGAGCTGACGGGATCTAAGCCTGAAACCGGCGAGCACCACCGAGTTTGCGAAGCAAACTCGAGTTAGGGCTTCGCCCGAAGGGCGAAACCGACGTGGAGCTGACGGGATCTAAGCCTGAAACCGGCG
>JAADIG010000143.1 GCA_013151445.1 Actinomycetota bacterium
ACTACATCAACAACCGGATGGGCTTCTTACGCGAGATACACAGGATGCTTCGACCCGACGGAGCCTTCGTCATCAGCACTCACCACCCGGCAGGCGACTGGCACCGGCTGGGCGGTTCCTACTTCACGGTCGAACCCGTCACTGAGACGTGGAGCACGGGCTGGGAGATCACCGCATGGCGCATGCCGCTCACCCGAGTCACCGCCGAGTTTGCCGAGGCGGGCTTTCTCATCGAGCAGCTGGTAGAACCTTTACCGTGGCCGGAGATGGCTGAAAGTCATCCGAAGAGCTTCCACAGACTGTCGACCGAACCCGGGTTCATCCTCTTGCGGCTCGTCAAGCGTTAGAGCGCTTCAGCCGGACTCACCCTCGGCCTGGAGGTCGGCATCGCGAGGTTCGCTGGTCCTGGTGCATGCAAGGACCCCCACTGACAAGCGCGGCCCTGGGGCGTGGTCGCCGTGTTCGGTGCTCGGCGTCGAGTGGCTGAATGCTGTCATACCGACCGGCGATGACACGCCACGAACCCACCGAATAGGAATGTATGCGATTGTTCGGTGTCGAAAAACGCGGCGATCTCGGACTGGAGCCAGATTCTCAATTCGTCCTCGGTCTGGTCGCCACGCTCAAGAACCGTCTGGAGGTTGCTCTGAGTCAACAGGTAGCTCGCCAGCCCGTCGACGGTGCAGTCCACCTGGTGGTCATAGCGCTCCCATGCGACATGCCTCCAGTCGCCGAGATCGGCAGGAGGTCGCCACGACCGGCCCCGAGGAGGTGATGGATACGTGTTGAGATACACGTTGCGAACCCACTCGCCGAACTCAGGGCGCCCCTGCATCTCCCCGCCAAACCAATGATCGTGAACGACCAGCCATGCGTCCGATGTTGCGATGCGGGACGTCTCAGATAGGAACCGGTCCTGGTCGAACCAGTGCAGTGCGGAACCGACTGCGATCAGGTCGCAGGATGTGTCATCGACGGGTAGTTCTTCCGCAGAGCCGATCAGGTACGTGACGTTGGCCGCTGGCGGAGCGTGTTCGAGCATCGCGGCCGAGGACTCCACCCCGATCACCGTATCGGCCAGCGTCGCCAGCGCCATAGTCGATATCCCCGTGCCGCAACCGACATCGACTGCGCATAGGACTGGCCGGGCGATACCCATGAGCCGTTTCGCGATCCTCGCTACATGGACCGAGTAGTCGGGTCGACCCGCAGCGTACAGACGAGCCGCCGCATTGGTAGAAAACGGATTGTGCGCCATCACTCTCGGACCCTAATGGTGGCGTTTAGGAACGACACGCCTGAATCCTGTTCTCGAAGGGACCCAAGTGAGCGGACTACGCACCGCCGTCGCTGATCAGGTCCGCGAGTCCGTCCGGGTAGAGAGGTCTATCGTGGGCCGGCACCAGTGGGCCGATCCAGTGCGCCGTGAACGGTTCCTCGCCTTCGAGGCCGGAGACCAAGTCGGCTTCGTACATCGCACCGTCAACGAACCGTGCGTCGTAGACAAAGACGATCTCGTGCCCTTCGCCGCCATCGAAAGTGAACAGGTTTTCGAGTACGCCTAGCCGCTTGAGGTCGGCTATCTCCGCGGAGAGTTCCTCTCGAACCTCACGAACAATCGCCTGACTGCTCGTCTCCCCGAACTCGACCCTTCCTCCGATCGGCACCCAGAAGTGCTGCTGCTTCGTTGGGTCGAACGAGTCGATGGCAAGAAGACGGCCACGGTGAGTGAAGAGACACACCACTTTGACGCGTACATAGCCGGTGAACGGATCATGCATGCGCCAACGATACCCGCACCGAAGATTCGAATCGGGTTCGACTCACGCATCCTCACCTATCGCAGCGCCCCCTGGATCCGAGTGGACATCTGGCAGATGAAACATCACACCGCCGCACTCGCGAGTCCTTGTCAACCGGGCATGGCAGGTACCGACACTGGACGTCGAGCGGTACACCACAGGAATCGGACTTCATCTTCGCCTTCCATCTGGTGCACGACCTCAGCGTGAATCTCCTCGAACCCGGCAGCGACGAGCATCCGAAGGTTGGTGTCGGCGTCGTAGCCACTCCAGTACATCGGACCCACACCCAGCCAGTCCTCGTCCACCCCGGCCGCAAGATCTTCCGACGAGAGGCATGCGACCAGGTACCCCCCGGGCCGCAGCCATCCATGGATCGACCGCAGCAGCGCCGGATGGTCGCTCCTGGGCACGTGGATGATCGAGTAGAACGCGATGACACCGTCGAACTGCCCCACCGGTAGATCGACGCAACGCATGTCGCCGACCAGGAACCGGCCAGCTCGAACGTTGCGGCGGGCCACTGTCACCATCTCGGTGGACACGTCGAGTCCCAGGTAGCGATAGCGGGAGGCGAGTCTCTCTGCGACAGGACGACCCGTTCCGCTCCCAAGCTCGAGGACGGACGAGCCGAGATCGAGACGATCCTCCAGCCAGTCCACGTATCGGTCCCGCAGCGGCGGATCGACCTCGTCAGCCCATTGATCCCATCGTCGAGCCAACCGGTCATACCCGCGTATGACCATGTCCATCGGATCCGAATCGTCGACCATCACCGGATGGTACCCAGCCTCCCCCTCACCTACCGGCGCCCCTCGCCCACAACACCTCTGGACGAGCACTCGAACTCCGGGCGTCCGATGCTGAGGGCGGTACGCTCAGCGCATGCCAAGCAACAGTCACTCAGAAGACGGGGCCAGTTCGAGAGGTGAGGAGACAGCACGGGCGGTGATCGTCGCCGCCTCCAACATGGTTCCGTTTGTTGGCGGCACGCTGGCTGAGGTCATCGAGCAGGTGTGGATTGACCCGTTCCGACGTCGGGTGGAAGAGTTCGTCCACTGATACGGCGGCCGCGCTGACGAGACATGAAGAGGCGATTGCCGAGCTCCATAGCGGCCCTTCACAGGAGCAGATCGTCAGCGTTGCGCTGCGCGCAGCGCGGGCAGCCGCGGCGACTCATGAGACGCTAAAGCGCGAGATGCTCCGCAACGCTGTCGTGAACATGGCACTCGGCGTCGAACCAGACGACGTGTGGCCGATGGTCTTGATCGAACTGCTCGACAATCTGACTGAGGCCCACCTCGTCGCCCTGGAATTCCTCAACGACCCCGTTGCCGGCCTTCGAGCGAGAGGCCTTCGCGAACAGCAGCCTGGGCGCACTCGCGAGGACATGATCGAATCGATCCTCGGAGTAGACCAAGACCTCGCTGCCAAGATCCTCTACGACCTCGACCGCCATCAACTGGCCCATAACGTGGGATCACTTATGACGCCAGGTCACGGGACTTCCGATCTTGGGAAGCGCCTGCTCCGATTCGTCACCGCGAAGGAAACACAGTAGGCAGTAGCAGCACGGGACAGGTGGACACGCGATGGGACCCTCATGCAATCAAGGCCGACGTGCGGCGGCCAGGCAGGCGGGCCAGGGAACGAACCCCGGGCGATGTACCTAGCACCCCGGTGATGCCAGAGGAACGCCGAGTCAACGCAAGATGGAGCGGGACATCAGCTGTCCACGCCTCCGTCTCCATCAGCCGCCGTGACTACCGCTCGACATACCTCTTCTTCTGCTTCTTCTTCGCCGCCCACCTGAAAGGCGGTCCAAAACCTGCTCAATCACCCGGCGGCAGGCACGAACATTCTGTTCAGTCGCTGTAGTTCAGAACGGCGCAGGTCCCGATCCCTTGAGAACGCCTCGCTGATGCGGGCCGAACGGCCCTCCGGAGTCCATCTTGTGCTCAGTCAGGATCACATCCCCCACTTCGCCGCTCTCCAGGCGGATCTTCCGAACATCCTGCCAGTCGCCGGGGCCGTACCCCGACGGATCAATCGACCCGCCCCACTCCGTGATACCACCGCGTCGATCCCGGCGTAGGTAGACACGCACCCTCTGGATGACATTATCGTTCTGGTCCAAGAGCTCTACAGAACCGTGGTATTCGTGTGAGCTGCTCACGCTTGACCTCCTCGGTCTTGCCACAGAGGCGATGGTACGAGACACCTGCGACAGTTCATGCGAGAGCCGGAGGAGGCCGCGCCGATAGACTCGCCCCGATGCCCGACCCCCATCCAACCCAGTACGACTCGTTCGCCGCCGAATACGGGGAACACGCCGCTTCGGCGCCGTACAACGCTCTCTACGACCGGCCGGCGATGCTCGACCTGGTCGGCGACGTCGAGGGCAAGCACGTCCTGGACGCCGGATGTGGGCCAGGCCTCTACCTCGCCGAACTGATCGACCGGGGCGCCGAAGTGTTGGGATGCGACGCCTCGCCCCAGATGATCGAACTGGCCAGGGCACGGGTCGGCGCCGACGCCGAACTGCGGGTCCACTCGCTCGAAGAGCCGTTCCGGTGGGTGGAGGATGCGAGCATCGACGTCGTCGTCAATGCGCTCGTCTACCACTACGTCAACGACCGGATGGCCTTCCTCGGGGAGGTTCACAGGATGCTGCGACCCGACGGGGTGCTCGTGATCAGCACGCATCACCCGGCCTGGGATTGGCACCGCCTCGGCGGCTCGTACTTCACGATCGAACCGGTCACCGAGACATGGAGCCGAGGCTGGGAGGTCACCGCATGGCGAATGCCACTCACCCAGATGACCGCCGAATTCGCCGAGGCGGGATTCCTGATCGAACGGCTCGTCGAGCCACTCCCCCGACCGGAAATGGCCGAGAATAATCCAGAGAGCTTCGAGCGACTGACGAGAGCGCCCGGCTTCATCCTCTTCCGGCTGGTCAAGGACCCGAACGCCCCGACCTGACCGCCCTGCCCACCAACCGGCGCACCCAACCCGCTGCAGAGCGCGGTGGACCAGCCCGCGCAATTCGACCTCGTTCGGTCGGGCGACGTGCAGGAGCATCGCGCCATTGGGAACGGCCCAGCGAACCTGATCGGTAACCTACCCCGTGTCCGTCCCGTCACCGGCGGACACACGATCTTGAGGATCCAGCTCGATGTCCGCACACCGACCGACAAGGTCGGCCACAGCCATAGAACCCGTGGCGTGTGGCCATGCAACAAGGTCACAAGGCGCCAGTCCGAGTCAGGAGAGCGATTGCCAGTCGGAGAAACCGAGCGACTGATAGAGAGCACGCGCTGGCGTGTTGTCCTCGGCGACACGAAGAGCAACGGCAGTTTCTCCGCTGCGGTGGGCTATGACGAGGCAATGTCGGATCAGGAGCCGGGCGAGGCCACGTCGTCGATGATCCCGGGCAGTGAACAACTCGATGATGAACGGACAGTCGGGAGTATCGTCCCAGGGGGCTCTGCGCACTGTCATCACCGCCGAGACGATGCACCCGTCTGCCTCGACGACCGGAGATGCCTCGTACCAGTACTCACCGTACTCCCCGTCGAAGGAGGCCTTGATATCGTCGGTGGCCTCATCGAGGGAGTCGCAGGCGATTCCCGGTTCGTAGGCCTCGAAGTACAGGGTTCCCAGTTGTTGGAGATCAGCCGCCTTCGAGGGGCGAACAACAAGGCCTTGGGGCGACGGTGGTGCGTCGGGTTGGAACTCGTGCAGTTGGGCTATCAAGGTGAGGAGCTTGGCCATGGCTAGTCGATCGGTACTCGGCCTTCCTCGGTCTGTTCGCCTCGACCATCGACCCATGAGAGCCGATAGCGGAGGTCCTCGGGCTGCGGAGATCCGAAGGTGAAAGCGACTCCGACGTGGACACTCTCGTTGGGTTGGAGCCGATCGGCGGTTCGGTAGTCCGTACCTCCGACCGGCTCCACTTCGACTGTCTCGCCATCCTTCTCTGCATAGACATCGAGGGCGACGTCAGACGCGTCGGCTGGCCCGTGGTTCGTGGCAAGGATCCGCGCCCATGTCTTCGTCGAATCTCTGTAGGCAAAGCGAACCCTCATCGCGGCAGTTCGCGCCGCTTCGTCGGAGCGCAAACTCTCAGTGGCTTCGGCAGCTCGCCGTTCCTGCTCCCAGTTGTGCCGCCGTCCTTCGATTTCGAGCAGGCTCCGCTGGATCACCACCGCCTCTTCGGTGGTACGACGCTCGAACTCGTCGCGCTGCCTCTCGCGCACGGTGGCATCCTCCGCTCGGTTCCGTTCAACGATGAAGTTGACGATGCCGAGAACGAGCGCCGCGAAGGCCACCCCTGCGGTAACCCATTCAGAAAGACTCACCACCGTGCTCCTCTGTGCCTCGCTGCGAGTAATCAACTCTTCGACCAGACATGGTAGCTCCCGAGGGTGACGAATCCTGCTCGCTCACCTCCCCCATTCGACCACGACGAGGGGATCAGGACGGATCCTGACTCCCGTTCGCTCGCGGGAAACCGTGCGTGCCGCGCGATGGACGCGCGATGGAGGCGCATCGTGGGCGATCTGACCGATCCCAGAAACGCCGAAAACCCTTGTAGCACAAGGGTTTTCGGTAGTAGCGGGGGCGGGATTTGAACCCGCGACCTTCGGGTTATGAGCCCGACTACAACGCTCCGAGTAGTCTTGAACCCCGCTACTTAACGATGGTCAACATTCTGACGGATGAGTATGCCTGTCAACGAGTACTGCCCAATGTCAGGCTGTGTCAGGTCGTTGGGCTTCAGAATGGCTTCAGCCGCCACAGCACCGCAGTCAGATAGGCCCTCGAAATCCAACCACTCTCAGTGGGCACATCAAGATCAATCGATCGGTTCAACTCCCCGCCTGGCGACGATCCCACCCCTCGATCCGCTCCGCATCCGCGAACACAGCCGCAACGATCTCCTCAACGAGCCAACGAACCTCTCGCCACAGTGTTGCGTTCACCCCCTGAGACCGCATCACCTATGCTCGCTCGGTATCGACACTATTGCAGCGGCCGAGCTCCATTCATGACCCTTCAGTCTGGTGAGAGATTCCTGCTGCAATCCACGCGCCAGGTGCCATTGCTGTCGGATACGTCGGCACCGATCCCACTCGATGATGATGAGAGCGTGGGGCTGATGCTTCCCAGATCATTGGAGACAGATCTTCGCTCGGCTCTGGACGCAGTAGGCTTCTGCGGCGGCATCTTCGCTGGAGTTGTCCGGTTGTTGACGCGGGTGATGTGATCAACTCGATGGGGGTTGTGAGTGAATAGGGTTGTTGTTGATGTTCTGGAGGGTCTGGGGGTCAGGCTTCTGGCGGACATTCGGATTGAAGACGGCGTCGTCGCACAGCTTGTGGACGCGCTCTCCGAGGACGTGATTCCCACTCACGATGACGTTGTCGAGATCATCCGTCGCTCCGCATCAGGAGCGGACGAGTGATTAGCGTCGAATGCGTCCGAATCGAGAACTTCCGAGGCATCCGTGATCTGAAGCTGGATTTGGCGTCGGAGTCGTACTTGGTCGTCGGGCCGAACGGTTCGGGTAAGAGCGGCGTCGTGGATGCGCTTGAGTTCCTGTTGACAGGAGAGGTTTCGCGGCTAGCGGGGTCCGCCACCGGTGACGTCTCACTGCGACAACACGGCCCGCACGTTCTCACTCGAGACGAGCCGAGCATCGCCACAGTGACAGCGACGATTCGACATGCTGCCACAGGCGAGACAGCCGAACTGCGTCGGTCCGTTGATAGCCCATCTGATCTTGTCATCGACACCGAAGCCGAGTCAGTCGCAAAGGCAATGGAGGAGATTGCAGTCCATCCCGAGATCGTTCTGACTCGGCGTCAGATCCTCAAATTCATACTCGCAACTCCAAACAAGCGGGGTGAACAGATTCAGTCGCTCCTCCGGTTGGATCGGTTGACGAAAACACGGTTGCAGCTGCGCAAGGCAAAGGGAACTATCGAATCGTCTGCTGCCAATGCAGCTCAGGCTGTCACCAACGCCAAGGCGGAGCTTGCCACTGTCCTGGGCATCGATACCTACACGGACGCTGCCGTTGTCGCCGAGACCAATACGAAGCACGCTCTCCTCGGACGTGATCCAGTCGACTCACTCGACGCCATCCGCACCAGCGAGTCGCCGAATCCTGGGGGACGGACTCAGAAGGTCGCCAAGGCTACGGTGCTGCTGAATGTCGACACTTTGGAGACTCGAGCCGGAGCCGAGGGCCAGACCTCCGATCTCGGATCGAAGCTCACGTTGGCGTTGGCCCCACTTGATACGGAGCCATCGCTGCTGCAGGACATTGATCGGTCGGATCTGGTCGATCTCGGCCTGTCACTGCTGGTTGACGACCTTTGCCCGCTTTGCGACGTCGAGTGGGTGAGCCCTGACGAGCTGAAGGCCCACCTCGAGGCCAAACAGAGGCGACTCTCACGTGCAGTCGAGGTGAAATCTGAGATCGATGAGGCGGGGGCCAGCATCGCACGACATCTGCAAGCAGTCACTACGGCAGTCGAATCAGTGCGACGCAATGCGTCAGAACTCGAGCAAGCGCAGGTTGCAGAGCGTCTTGGCGCCTGGGTGGAGGTTCTTGAGGCAATTAGATCCGAACTCGTCACTCCCCAAGGGGTGATCTCGCTCGGGCAACAGGCCATTCTGCAGACTCTCGATACTCCGGCCGAGGTTGCCCAGTCGCTCGCGTCATTCAGGGTCCTAGCCGAGGCTCTTCCCGACGAGTCAGCGGCTGATGAGGCTCAAGCTCTCCTCGTCGTAGCCCAAGCCCGGCTTGAGACGCTCCACACTGCGCGTGGCCTGCGGGACGAGGCCAACTCCGCGCGCGATGTCGGGGAAGCTCTCTATGAGGCCTACTGCGCCGCACAAGACGAGGTGCTTGAGAACCTCTATGAGAGCATTGCTGAAACGTTCGTCCGCTACTACCGGACGATGAATCCCGACGAGGAATCCTTCACGGCTCAACTGGAACCTCAGGGCCAGAGCGTCAGCATGCTGGTGGACTTCTACGGACATGCCACCGTCCCTCCGATTGCCTATCACAGCGAAGGGCACCAAGACGCCATGGGTATCGCGATGTACCTCGCCTTGATGAAGCATGAACTCGGCGAACGGTTCACGCTCGCCATCCTCGACGATGTGGTGATGAGCGTCGATGCCGACCACCGGATCAAGTTCAGCCAGCTCCTGCAAACCGAGTTCCCGGACATCCAATTTATCATCACCACCCACGACAAACTCTGGGCTGAAGAGATGGTCCGCTCCAAGCTGATCTCCAAGGACCACCGGCTCCGAATCAACCGCTGGGACGTCGACAGTGGACCCTCGGTCGCCTCAGTGGGCGACTTCTGGGACGAGATCGATGAAGCACTCGACAACAACAAGGTGCCGCAGGCCGCCTGGGTACTGCGCCACAACCTCGAATGGATTCTGTCCGACCTCTCGAACCACTTCCGGGGAATGGTTCCGTACAACGCAACGGGTGCCTACAGCCTAGGTGATTTCATCTCGGCCGTGAAGGGCCGAATCAGTGCGCTTCTTGTCAAGGCGACGAAGGCTGCGAACAGTTGGGGCGATGACGACGCGAAGGCTCGAGTCAAGACCGTCAAGGACACTTGGTCGGATCTGTCCCTTGCCCAGGAGGGCGAACAATGGATGATCAATCCTGCGGTACATTTCAATGACTGGGCGACATTCTCTGTAACCGAGTTCACCCCTGTAGTAGAGGCGTGGCGGAAGTTCCTGGCGTTCCTGGAGTGCGACACCTGCGGTGGTCGAATCTACGTCACGACCAGCGACAACGCCGACGACTCATTGCGTTGCGCGTGTGGGGCGACGAACCTGAACCTCCGCAGGAAGCCCTAAACCGCGGTCTACGGGTCTTGTTGACAAGACTGAATGCTCATGGCGGCGCGAGCAAGACGCTGCGAACCATGCGACCGAGGTGATTCTGTCACTGCCCCCGCTACGAAGAAGACCCTTGGCATTCCTACATGTGCCGAGGGTCTTCTTCGTAGTGGGCACATCGACTTCGTGACCGGTTGGAGTCACGTTGACTGCCCTCGAAGAGCTCCGCGAAGCGCCTGTGCATGTCACGTGCGCCAGCTCAAGACCAAGAAGAGACCTTCAGACACTTGCCGAAGACACCGGACTCGTCGTCCAGACGACCGTCACCAAGGCACTGGACATGTTCGTCGCCGACGACGCAGCTTCGCAACCGGGCAAGGCAACGAAGGCCCGTTCATACGGAACTCACATCATGTCCGACGAAGCGTTCCTCAGGAGGATCGGCGTGACCACATCGTGACATCGGTCACGCAGTCACCGCACCGCGATCGGCGGTCGGCACCATGCGTCATCGCTTCGCCGTCCATCGAACCGAGGCAGCCTCGGGTCGCACCTGGGTCGCTGTTGGATTCAGGAGGTGAGGCGTTGCGATAGTCGAGTGGATTGCTCAGTAGACAGACCACCCTCGCTCAAGAGGGCTGCGGTATCAACCGAGCTGATGAACTCGGACATAGATACTGACGCTGTCGTACCGACAAGATCTAGGACGGCGCGTATCTTGTCCCCATCATCAGCCCTACCTAACGCACGCGCACGGACACTCTGTAGCCTCATGGCGGTCTGGAGATAGTCTTCGACAATCAGGTCACGATCGACGCCCAACAGGTCGAGAATCAGGGCAACAACGAGTCCTGTTCGATCTGATCCCTTGCCACATGTGACGACAACACCGCCGGGTTGCGCATCGGCGACTGAGCCGACGGCTCGGGCACATCGGTCGGGCCAACGCTCAACGAAGCGTCCGTAGTACAGAGGAGTCCCAAGCCACCCGTCTTGCATCCACTCAGCGAACTCGTCATCCTCCTCCAGTCCTTCCTCAATCGGAATGCTCGTGATGACCACCGACGGAGGAGGATCCTGTTCGCCAGGCGAGATCTGGTGCCCGTTCCGCAGGTCGATCAGAGTGCGCACACCGTGTCGAGCAAGATCAGACCACCCTTCGTCCGTCATCTCAGTGAGCTGCTCCGATCGGACGAGGGCACCCGGCTTCGTCATTCCGCCTCTCGTTGGCAGGCCTCCGAGGTCACGTGCGTTCCATGTCCCGTCCCAGCTGAGATGTCGGCTCGTTGTCATTGCCTCACAACGGTAGATGCGTCGTGAGTCTACGCGGCAACATAGAACGACCATGGGACCGGTCCAACCGGTCGAGGATCCAAGGATCAAGATTGGTGCGGAGATGTCGACTGGATTCGCAGTTCAGGTCTGGTCCCCACAGGCTTGCGACTCTGGCAAGCTCGCGAGCGACCACCGGCTGGTAGTGCATCCGTCGCGAGTCGCCAATGAGTACGACCGCGTCTGTGGTCACTTCCATATGGCGTACATGAACGCATCCGACGGGGCATCGGAGGGCGTCGGGTGCGTCATCCACCTATGGAGGGTGCCTTCGCGTTGCATCCCAAGTCTCTCGAGAACACGTTGTGATGCCTGGTTGTCGACGTCGGTGTACGCCCAGACACGATGGACGTCTGGCTCGCCGAGCGCCCACTCGATGACTGGTCCTGCTGCCTCGGTCATGTAGCCGTTGCCCCACCAGGGTCGGTTCAGCACATAACCCAACTCGACACCGTGTGCGGAGAGCCGGCCCTCGATCATCCCAATGAGCGACATTCCCTGATTCAGGGTGATCGCCCAGACCAGCGCCTCATGTGTCTCCCACACGCGCTCGCATCGCTCGAGGAATGCCCGACTCTCAGCGATGTCCGTCGATGGCAGTCTCGGCAGGTACCGCATCACATCTGAATCCGAGGCGTATGCGAACACGGCCTCAGCGTCGTTCGGCACCGGGCGCCGAAGGATCAGCCGGTCAGTTGAGAACGTTTCGAGTGGGTTCATCATCGCGACAACCTAGCGCCCATGGCGGCAGCGACATGCTCGTAGCCGGTGCCGGGGTCAGGCACGTCGCAGCATGATGAGCGACGTGTGTTCTGCGGCCACGACCTCGAATCCGAGTTGTTCGTAGAGACGCACGGCAGGGTTGCGTGAGTCGACGCTGAGGCTGACGCGAGGCAGATTCTCGAGGAGCCGAAGCAACAATGCGGTACCGACACCCCGGTTGCGCCATTGCGGTCTGACGGCAACTGAGAGCTCTGGCGTGTCATCGTCGACGTGTCCGTATCCGCGGTCATCGCCCTGGAGCAGGCGGACCCACGCTGCACCGATCCGCTCACCTGCGTCTTCGGCGATCAAGCCCACGTCTCCGGGGCGGGTTCCGAAGCCATCTGCGTAGTGGGCGATGTCTGGCTGATTGACTACGGAACGCGTTCATGGCCCGGCGGGACGAAGAGCGCGTCGTGGAGCATCTCTCGAAGGAACGTCTGATCGGCCTGTGCCGCGGGTCGGATCGTGTAGGACATGGCGCTCTCAACACTACCGAGATGGGACGAGTCAGCTGGCCGGTCGGCGCCTACGTCGATCTCTGCTCGGGCACATCGGCGTCTACGCTCGGGGTGTCTTCGGATCAAGGTGTGCGGTTCTGCCGGGGGCGGCTGACGAGATCGAAGACCGAGCCACCATTCGCCGTGTGGCATGCCACTCGAACGTACGACACGCGCGAGCGCATCCACATCGATTGGAACCTCACGGAATTCGACCGACACATCTGTTGCCGTCGCTGCGACAACGGCGTAGGCGGCGTGGTTCATCACCGGCACTTCGCCTACGAAGCCGCAGCTCGCGAACGGCATGCCAACGCTGCCAGGGTTGATGATCGTCTGATCGCCAAGGGAACGGACGAGCGGGACATGCGTGTGGCCACCCGCCAAGAACCGATGCGACGAGCCATCCATCATCTCCGCCACTTCGTTGGGCGGTGTCTGGTCCGTGATCACGTCGGTCGAGGACCGAGGCGAACCGTGGAAACAGAGCACCCGTCCAGCATCGCCGAGGTCCAACTCGAGCGTGCTTGGCAATCCGGCAAGGAACTCGAGGTGACCGGAATCGAGTTGATCGGCACACCAGGCACTCGCAGCAACGATCCGCTGAGCCGTCTCTGGAGCACCCACCGAGACAGGATCCCGCCACCACTCAGGCACATCGAGCATGGCTACGTCCGTGTTGCCGATAACCACCGGGCACTCGAGTTCGCGGACCATGTCGATCGCCGAACCCGGCTCGGGCCCGTTGGCAGCGAGATCACCGAGACACACAACCGAATCCACGTCGAGCATCGCTATGTCATCGAGCACAGAGCGAAGCGCAGTCGCATTCCCGTGGATATCGGCGATCAGTGCAACTCGCATCCATACATGATGGCACCGCC
>JAADIG010000069.1 GCA_013151445.1 Actinomycetota bacterium
ATCTCCTCAAGCATCAACTTGGTGCGCCCATAGGGGTTAATCGCCGATAGCTTCGACTCCTCGGTAAGAGGAAGCTCGTCGGGGATACCGTATACGGTCGCCGACGACGAGAACACGAGGTCGCGCACACCGTGGTTCGCCATGACACGCGCCAGCGTCGCACCGCTCCCGACGTTGTTGAGGTAGTAGTCCACCGGATGCGAAACCGACTCGCCCACGGCCTTCAACCCGGCCATGTGAATCACCGCGTCAAACTCGTGCGCATCGAACACTTCTCCGAGCGAGGCTTCATCGGTGACGTCAACCTCGGCGAACTCCACTCGCTGACCCGTGATCGTTTCGAGACGATCGATAACCTTACGATCAGCATTCACCAGGTTATCGACGATGACGACCGAATGGCCGGCCTGCATCAACTCGATCACTATGTGGCTGCCGATGTATCCGGCGCCGCCTGTGACAAGTACGTTCATGTGATCCTCCGCAGAGCAAATACGCTGACGGTCTCGGGAATGTTTGGACTAGCCGCCACAGTAGTGCCCCACTGGGTTCAGGGAGTGGCGCCAACGGCAACTCCTGGCGGCGATACCATACGGTCATGGTGACACACGAAGATATCCAAGGCGCTCTCCGAGGCGTAATCGACCCCGAACTCGGTGTCGACATCGTTGAACTCGGCATGGTCGATGACATTGTCATCGATGGAGGGAACGTCACGATCAAGATCGCTCTCACGATCGCGGCCTGCCCCATGCGAGACCAGATCGAAACCGATGTCGTTCGTCGGATCAACAGCATCCAGGGGGTTGACGACGTCACGATCAACATCGCCGCCATGAGTAAATCCCAGCGGGCCGCTCTCATGGAGAAGGCCCGCCTGCGCGCCCGGGAGAACGCCATCGCGACGATGGTAAGCCCGACCACACGGGTCATCGCGATCTCTTCGGGCAAGGGTGGCGTCGGGAAATCATCACTGACCGCAAACCTCGCCATCGCTCTCGACGACCTTGGTTACAAGGTAGGGCTGCTCGATGCAGACATCTGGGGTTTCTCGCTGCCCCGAATTCTCGGTGTGCTCGACAACCGGCTTGAAGCCGGCGAGGACCGCAAGATCGAACCAATCGTTGCCTACGGGATAGAGCTGGTATCGACCGGACTCATCATCGAAGATGAACAGACCGCGTTGATGTGGCGCGGGTTAATGCTCTCGAAGGCTCTGGAACAATTCCTGCGAGATGTCCGCTGGTCGAAGGACCTCGACTACCTACTCGTCGACATGCCACCCGGGACCGGGGACATCCAGATGGCGCTCGGTCGACTGCTACCACAGGCAGAAATGATCGTCGTTACGACTCCGCAGAAGGCAGCTCAGAAGGTTGCGGCACGCGTTGCCGACATGGCTCGACGATCGTTCATGCCGGTGCTGGGAGTGATTGAGAACATGTCAGGGTTCACGACCGAGGATGGCCGGCACTACAAACTCTTCGGTGAGGGCGGTGGACAGGAGCTTGCAGCTCAGATCGGTGTTCCGCTGCTGGCCCAGATCCCGTTGGACCCGTTCCTCGTCGAAGGAGGGGACACCGGCCGGCCCGTTGCAAAGTTCCATCCCGATGGACCTGCTGGCAGTGCGATCAGGGAGGCGGCTCAACGTCTTGTTGCAACGATTCCCCCGGCGGAAGATGATTCGTGTGGAACCAGGATGGACCTCATCGCGCAACGCCTTGCCGACCTGGAAGCGGCACGCAGCTAACACCCCGGTGTTAACCGCACAAACCCTTCACCAGGGGATATGGGTTCACCGCCGAACCGCCGCCCGGGTGAAACTGAAAGTGGACGTGGTTTACCGTGTACCGAGCGTTGCCTGAATTCCCGACGTACCCAATGAGTTCGCCTGCGGATACCGACTGGCCCTTCGTTAGACCATCCGCCCAGCCATCCATGTGGGCGTAGTAATACTCGTCTCCGCTGGCACCCGTTAACCAGACGGTGATGCCACCAAGCGACCCGTTCCCCATACGCTTCACAACGGCATCCTCAATCGCGACGAGTGGTGTTCGTTTGGCTGCGATCATGTCGACACCCTTGTGCGTTCGGCCACCCGAACGCGGGGCACCCCAGGTATCCACGAACGAGACAGCTCCATTCACCGGACACACCAGATCACCGCTCGGTGGCGGTGGTGGCGGCGGTGGCGGGTCGGGAGGATGAGTTGTCGTTGTCACACTCGGGGATGAGGTGGTGGTGACGGGAGCGCGAGTCGTCGTGGTAGTCGTTGTCGTCGTCGATGTCGCAAGCCACTTGCGATACTCCTGCTCCTTGTAGGCGGCGGTGATCTCCCGGTACGCCGTGTCGGCACGCTCCAGCTCAAGGACGATCTCGTCGCCGAGGGAAGCGAGCTCGTCGTTGGTGGCTTTTTGCTGGGTGAGGGCTTCGTTCATCCGCTGGCTTTGGGCGGCGTAACTAGCCGAGAGAGCCTCGACGCGAACGATCTCGGCGTTCTCACGTGCCGTCATCCTGCTGAGGTATTCGAGCTTTATCGCGGCCTCGTCGATGTTGACGGTCTCGAAATAGACACCGATACCAGTGAAGTCGTTGCGCCGGTACATCTGACCGAGGAGTTGTGCTGCGCTCTCTCTTGTCACCGCAAGCTCAGCCTCGGTATTGGTGAGCGAGACCGAGAGCCTGGCTACTTCCTCCTGGAGCTGGTCGAGACGCTGAATGCTGTCCTCGTACTGTTGAGTCGCCTCTTCGAGACGGTTCTGTGAATCGACGCGCGCCTGGTCGGCGCTGTCTAGATCCGCCTGGGTGATCTCCCGAGCTGCGTACGCGGGAGCTGTCAGGAAGGCAACCACTGCGAGGACCAGTAGGACGCGTTTCATGCTCGCTCCGTCCCAACCGTGAGCCGGGTCGCTGCCAAGACGTCGCCGTCCCACGCGGCGATTCGTCCGTCCTTGGCGAGCTTGAGCAGCACGACACCTACCTGGTGCATTGCCGCTGGCACGAGCGCACTCGCCAGTCCTTCGTAGACAATGTCAACAATGTCGCCAACGGTTGTCGCACCACTAGCGATTGCTGAAACAAACTGGTCTTCACGCATGCGACGGTGAGCAATATAGGCCGCCACCGCACTGCGTCCATCGGTGATGCGCTCGCCATGTCCCGGAAGAATCAACTCTGGTGTCACCTTCTCCACAGTCTCCAGGGAATCCATATAGGCAGACGCGTCTTCGAGGATCACGGTGGAGCCCGAAATGATGTGATCTCCAGTGAACAGAACATCCTCGCCGAGGTAGCAGATGTGGTCGTCGGTATGGCCTGGCGTATGAAGCACCGTGAGCTCAGTCGAACCAATCCGTACGACATCACCGTCCGCAACAGTGTCGGTTGGTTCGAACTGGAGACCCGGGGCAAAACCGTAAACCGGGACACCAAACTCGCTGCCGAGCGGGTTCGCCGCTGGCGCATGGTCCGGATGCGTGTGGGTTACCGCAACCGCGACGGGGCTGTCCGATCCCAACGCGTGTCGAATTGCCTCAAGATGGCTATCAATGATCGGACCGGGATCAAGGATGAGAGCCATACCGTCATCGGCAATGACGTAGGTGTTGGTGCCCGGACCCGTATACGGACCTGGGTTTGGGCACAGCACGCGCTCAACTCGCATCCGTCACCTCGCTCAAGGAAGTATTACCGGCACGCCGAGCGGCTTCGCCGGCACGTGCCAGCGCCTCGGGATCCGGCGGCAGGTCCCCCAGTTCGGTGAAACCTGACTCCCCAGGTAGGAGCAGTTCCACCGAGTCGTCATCCAACACCCTCATCCGGGGTTGGATCACATCGACCGTAGATTGTGCCTCGATGTGGGCGAACCAGTCTTCCACCGACTCGAACCGGGCGATTCGTGCAAGAGTTTTGGCGGTAGGGAGCGGCACGACCCACTGCCCTGAAGCTGCCCGACGCTCAGCTTCGGATGGACGAATCCACTCGGCACGGTCCAGCTCGGCGGGATCGGGATCGGGATCGATCCCCATTGGTAACTCAACGGCGAAGAACCGCGCTTCGAATCGCATGGGCACCATCGTGGGTGTCACCCATGTGACAAACCAACAAAAGTTTGACCCCGCCCACGTCATACCCTTCTTGGTGAGATGAGCGCTCAGCGCCCCGTTGCGCAGGCCACGTTCCTCACGCCTCGCAAAGGAGGTACCGTCGGATGTGACCCAGATGCCGGTCTCCTCTGCAAGCTCGCGTGCTGCAGCCGACACCCAAGGCGCGAGCACCGGATCGGCAACACCGGTGTGTGCCATCGTCTCGGCAAAACTATCTTCGGGATCGAGCACACCACCCGGGAACACCCAGGCCCCCGCCATGAATTTCGCCGTCATACCTCGCTGCACCATCAGCACCTCGAGATACTCATGGTTTTGGCGAACTGCGCACACGGTCGAGGCTGGACGAGCTAATTGTGCATTCATAAATCGATCACATCCGGAGGGCCACCGTCGGACTCGTCCTCGGGGCGCACACCACCAAACGGGTTTCCGGGTTGGGCGAAGGGACCACCGATCGTGCGAACCTCGAAACGATTCTTGAGCATTCGGGCGCCCAGCCTGCGCAGGACCTCCCTCACGCCGGGGACGAGCAGCAGAAACCCGATCGTGTCGGTGATGAACCCCGGAGTAACCAGCAGCGCACCCGAAACAAGAATCATGCCCCCGTGGGTGATTTCCTTTGTAGGAATCTCCCCCTGGGCGAAGGTCGCCTGCACCTTCCGCCAGGCTCCCCTGCTCTGTCGCGAAACAAGGGCAGCACCGATCAACGCCGTCATGATGACGAACAAGATCGTCGATCCCCAACCGACCGATTCCGACACTCTCAGAAAGAGCGCGATTTCGGCGATGGGCATCGCCACAAACAGGAGAAACAGAAAGCTACTTGTTCTCATGCCTGTGAGGATACCGCGACGGGTATCCTGCGCCACATGAGCCTACGCGATCTTCCGGGTGTTGACACTCTTTGCACCACCCTCACAACAAGTCAAACAGCACACGATCTTCCAGCAATGGTCATCACCGATGTCGCTCGCCGGGCGATCGAGCGCACCAGGGCCGCCCTCATCGCCGGAGAGGATCCGCCGTCGGCAGAGACCACGGCTGCAAACGAACTCGCACAGCTCGCACAATCCGCGACCCGACCTGTGATAAACGCTACCGGCGTGTTGCTCCACACCAACCTCGGACGAGCGGCTGTCCACCCCAGGGCCGCTGAGGCCGCTGCCACAACGCTGCGTTCCTCCTCCAATCTTGAGTTCGATCTCGCCACGCAACATCGTGGTGGTCGGTCGAGCTACGGCAAATCTCTTCTCACTGCCCTCACCGGAGCCGAAGCCGCACTCATCGTTAACAACAACGCCGCGGCCTTGTTCCTCACCCTCGCGGCACTGTCGAGCGGACATCGAACAGTCGTCTCGCGTGGCGAACTCATCGAAATCGGTGGTTCGTTCCGACTCCCCGAACTCATGGCCGCAACGGGAGCGATTATTGATGAGGTAGGCACGACAAACAGAACTCGAAAGGGGGACTACGAACGTGTGCTGATGGGAGCCGCGCTCGCGTTGAAGGTGCATCCGTCCAACTACCAGGTCGCAGGGTTCACTGAGGAAGCCTCCTGGGCTGAAGTCGCCGACGCGGCACACGCGCACGGCGTTCCACTCGCGGCCGACGTGGGATCAGGCCTTCTCGACGCAACGGTGCCGTGGATTCCCGGACCCCCACCGAAGTGGCTGACCAACGAACCCGGAGTCCGCCAGACCCTGGAGGACGGTGCGGATCTCGTCCTGTTCTCTGGTGACAAGCTGATCGGTGGTCCACAGGCGGGCATCATCGTCGGTACCAGGGACCTCATTGTGCGACTGTCGAAACATCCGATCGCCCGCAGCGTGCGGATATCTGCCGGGGCCCTCGCCGCCCTCGAAACAACTCTTGCGCTCTACGCAAATGATCAGACACTCGAGATCCCGTTCTGGCGCCAAGCAACGGCACAAAGAGACGAACTCTCGGAACGCCACCAATTGTTAATCGACAGTGTCCCGCTCGAAGGGACGCTCATCGAGACAGAATCTGTACCGGGAGCGGGCACCGTTCCTGGGGCAGGTATCCCAACAGTCGCGGCAGCGTTCACCTGCGATGCAGACCGCACATGGGCTGATCTGCTCCGAAGGCGGTTGCCGGTCGTGACACGCCGACAGGATGGCCGTCTTGTCGTAGACCTCCGGTCAACCGACCGCGACACGGATCAGCTAGTGGCCGAGGCTCTCACCGAAGTCGCGGGGACCGGCGGGTAATGCCGATCATCGCGACCGCTGGCCATGTCGACCACGGCAAGTCGACCCTAGTCAACGCCCTCACCGGGCGCGACCCGGATCGCTGGGCCGAGGAAAAGGAGCGTGGACTCACGATCGACCTCGGGTTTGCTTGGACAACCCTCGCCGAATCAGTGGACGTGGCGTTCGTCGACGTGCCCGGCCACGAACGATTCATCAAGAATATGCTCGCAGGAATCGGGGGTCTCGATGTTGCGTTGCTCGTGGTGGCCGCTGATGGTGGATGGATGCCGCAGACCGAGGAACACACCGCCGTGCTCGACCTGCTCCAAATCGAAACAGGTGTCATTGCACTCAGCCGTATTGACCTCGTCGACGACGACCTCCGCGAGCTTGCCGAGCTAGAGATCGCGGAGCGAATCGCAGGAACGACACTTGACGGATGGCCGGTCGTTGCGGTGTCCGCGGTCACGGGCGATGGCATCAACGACATTCGCAAAGCACTGCTAACCGCGCTCGGATCCGTGAAACACACCAACTCGGAACCGCACCTCTGGGTCGATCGATCATTCACGGTCGACGGTGCAGGGACTGTCGTGACCGGGACGCTGACAGGCGGCCCACTGGGACTGGACTCCAAACTAGTGACATGGCCATCCGGTGACGCAATGCGCATACGCGGGTTGCAGACAATGGAACGATCGGTAGCCGAAGTAACCGCGGGTTCACGAGTTGCTCTCAACCTCGGTGGTATCGGCGCCGAGTCCATCGAGCGGGGAACACTGCTGGCCCCGCCAGATTCCTTCCGACCGACTGCTCGTTTCCTTGCACAGATACGCCGGGTTCGTTCCGTCGAGGGTGTATCTGATCGTGGCGCCTATCACATCCACGTCGGATCGGGGAGCTGGCCAGCAACACTGCGTATCCTCGAAGACGTCAACGAACAGGGCGGTATCGCCCTCATCACAACCGACAAACCTGTTCCGCTACACGTCGGCGACCGGTTGATCGTTCGCGACGCAGGCCGCCAGCAGGTAGTCGCTGGAGGGCAGGTGTTGGACCCCCACCCGGCTCAAAAGAGTCGACAATTCCTCCCGACAGCGCCTCTTCTCCAGCGAGCGCTCGCCGACGACGGCCAGTTCGCAGACACTCTCCTGGCGGTGCGCGGGTCCGCAACGATAGACGAGTTGCGCCGCGACACCGGTCAACTCCCGACAACCGGAACTACGATCGCGGACTCTGTCTTTACGGAAGCACATCTAGGACAGCTCTCACAGATGCTGATCGAGCAGGTGAACTCCTATCACTCCAGGTACCCGCTACGACCCGGAGCACCGAAGGCGACACTCGCAGAACTGCTCGACATTGACCTTGCAGTCGTCGAACACCTCGCTACCAGCAACAACGAACTGCAAGACGATGGACCGACGGTCAGGAAGACCGAGTTCGAAATTACGCACAGCCCCGAAGATGAGGCCGCATGGAAGAGGGCCCGTGCGATGCTTGTAGCCAGCGGTCTTGGCGTTCCGCGCGTGCCCGAATTGGGGCTAAACGAAGAATTCCTCCACGCGGTCATTCGGGCAGGGAAACTGCAGAGAATCACAAGCGATCTCGTCTACCTGCCAGAGCAGATGGACGAGATCGCTTCACGACTACAGAATATGGACGACGGGTTCGGTGTCGCTCAATTCAGAGATGCAATGGACATCAGTCGCCGCCAGGCAGTGCCGCTGCTTGAATGGCTCGACGCCCACGGGTGGACATTGCGCCGGGGTGATTCCCGAACGGTTAAACGGCGGCTCTAGCCACTACCTGACGTCTCTCGGACTCGGTGAGGCCCCCCCAGATGCCGTACGGTTCCTTGATCTCCATTGCGAAATCAAGACAATCCCCTCTGACCGAACACACAGTACAAACAGCCTTCGCACGAATCTCTCTTCGTTCCCGTTCGTCTTTTCTCTCGCTTTTACTCGGCGGGAAAAAGAGATGTGAACGGTTACCGCGACAAAGCGCGACTGGCTGCCATGATCGATCCATAGGGACCACATTTCCTCCTGAGGGGTGGGAAGATATCCAACGGTGAAAGCACGGTAGTCGCGCTAGGTTCACGCCGCCAGGAAATGTTTGGCAAAGAGTGTTAGCTTTTCGCGAGCACCCTATTTTGGGTCAACGGTCAACCGGCGACACATCCAACACCACACCGGTCACAGCCTCGACGACAAGACGCTCACCCGGCACAATATTTGCCGCTCGGGTGGCGGTTGCACGCCACTTCGCCCCATCGAGATCGATCATTCCGTCCGGGTCGAACGCCGAAAGTGCTTCCCCGACTTTCCCGATGAGATGCTCACGGCCGATCGTCACCGTTGCAAACCTCGATCTACCGACCGTAGTGAGGGCGACCGCAAAGAAGAACAAAGCAGCAAGCACCGTCAACAGCACCGCCCACCATTGGGGTCCGAATTGGTCGGACCGCACCCAGTTAGCTCCGCCAAAGAAAAGCAGGACAGTCCCCAACGCGGTAAACGGACCGAGCGAACTTCGCTGAAAGTCAGCGGTGTAGAGAGCGAGACCCCCCAGCACCGCAGCGACACCGAACCAATTCATCGGCAACACCGCGAGGCCATAACCTGCGAGGAACAACGCCAAGGATGCGACCCCTGCGGTGATGCCGACCCCTGCTGCGTAGAACTCGAAAGCGACGCTCGATAGACCGATGACGAGGAAGAACAACGTCGCTTCGGGTCGGGTCGCCAACCGAAGAAACCGCGACGTGAGTCCGGGTTTTACGAACCGGATCTCAACCGACGCAACGTTGACCATGGACCCATCAACTTCGACCAGCTCAGCGGTCTCCAGAGTGACGGGACCCGCAACGGTTTCCACCGTCAGCCCATCAAGACGTCCCATAAACTCACCAATCGTGGCGTCAACCGAGTCGATGAGGTCGGCAATAGGTTCCGTGACACGAACAGACCCCGCATCGAGGGCCGGGTCAATGTTGCGCAGCCCCGTCGGCAATGAACTGTCCTCACAACACACCACCGGCTGGAGTTTCCCGATGGTCACGTCGGGCGCCGCACTCGTCACATGGGCAAAACGAAGTATCTGTGCCGCCCCACCCTGTGTCGAAGACCCAATGGGGCCAACCCACGCGGCTATGGGGGTTGCCGACGCGAGGATCGCCTCGTAGAGCTCCGTCGGATCACCCGAGGCGATACCCGGCTGATTTACCTGAAGGATGACGAGCTGAACGTCGGGTGTTTGCACGGTTTCGGTAAGGAAATCAAGGCCCCGCTGATCCAGGGGACCCTGGATATCGGCAACAACGATTGGCCCGGGATCATCGGTGGACTGGGCGAACGCACCAGTAACCACGAGGCCGAGAACCGAAACAAACATAAGGGCAGAGGTGGTGAGTCGTCGCATCGTTGAAGGATTCTACGCCACGAAACGACCCGCTGATTCCTCCCCGATGTGGCCCCGCGCATCGGCGCTGTCTTGTCACACGGTTGTCCGGCCGATACTCTTGTCTCATGACCACAGTTCTCCTTGTCACCGATACGCCCTGGGTCCGCGACGAAGTACATGCTGCCCTCACGGCTCCCGAGTTCTCGATCGTCGATCATGACGACTCCGCGACCGCCGGGACAGCAGTCCAAGACAACGAGGCTGCGGTCGCAGTTGTCGATCTCCAGGTCGGATCGATGGGGGGAATGGCCCTCGTTCGCTCGATCCGCGATGCGTCAATGAAGGCCGGCGCGGAGACCCCGGTGGTCTTGCTGCTGGACCGAGCAGCCGATGCCTTCATCGCAAAACGCGCCGGTGCGGCACGCTGGGTGACCAAGCCGGTCTCTGCCCACGAACTGCAATCCACTGTTCGCGAGTGCCTCGCCGCCTCTGAGCTCTAAAGTAAAGACGGGAGGCACGGCTCCATCGGGGCCATCGCTGCAGTGAACCTACGTATCGTTTACATCATCACCCTTGCGTTGTGCACACTCGGATCTGGTTTTTTCTCGGGCTCCGAAACAGCGTTGATGTCGCTCGGGAAAGAACGCGTCCACCAGCTCGCCGACCGGGGCCGGCGCGGCTTGCGTGTCCAACAGTTGACCGGGGATCCCGAACGGCTCCTCTCAACATTGCTCGTGGCAAACAACGTCGTGAACATCCTCGGTACGGCAATCGCCACCGCGTTGTTCATCGACCTCCTTGGAGAAACGAGCGGCCCCATCGTCTCCGCGGGCGTCGTAACCGTCGTCGTACTCGTTGCTGGGGAGATCACCCCAAAAACACTCGCCGCGCGGTCGCCCGAACGTTTCTCACTTGCGGTAGCACCGACGATCTACGTGCTCTCGAAAGGCCTCGCGCCCATCGCTGCGTTCTTCACCGCCATCACCCAGGGACTCCTGAACATGATCGGGGTGGGACGGCGAAAGGATGAAGGGAACGTCACCGAGGACGACATCCTCGCACTCGCAGACCTCGGCCACGAGGAAGGAGGGATCGCCACGGTGGAACGCGAGATTATCGACGCACTTTTCTCCATCGCCGAAAAACCCGTGCGCGACGTCATGACGCCACGCGTAGACCTCGCAACGATGGCTTCCCCCGTAACCGCCGAACAGGTCCGCGACTCGGTGTCGAACACCGGCCATAGCCGCTACCTCGTCACCGGCGACAGCGTCGAGGACATCCTCGGAGTCCTCTACGTCAAAGATGTCCTCCGGTTCGGCGATGACGCCACACCCGACGCAATTCGTCGCCTCCTCCGACAACCGCTCTACATCCCCGAGTCGACACCCATCCTTGAGGCACTGCAAACCCTGCGATCAAACCGGTCCGGGTTTGCCGTCATCAGCGATGAACACGGCGGCATCGAGGGCATCATCACCGTCAAGGACCTCATGGCCGAGCTTGTTGGCGAGCTCCAGGATGAACACGACCCCGGGACACCCTCAATCGTTCCCCTCGGGTCCCGCAAATGGATCGCCGATGGCCGGGTCGACGTCGACGACCTTGCCGAGATAACGGGTGCAGAGATCCCCGAGGGCCAATACTCCACGATGGCAGGACTCTTCCTCGACATCAGCGGACAGATCCCCGAAGAGGGAGACCGGGTCACGGCCGGTGACGAGCTCGAACTTGTCGTCCTTCGCATGGATCGCAACCGCATCGACCGCCTCCGCGTCGAACGAATCTAGCTAGCTGATCCAGAGACTGTCGGCGGGCGGACGTGTGTACAATCGTCCAAACGGGACGTAGCGCAGCTTGGTAGCGCGCATCGTTCGGGACGATGAGGTCGCGGGTTCAAATCCCGCCGTCCCGACTATCACGGTCGGGTCTCCCCGAGGCTTTCGAGGCCCTCCCGGGCCTCGAAACCTCTACCCATCCACGCGGACTCCCGATCCCGCGTATCGGGTTCGAAGTACCCAACATATTCAGAGCCTCCACGACTCAAGTCCCTAGGTTCAAATCCCGCCGTCCCGACTCATCAGGTTGGGTCTCATGTTTTGGCGTCCAATAGCGCACCATGGTGCGCTATTGGACGCCAAAACAGGGAAGTCTTACGAGTCGACAGCTACCTTGAGTGCCTCAAGTTCACGTTTGAGCAGATGACGCGTCGAACGTTTATACAACGGGCGGGCGATCGTGAAGAGCAATCGGGTGGCGAGGCTATCCGGTCCGGACTCGATCACAGATGTCACCTCGGTCGACCCATTCTTACCTCTGAACTCAAGACGACCCTTGAATTTCATCGGACCCTTTGCAGTCGCAAACCCGAACACCTTCTTCGGATCCCAGCGGGTGATTTTGAACTCGAAATCGACGGGTCGACGCGCCACGAGGTAGGTGGCAACGAATCGGGCACCCTTCTCTTTGGTGTCCGACAGCATTCGCGCCGCCGTTACCCCCGTCATCCAGGCGGGCAAACGGTTTATGTCGGAGGCGTACGAGAACACGTCATCAACCGGCCGATTGATCGTGATAGTTGAAGTTGTTTCCATACCTGGCTCCGCTACGTCTACCGTCCCTACAGTATCGCATCGGCAGATTTGACGCTCATCATAAGCACCGGCACTCCACCCCCTCTATGGCAACCTTCACCCCGCCGAGTCTCCACGGAGGAGCAGCTCCGCAAGTTGCACGGTGTTGAGGGCAGCACCCTTGCGGAGGTTGTCACTCACTACCCAGAGATTTAGCCCACCCCGTTCACCGAGGGTCTCGCGGACACGTCCGACGAGCGTCGTATCGATCCCTGCGGCATCGAGGGGTGTAGGCACCTTGGCGTCGTCCCACACCTCGACACCGGGAGCCTCGCTAAGAATATCCAGGGCTTCATCACGACTGACGACCCTATCGAAGAACACGGTCGCAGCAACCGAGTGGCCCACAGCTACCGGAACTCGAACACACGTAGGCTCAACGCGAATCGAATCGTCGCCAAGTATCTTGCGAGTCTCGTTGACCAGCTTCCACTCCTCGTCGGTGTAGTGCTCCTCAGCAAAGGAACCGGCGTGAGGTAGAACGTTGAACCCAATCGGACGCGAATACAACGTAGATCCCGGGTCGCTCCATCCGCCCGTCGCGAGCTCCTCCGGTTTCTTGCCGAGCACATCAATCTCATGCATCAGGACTTCGACACCGGCCTGACCCGACCCAGAGGTCGCCTGGTAGGACGTTGCGATCATGCGGTCGATCCCAGCGGCACGATGCAACGGACCGACAGCCATCATCAAACCCATCGTCGTGCAGTTCGGATTGGCAACGATGCCATTGTGACGAGCGATCGCGTCGTCGTTCACTTCGGCAACGACAAGCGGAACGGCAGGATCGCGCCGAAAAGCCGATGAGTTATCGATAACGACCGCACCCGCGGCCACAAAAGCAGGGGCATACTCAAGAGAACGAGCGCCCCCGGCCGAAAACAAAGCAATGTCGACTCCGGTGGGATCAGCGGTCGCGAGATCCTCAACGGTTACATCACCCCAGGGGGTCGAAACCACCGTACCGGCAGACCGAGATGAAGCAAACAATCGGAGAGAGGACAACGGAAAGTTCCGCTCGCTGAGGATCGACAACATCGTCCTCCCCACTACCCCCGTGGCCCCGACTACCGCGACCCGAGGGGCGGCGATACCTCTCACAACGATTCCTCCTGAGGCGCGAGGGCGGGCTTGAAACCATTGTGGAGTGCCCGGACGGCGTCCTCGATGCGGTCCAGAGCGACGATACAAGAGATACGGATCGGCGAGGTTGAGATCATTCCAATGTTGATGTCGCTGTCGGAGAGAATTCGAAACATCTTCGCCGCAATCCCCAGCTCGGTCTTCATACCGGCACCGACGATCGACACTTTGGCGATGTTCTCGTCAACATCGACACCTCCCGCACCGAGGTCCGCAACAATCGACTCGGAACTCTCTCGCGCTTTTGCGAGCTGATGTTTGGGGACGGTGAACGAAATATCGGTATAACCCTCGGTCGAAACGTTCTGCACAATCAGGTCAACGGTGACACCGGCTATCGCCAGCGGTTCGAAGACCTTGGCGGCGATTCCGGGTGTGTCCGCAAGACCCTGGATAGTCACCTTTGCCTCTGATGAGTCGTGGGCAACCCCACGAACGATCGCTTCCTCCATGGTCTTCTCCTTAACCCATGTGCCTTCGCCATCGTGAAACGACGAACGTACATGAATAGGTATTGAATAACGGCGACCGAATTCAACCGAACGTGCCATCAGCACGCCAGTCCCGGCGGAGGCCATCTCGAGCATCTCTTCGAACGAAATCTCGACCAGCTTTTGAGCATCCGATACAACCCGGGGGTCGGCCGTGAACACTCCGTCCACATCGGTGTAGATCTCACACACATCAGCACCAAGCGCAGCAGCGAGTGCAACAGCGGTCGCGTCCGAACCCCCACGACCGAGGGTCGTCACGTCCCTCGACAGGGGATCGACGCCCTGGAAACCGGCGACGATGACAACTCGACCTTCGTCGATTGCGTCCTTGACACGATCAGCCCGGATATCGACGATCTCGGCCTCGCCATGTACCGCGGTGGTAAGAATTCCTGCCTGGGAACCGGTGAAACTCACCGCGGGCACTCCCAGGTCATCAAGGGCCATTGCAAGCAACGCCATGGAAATCCGTTCACCGGCAGTGAGCAGCATGTCCATCTCGCGCGGATGGCTGGACGTCGTGACATCCTTGGCGAGCTCAATGAGATCGTCGGTGGTCCTTCCCATCGCAGAGACGGCAACAACCACAGCGTTATCGTCGCGATACGTGGCCGCAATACGAAGGGCGACGTTCTTTAACCGCTCGGCGTCGCCGACGGATGTGCCACCGAATTTCTGCACTATCAGGGCCATAGCTCGGCAGTGTAGGTGGTTCCCCTGCTAGCCCAATCCACCGTCGGAGGCGTCGCCAATCCTTCCCGAAATGTCAAGAATCGGTACAGTCGGGGCATGGCATCCACGGCAGTAGCGATCGGCTTCGTACTCATACTCCTCACCTGGATCGTGTATCTGGGTGCAATCCCTCGTGAGCAAGTGCCCGCTCGCCCGGTGCTCCATGTCGTAGTGATGGTTTTCGGTGTTGTTGCGGTGCTGGCCGGCCTTGGGGGTGGCGGGATTTCCCTCGGTGTGTTCCCAATCGCTTTCGGGATCGTGGCCATCGGTCTTGCGTCACTCTTCTTTTTCCTTCTCACGATCGCCCGCCTACCCGACAGCGAGATTCGAGTAGCCGTCGGCGATCCGATGCTCGCGTTCACAGCATTCGATTCGTCGGGAACCGCCATTGACACAGCCGACTGGAGGGGTCAACGGGTTCTCCTGAAGTTCTTCCGCGGCAAGTGGTGACCGTACTGTTCCGCTGAGTTGCAGCGGTTCGAACGGATGCAGCCCCTACTCGGGCGATACCGGGTTACCACGGTGGCAATCAGCAAGGACAGTGTCGATGACGCGCACGAGCATCGGGCACGCGACGGACTCTCGTTCGCAGTCCTCTCCGACCCCGAGTTACGGGTTATCGAAAAGTACGGCCTCGTACACCGCAACGGGTTCGAGTTCGTCACCCGCTTTGTTTTGGGATTCGCCCTCGGATACCCGATCGGTTTCAAGCGAATGGCAATCCCGACGACCCTCCTGATAGACGAACAGGGCATCATTCGTTGGATTGACCAGGCGGAGGACTACCGTCTTCGTGGCGATGCTGGCCGGATCGAGCAGGCGTTGCGCGATGTTTGGGGATGGCACGGCGTGGAGTGATCCACCAGCGAGGCCCCCAACTCGGGACACCAGTTGGAGAGGTTGCAGACGGGCCTGCTGTTCGAGAATCCTCATGTGTTCCAGGGAGGCCTAAGCTTGCGCACTATGGCTATCAAGACCCCCCTCAGAACGCTCATCGCCACCGCGCTTGTGGTATCCGCCTGCGGCGGCGGTGCGACGGTGACGACCACCACAGTGACGCCAACTCCTCCTCAGATCACGCTTGCTACCACGACGACACAGCCGTTCGCAAGACCACCTGCATCGTATTTCGAATTCCGCCAGCAACCTGCGGCCTGTGGCGCCGAGACCCCTCCAGAAGCGCGTGATCTGCGTTTTGACGCACCGGATGACATGGAACTCGATCCCGGTGTCAAACTCCTCGCCACGATCGAGACTTCCTGTGGGCCAATCGACCTGGAACTGGACCCGTCGTTAGCGCCCGAAACCGTGAACTCTTTCGTATTTCTCGCCCAGTCGGGTTACTACGACGGCACGGTGGCGCACCGTCTGATCCCCGGTTTCATGTTGCAAGCTGGCGACCCGACCGCGACAGGAACTGGCGATCCGGGTTACTCACTGCCGGACGAGTTCCCATCCGATGGATTCATTTATGAGCCGGGAGTAGTTGCGATGGCCAACGCCGGTCGCGGCACGACAGGAAGCCAGTTCTTCATCGTCACCGGCGACGCCAGTCATCTGCAACCCGTATTCACAGTGATCGGAACGGTCTCGGCAGGCCTCGACACGCTGGCACTCATCGACGAGGTCCCGCTGGGCCCAAATATCCGGGGCGAGGCATCGATTCCGCTTGAGTCGATCTACATTGAGTCGATCACGATCACACCGCTCGATTAGTCGCTACGGGCGGTGCGACCTTCTTATCGGCAGCGCCATGCGACTCGAAAACCCGGCCAGTTGGACGCATCAATTTGTCGCGCGTTAGGGTTTGCGCATGGGAACTACTAAACGAGAGCGACAAAAGGCGAACCGCGAAGTGAAACGCGTCGCCGAAGCCAAGGCAGCACGGATTGCCGCGGTGAAGAAAAACATCATCAGGATGACGAAGTGGGCTATCGCCATTGCGGTGGTGATCGCGATCTATTCCTGGTGGGCGAACAGCGGTAACGATTCGGTGGCGGCGCTCGTCGCCATTCATGTCGGTTGACCTTCACCTCCACAGTTACATCTCCGATGGCAGTGAGAGTCCTGCCAGCATTGTCGAACTCGCCGTCGCGGCCGGACTCTCGGCAATTGCATTAACGGACCATGACATTCTTGACGGAGTACCGGAGGCCCGGGCTGCGGCGAAGACACACGGTCTCGAGTTCATCCCCGGGACGGAACTCTCCGTCGGTTGGAACGGTGCCGCCATGCACCTGTTGGTGTATTTCCTCGAACCCGGACCGGGACCCCTCCAGGATCGGCTGGTAGCCGTACGCGAGGGACGGGCCACGCGCAATGTGCGCATCATCACGGCCCTCCAAGCCCACGGCATCGATATCTCGTTCGACGAGGTTGCCACCATCGCCGGTGAAGGATCCATGGGGAGGCCTCACTTCGCCAGGGTTCTCATCGACAAGGGAGTTGTTGACTCCATGACTGAAGCATTCGATACCTGGCTCGCCGTCGGAAGACCCGGTTACGTGTCGCGTGATCGGCTGGATGCCTTCGAGGCGATCGACCTCGCCAGGCAGTCGGGTGCAGTCCCGGTTATCGCGCACCCGCACACGCTCGGTCTTGGCGCCGAAGAGTACGCGGACGCGTTTCGTGACCTCAGTACGGCAGGCCTCGGCGGCATCGAGGCGTATTACAACGAGTATTCGCCCGACCTACGCGAGCACCTGGCAAGCATCTGTCGCAGTCTCGGGATTGCGGCGACGGGCGGCTCGGACTTCCACGGCACCTACAAGCCTGACATCAAGGTGGGCACCGGTCTCGGCGATCTCACCGTACCCGACGAATCCCTCCAGCAATTGGTAACTCAAAGGAATCGTTGATCTCCTTTACCTGGGCACTAGACACGCCGATAGAACCCTGAGGATGGAGGGTCGTTGACGATGTCGGACAGTATGGTTGCACAGCTCGCAGCACCGATTAGCTACACCGCAGTGCGCACTGCATACAACGCAGTACGCGCCGTTGCCGGTGGCATTGTCATGCTTGCATCGGTTGCAATCTTCATCCTCGGAGGCCCCGGGGCGTGGCTTGCTCTGGGCGCCGGAGTTGTTATGACCGCCGACGGACTCGCCCGGCTCAATCGTGGCGAGAGTGCCATCTACCCCCTCGTCCTCGACGTCACCATTACCGGCGCTGGCCTGTTCTTCAACGGCGTCAGCGCGGCGGTTGTCGTCGCCGGAATCCTCTACACACTCACAACGGCGTTGCTCCTTCTCCCTCCACCGCGAGCGCTTGCGGTCATTGGATATGCCTCACTATGGGGTATCCCTCTCGTATTCCTCGACCCGATGTTCGAAACCTCGTCAGACGTGTTTGCGTGGTTAGTTACGGGGACCCTGATGGTCTACGTCGCGCTCCTCCTGATCTCAGCCGGCGTGGCGCTACATCGCGCCAGGGCCGCTCACCACGAAGCGCTGGAATCAGAACGGCGTTCCTCGGAGATCAAGAACGAGTTCGTGTCCATGGTGAGTCACGAACTACGAACACCGCTCACCTCGATCCAGGGATTCACCGAGACACTCTCCGATAGTTGGGAGCTGCTCGAAGCAGGTGAGATCAACGAGTTCCTCACGATCATGCACGACGAAACGACTCATCTCACCAATCTTGTCGAAGACATCCTGGTGATCCCTCGCCTCGATGCGGGACACCTCCGTTTGGACCCCGAAGAGTTTGATATTCGCGAAGAAGCTTTCAGCACCGCGGAAACGATATTTCGCGATTCACACAAGGAATATGTGGTCAGCATCCCTGGCGGGGTCAACGTGTTCGCCGACAAGATCCGGGTCGACCAGGTGTTGCGCAACCTGCTTGAGAACGCCCGCAAGTACGGTGGCGACCAGGTCCTAATCGAGGGTTCAGTATCCGGAGAACGATACAAGGTCGTGATCTCCGACAATGGGCCAGGGGTACCGCTCGATCAAAGGACGCAGATCTTCGAGCACTTCGAGCAGGGGTCCAAGGGTGATGGCCGCTCAGAGACCGGTGTCGGATTGGGACTCCCCATCGCCCGAAAATTACTGCGAGCCATGAACGGTGACCTCTGGTTTGAGCCTCGTTTTCCGACCGGTTCTCGCTTTTGCTTCACCATGACGCTGAAGGACATCACGGTCCCCGAGACGACCGATGTCGCGACTCAGCAACAGGGTTCGCCGGTTTCGATGTTTCATCAGAAGCAATCCGAGCGGGTCGTCGGATAGGACTCCAGCTTTTGGCGTCCAGAATGCACCCTTTTTGTGTGCATATGGACGCCAAAAGTTGGAGTGATTGTTTCAGGCGCTCGAGTACCGGACCGCAATCGCTGCGGAGAGAAACTCGGCCAACCCATCGCCCGATCTGTTGATGCTCTGGCGGAACCGCTCGTCCGACACATACATCTCCCCGAGTCCGGCATGGATCTCGGGGGTGCACTCGTAGAACCATTTGTCAATCGAAGAACGGTGGGCGTCAACCAGCTCGGCGGCGGCGGTGGAATCCGCAGACACCCCCTCGCGCATGAGGCCAAGTAGAGCCCGATAGATCTCATCCGTCTCGGCCTGCTGCCGCTTCCAGTCGGCGGAGGTGTAGGCGGAGGTGCGCTTGGCGGTGGCGGCGAATAATTCGGATCCTCCCCAGCGCGCCTCGGCCTCGGTCACGAATTCGTTCGGGTCGAAGTCGCCAAAAACCTCCAGTTTCTCGTATGCCGTCATAGGTGTTCCTTTCAGCTCAGCATCGATCGCGCGGTCGAGTCGAGCGGCGATGCGGCGTAACTTCTTGAGTTGCCGATCAATGCGATGACGTGCCTGTCGCAGTGCATCAACCGGATCGGATGTCTCGTTGAGGAGGCGAGCAATCTCATCAAGACCAAGATCAAGCTCGCGATATGTCAGGATCTGTTGGAGTCTGCTGACGTCGGCGTCCGTGTAGGCCCGGTAGTCGTTGTCGCGGCGCTCCGAGGGTCTGAGTAACCCAATTTCGTCGTAGTGGTGCAGTGTTCGCACCGTAATTCCCGCCATCCTGGCGACGTCACCGACTGTTCTCGTTTCCATGACGGTAGGCTAAACCATGACGTAACGTGAGGGTCAAGAGATTTCTGAGTTTTGGCGTCCGCCGCTCGCTGTAAACCGACGAATACGGGAGCCGTTGGCGGGGTGTGGACGCCAAAACCTCGAGGGTGGGGTCATGACGACCGCGGCACCCGTACCTCGACCACGTCGTCGCCGGTCACGAGCGACCACACGAAGAACTCACCGGAGGCATCCCGCTCGATCACCCAGGGCTCCTTAAGAGCGCGCCCGATGTCCCACATGATGGGATAGACCATGTCCAGGCGGGCCAGTCCATATATGCGATCCACTGCGTTGAGCGAGATCACCGTACCCGGGTGGTCTCGGAGGATCTGCTCAATTGATCCCGCATCGCACCGAATTGCTGCATCGAGCAGCGGCAAGCGCACTGCACTGACCTCGTCGGGCAGGCTTCGATCTATGAAAGGTATCTGTGCGAGTCGGCCCGAACATCCACCGCCATCGAGTTCAAGCGTTCTGACGGATAGCGGACTACCCGCAGCGTTGAGTGCCGTGAACCTAGCGATCTGGTTCCATCCCGGAGTTGCGAGGTCGAAAAAGGCGGTGCGACCAACCGGTCGTTGTAGGAGGTTTCGACCGTCCGGGATCGTCACGCGGACGATGGCTGCGTCCGCTGGCAAGGCCGACCACACGACCCGGGCACTGGTGATCCAGCCCCAGTTCTTACGCGTCACGACATCGAGCCATAGTTTGGCCCCCGACCCAAAGCCGCTGTAGGCCGCTTCTGTCGTCTTGATCACACCAATAGGTACATCGTCGCGAGCAACAATTGTGTAGAGATCGTCGCGAATCACGGCTGCGGGCCAAAGCGCTACATCGGAGAGGTCAACCTCGGGAATGCTGATCTGATCAACAACCGCCGACAGCTGGTTTCTGAGAGCCAACGTCACATCATCACGACCAACGACAAACCCCACCCCGAACGGTCGGTCAGCACAACACGGAGCGAGCGGGCCAGGATCGGGACCGGCGTCCGGTGCAACAATCCTGATGCCATCGTCGGAGAAGTCCGATTCGGCCGCGACGCTGCCGATTCCCTCTGGAGCGGGCACCTGAGTCACGTTGAGCAAGACCGCGCCCGTCCCGACGATCGCGACCCCCAATGCCAACACTGCAACGATCCGGACACCGACCGAGATTCGCCTCCACTTCGCTACCGGTGTTGGCCCGTGTGAAATCAAGTCGAGACGCGACATCCTGGGGGTGGCCGCCACAAGCGGCGCCATTGCGTCCCGGAACCGGCGACGGAACCACGGAGCGTTGGCCGGGGATATGGCTCGGCATTGTTTCCCGGCTTGCATCAGATGCCGACGCACGACGCCGGAGGGAACCCGCATCACACGTGCAGCCTCGGAAGAGTCGAGGCCAGCCGAATACACAAGATAGACCGCCGCTCGCCGGCGCAGAGATAGCAGCAGTATCGCGTCGGTGGCCTGCTGTTGGGGTGTTGCGGTGCCACCGGCGAGGGGAACGGGAAGTGGCGCACCGACCCGCCAGGCCGGAAGCACGCTGGTATCGCGACGGTTATGTGGCCCTTCGGCGAGCCGCAACACACGTCGCATCAGTGCATTTCGGGGACTCTGCAGTTCCCTCAAGGGCTGATGGGCCGCCGCCCTGTGAAGAACTGTCGTTACCAACACCACGGCACTCTCCGGACCAACCAGCACCGTGGCGAACCGGATCAGGGCTTCTGCGTGATCGTCGTAGACGTTGATATCCATCGTCATGGTTGGGCGACTCCCAATTCACAAGAGAGGGTTCTCACACCAAGTGTTACACGTCCGGATGTTTGTTCGCACACGGCGACACCCCGACGGAAGACCGTGACAGTCACGGCCACGCAGCATTACTCGCCGGTGGAATCAGTGCTGTCACCCCAGTTTTGAGTATCGCGCACGGGCCCCGGGTCGTTGGTCGGCTTGAGGTGGTCGCTCGCGACCCTTTGCCATTCCGTCGGTCGAGGGGCGGCCGCACCGACCGCACTCGCAGCCGCTTCTTCTTCCAGGGACTGCGCAATAGCGGCCATCACTGCGGCGGCCTCATGGGGTCCGGCGCCACCGGTGATTTCGACTTCACTCACCGGAGACCTCCACCAACTCGATCAACGTACCGGTTAGCTCCCTCGGGTGGACGAACGCAATCCTGGCGCCTCGTCCACCGATACGCGGAGTCTCGTCGATCAACTCGGCGTCTAATTCCTTGAGGTGTTCGAGGGCTGCAATGATGTCTGGAACCGCAAATGCGAGATGATGCAAGCCCTCTCCCCTCGTTGCGAGGAACTTGCCGACGGGTGTATCGGGGTTCAACGGCGCCAGCAACTGTACGCACGATCCCCCGACCGCCAGCATGGCTTCCTCAACCCCCTGGTCGGCAACAACCTCGCGGTAAAGCACTTCGATGTTGAACAGCGTACGGTAACCGTCGATCGCGATATCGAGATTCTCAACAGCGATCGCAACGTGGTCGAGGTTGTAGGGAAGCATGGAACAACGATACCAGCGGTGTGTCACGGTATCGGACCAGTCCGCAATCATCGCGCACCGGATCCACGCAAGGACCGCTTGAAGTCCCAAGCAATGCGCTAACCTCCCCGGTATGGGACGCATGCCAAAAGACATGCGCCAGCTCATGCAGCAGGCGCAACAGATGCAAGCAGAGCTCCAGCAAACTCAAGCTGAGCTCGCAGATAAGACCTATGAAGGAACCGCGGGCGGTGGAGTGGTGACTGCCACCGTAAAGGGATCGGGCCAGCTTGTAGCTGTAACGTTCGATCCTTCCGTTCTCGACCCGGACGACCCCGAGATGGCGGGCGACCTTGTGGTCGCTGCGGTGAACCAGGCCATGGCCACGGCGGCGGACGAGGCCAGCTCAGCCATGGGCGGTCTTGCGGGCGGAATGGACCTCGGCGGTCTCCTCGGCTGATGTTTGAGCCGCCGGTACAACGGCTCATTGATGAGTTCGCACGACTTCCCGGCATTGGCCGCAAGAGTGCCCAACGTCTGACTTTCCATATCCTCAACATCGAGGATGTCGACGCGTCACGTCTCTCGGACGCGATTCTGGACATGAAGAAGAAGATCCGGCTGTGCGCACAGTGTTTCAACCTCACGGCCGAGGAGCTGTGCTCAGTATGTGCCGATCTGCGGCGGGACCCGACAGTACTGTGCGTCGTCGAGCGTGCTCAGGACATCGCAGTCATCGAGGGTACCAACCAGTTCCGGGGGCGTTATCACGTGCTCGGCGGTTCGATCTCTCCCATAGAGGGGATCGGACCAGACGAGTTGCGCATCAGGGAACTCCTCGGAAGGCTCGACCATGAGGGAGTCACCGAAGTCATCGTCGCGACCAACCCGACGGTCGAGGGTGACATGACAGCAATGTACATCGCGCGGGCAATCAAGCCCCTCGGTATCACCGTCAGTCGACTGGCCAGCGGACTCCCGGTCGGCGGTGACCTGGACTACGCCGATGAGGTAACTCTTGGTCGGGCCCTCTCCGGTCGCCAGGAGATGTAACCCGCATGCGGGTGCTCCTCGTCGAGCCGTTTCTCGGCGGCTCGCATCAGGCGTGGGCGGAGGGCTACCAGCGCCACTCGGCGAACGACGTCGTCATCATCGGCCATGAGGGTCACTCGTGGAGGTGGCGGCTGCGCGGTTCGTGGGCCACCCTCGCAGCACAGGCTCGTGACCTCGGCGACTTTGATGCGGTGATAACGTCGTCGATGCTCGACACCGCAAAGTTTCTCGGGGCGACCCGCTTCCGCCTTGGCAGCACCCCGGTCGTCCACTACATGCACGAAAACCAGCTGTCGTATCCCGTCGCAGCGGGACAGACACCTCCGGTCGAGCACATCCTGACGAATTGGGCCGCAACCGTCGTTGCCGACCAGGTGTGGTTCAACTCGCAGTGGCATCTCGACACCTGGTACGCCCAGCTCCCTGATTTCCTCGGGAGATACCGCGGCGACACGCACCTCGATATCGTCGCGGACGTGCGTCACCGATCCGAGGTCGTGCCCATTGGTGTTGACCTGAGACCCTTCGATGCAATTCCACGATCGTCCCGGGCACGTCCTCTTGTCGTATGGAATCAGCGCTGGGAGCACGACAAGGGTCTGCAACAACTCTCCGACGCACTCCGGTCCCTGGCCGAGCAGGACGTCGCATGCGACTTCGCATTCCTTGGCGAAGTGCCACAGACACCACCAGCGGTCATCACCGAACTCGTTGCCTGGCTAGGCGACCGAGTCGTCCACGCAGGTTTTGCGGATACTCCTACCTACCGCCGGATACTTCGGTCTGCAGACATCGTGCTCTCGACGGCGGACCATGAGTTTTTTGGCATCGCCATCACCGAAGCAATCTATGCCGGGGCCGCACCACTCCTCCCGGATCGCCTGGTTTACCCCGAACGGATTCCCGAGAAATTGCACGACCGGGTGCTGTACCGCAATACCCCGGAGCTTGTGGACGGGCTTGTCAGGCTGATCAAGAATTCAGCAGAGCGAACCGCCATTGTCACCGCGCTCCACTCGGAGATGGGACGTTTCGACTGGTCAGCTATTGCAGCCGACTACGACACCCGGTTGGCGTCGCTCGTCACAAGATCGGCGACTACGGCCTGATATCGCCGATCTCCCAATCCCAGAGAATGTTCCCGGGGACAAGCGAGGTGAACGCTATCGATAGATCGAAGACCGACCCACTGCCATCGCTGGCAGCGCAGATGTGAGGCTCGCTCACCCCAATGTCGAAGATCCTCGTTTCCTTGCCACAGTCGACGGTGATCGCTGCCGCACCGTCCGCAGTGTTCTCGGAGAGAATCCGCACCATTTCGCCCTCGATGGGTCCCCAGGACTCTCCAAGAATGAGGTTTGTGGTCTGCACGTCGAAAAAGTCGTCTTCGGCCAGGGTCGCCTCGAGTCGCACAACATCGCCCGTCGTCGTGGTCGCGGTACAAAGGAACGTTGTGCCAACGTCCGTGGAACTCGGTTTCGTACATGATGCATCCAGATCACCAAGACCGAAACCATCACCAAAATCACCCTCGACGAAATCCTCGACCTGGTTTTCGACAGGACTGGAGCCGATATTGATTTCCCCAGAAACCGAACATGCGGCAGCAACGATCATGAGGGCAACTCCTGCCACCAAACTCTTCTTCATGGAATCCTCTTCTAGCTAAACCCAGCAGTGGTTCGCCGTCCCCGACTCGGTCGACCGCTGGTGGTAATTACAGAGACTTTACCCGGTCGAATCGGTGGATTGCTTCCACAAAGCGTACGGTCCCCGTGCGCGAGCGCATGACCACGGAATGGGTCCGTGCGGTATTCCCGTGAAGTTGGATGCCGTGGAGTAGCGCGCTGGGCGTCACGCCGGTTGCTGCGAAGAACGTATCATCGCTGGCAACAAGGTCACCGGTCAGCAGAACCTGTGTCAGATCGATGTTGTTGTCGGCCGCATATTGCCGCTCCTCATCACCGCGCGGCCAGATTTTGCATTGCAGTTCACCGCCGAGCGCCTTCATCGCACATGCGGCAGTCACCGCCTCGGGTGATCCACCGATACCAAGGAGCAAGTCGATCCCGGAGTCGGCCTTCGCCGTTGCTATTGCCCCCGCAATGTCGCCGTCGGTGATCAGGGCACAACGGGCACCTACGGCCCGGACGCCCTGGATGATGCCGTCGTTGCGGGGTCGATCGAGAATCATGACAGTGACGTCCCCCACACCTTTGCCGAGTGCCTTTGCCACCTGAGCAATGTTGTGCTCGATGGGTGCCTCAATGTCGACGGTGCCGGCAGCCTCTTCACCAACAGCGATCTTGTCCATGTACACCAGGCTTCCCGGAGAAAACATTGAACCCCGGCTCGCCAGTGCAATCACCGCAAGGGCACCGTCGGAACCTCGTGCCGTTAGCGTCGTGCCGTCAACGGGGTCGACCGCGACATCTACTTCGGGTTTGTTGCCGTTACCAACACGCTCACCGTTGTAGAGCATCGGAGCTTCATCTTTTTCGCCTTCGCCGATGACGACGATCCCGTCCATCTCTACGGTTGCCAGGATGGCTCGCATGGCATCGACCGCAGCTTGATCGACAGCGTTCTTGTCCCCACGTCCCTGCCATCGCGACGCCGCTACCGCGGCCGCTTCGGTGACTCTGACCAGCTCCATAGCGAGGTTCCGGTCTGGTGCATCACTCATATTTCTCCCTTATTCACTACTTCTACAGGTGTTTCAGACAGTGCGTACGACAATGCCATCCCCCTGCCCTCCACCACCGCATAGTGCCGCACCACCGACTCCTCCACCCCTTTTGTGGAGAGCGCTGATAAGCGTCACGACGATACGTGCACCCGTGGCACCGAGTGGATGACCGAGCGCGACGGCACCTCCGTTGACATTGATGATGTCCTCCGAGATACCCAATTGACGACCGGCCCAGTACGACACGGATGCGAACGCTTCGTTGAACTCGTAAAGGTCAATGTCGGCGATGCCCAACCCCGCAGCGTCCGCGGCGAGTCGGATGGCCTCGGCCGGGCGTTCTTGCAGGGTGGCGTCGGGTCCGGCAGTCTGTCCGTATCCAAGGATCTCTGCCACGATTGGCAGACCGGCCGCCTCGGCAGCCCCACGATCGGCAACCAGCAGAGCGGCGGCGCCATCGGAAATCTGCGATGCGTTCCCGGCAGTGATCGTGCCATCGCTGATAAATGCCGCCCGCAGGCTGGCGAGCTTCTCCGCCGTCATACCCGGCCGGTATCCCTCGTCGACGCTCACCACCACCGGCTCACCTCGTCGTTGGGGCACCGAAACCGGGATAATCTCGTCTGTGAAGGCCCCCGATGCAACTGCGGCCTCTACACGTTGGTGGGATCGTGCGGCCCAGGCATCTTGAACCTCTCGATCGATTCCCAGATCAGTGTTCTTGCGATCCGATGATTCACCCATGAGACACTGGTCGAAGGCGCAATAAAGACCGTCGTGGGTAAGCACATCGACGAGGGTCGCATCCCCGTATCCGACGCCGGTCCGCGCATGCGGAAGCACATGAGGTGCGTTGGTCATCGACTCCATGCCACCGGCGACGATGAATGAGGCCTCACCCAGACGGATGCGTCGGCTCGCCTCGGCAATAGCAGTCATCCCCGACAGGCAGACTTTGTTTATTGTCATTGCGGGCACGGTCATCGGAATGCCACCGCGCACAGCGGCTTGGCGGGCGGTGATCTGGCCTTGCCCGGCCTGGAGGACATGACCGAAGATGACCTCGTCGACACGTTTGCCGTCGAGGCCGGCGCGCGCAAGGACCGCCGATATTGCTACTCCACCAAGATCCATGGCGGTAAGTGATGAGAACGCCCCATTGAACCGTCCGATGGGTGTGCGGGCGATTGAACAAATGACCGGGTTCGACACAGTGTGCTCCTCACAACAACTCGTTTGAATGCTACTCCGTCGTCGGGAACTGGCGGAAAACGGCCCAAAAACAACCGTCGTTCCTACCCCACGGGGGGTGGGGTATAGTACCGCTGTGCTACAATGCCGCCCTATGAAAGATGAACACAAAAAAGCAGCACTGAACCGTCTGAAGACGGCTCGCGGTCACGTAAATGCGGTGATCCAGATGATCGAGGCAGAGCGGTACTGCACCGATGTGATGAAACAGGTATCTGCTGTCCAGGGTTCACTCGAGAAGGTGAATCGCATTCTCCTCAACAACCACGTCGAGACATGCGTCATGGAAGCAGTGCAGGAAAATCGCGTCGAACAGATCGTCGACGAACTTATGGAAACACTCAGGTACACACCTGGCATAACCGGCCCGACCGAGGAGGCCCTTCTATGACCAACATCACTCTTTCTGTTCCCGATATCTCTTGCGGCCATTGCAAAACCTCTATTGAGGGGGCTGTTTCAGAGCTCGACGGTGTCGACACCGTCGAAGTCCATATCGAAGAAAAGACAGTGGATGTGGCATTTTCTGACTCCGTGGCGACCGATTCGATCATCGATGCTATTGAGTCACAGGGCTACGACGTAGCTAAGTAACAATGGCAAAAACTGATACCATCACGTTCGACGTGAACGGTATGACCTGCGCGTCCTGCGCAGTTCGCATCGAACGCGTTCTTGGAAAACAGGACGGCGTAGACCACGCCGTCGTTTCATTTGCTGGCCAGGAGGCTCGCGCCACTGTCTCGCCTGACACCGACATTGCGGCACTCGAAGCAGCCGTCGGCAAGATTGGCTACACCATCAAGGCCCTCGAAGAGGGAGATGAACGAATCTCCCCGACCGAGCGCTACGCCGAGGAGGCCCGTCATCAGCTCAAGCTGGTCGCTGGTTCAGCGGCATTGTCTCTCCCCCTCATGGGGATTGCACTACTGGGGCCGAAAGACACCCCGTGGCTCATCTTTCAGGCATTTCTCGCGACGATTGTTGTGTTCTATTTCGGAATCCAGTTCCACACGGCGGCCTGGACTCGCCTGAAGGCAAGAACCGCAAACATGGACTCACTGATTTCGGTGGGCACACTGGCGGCGTATTTTGCCTCTGTTGCAGCGATTATCCGCGGCGGAGATGTGTTCTTCGAAACCGCCGGGATGATCATTACGCTGATCCTGTTGGGACGCTTCTTTGAAGCGAGCGCAAAGGGTCGCGCCTCACAGTCGATTGCTCGCCTTGCCGAGCTCGGGGCGCGCGAAGCACGCCTGCTCCGTGACGGTGTAGAGGTCATGGTCGACCCGATTGAGCTGGCCCCCGGCAATATCGTGGTCGTCAAGCCAGGCGAACGGATCCCCTGCGACGGGGTTATCACCGAGGGTTCTTCGACCATCGACGAATCAATGCTGACCGGAGAATCCGTGCCAGTTGACCGCGGACCAGGTGACGAAGTCATCGGTGCGACGGTGAACCAGAACGGGAGCCTGCGCGTCGAGGTTACCCATGTGGGTCCAAACACCACTCTCGCTGAGATCATCCGACTCGTGGAGGACGCCCAGGCGACCAAGGCTCCGATTCAGGGTCTTGCGGACAAGATATCGTCCATCTTCGTACCGATCGTCATGGCAATATCAGCCGTTGTCTTTATCGGTTGGATGCTGGCTGGCGCGACGTTTGGCAGCTCGCTCCAGAACGCAATTGCGGTGCTGATTATTGCCTGTCCCTGCGCTCTCGGACTCGCCACCCCGACAGCGATCATGGTCGGGTCAGGGCGGGGAGCGGAGCTCGGCGTGTTGTTCAAGGGTGCGGATATTTTCCAGCGTGCCCACGAAATCGAGACCGTCGTATTCGACAAAACCGGCACATTGACGCTCGGGGCCATGACGTTGACCGACGTCATCGCCGAGGATGAGGAAACGCTGCTCCGTCGGGTCGGTGCTATCGAGAACCTGAGCGAACACCCGATTGCCCGTGGCATCGTGCTCGGGATCGAAGAGCGGGGTATCGAAATCGGTGAAGCAACCGACTTTGAGGCCACACCCGGCGGCGGGGTAATTGCAAAGACTGACGGCGTCAAGGTCGCTATCGGGACACCGACATTCCTTGGGGAACTCGACATGGTTGTCCTGGAAGACCACTTCACGATGCTTGACCGCCTCGCCGACCAGGCCAAGACAGCCGTCATGGTCGGCTGGGATGGCAAGAGCACCGGTGTCCTCGGTATCGCGGACGATATACGACCGACGTCGATCGCAGCTATCCGAGAACTTCACAAAGACAACATGAAGACCGTCATGCTCACAGGCGACCGGCGCCTCACGGCCGAACGGGTTGCTGCCCAGCTCGGGATCGACAACGTAATTGCCGAAGTGCGACCAGATGAGAAAGCCGCAACGATTCGCGAACTCAGCGAAAAGAGTCCTGTCGGATTCGTCGGCGACGGTATCAATGATGCCGCCGCCCTCGTGACGGCAGACATTGGCATCGCCGTCGGTTCGGGTACCGATGTCGCTATCGAATCCGCCGATGTCGTCCTCCTATCACCCGATCCGGCGCTCGTTGTGGGTGCCATGCGCTTGGCCCGCTCCACGTTCCGCGTGATCAAACAGAACCTGTTCTGGGCGTTCGCGTACAACACGGCAGCGATCCCGCTGGCAGCCGCTGGCCTGCTCAATCCAATGATCGCAGCGGGAGCGATGGCTCTATCATCGGTTTCAGTCGTCTCGAACTCAGTCCGATTGCGTCGATTCACACCGACAAGATGATCCCAGTGAGGTAACAACATGGTGCAGTTCTCTTTCCTCGATGACCTCGTCGAGGTAACGCAGATCAGTACTGCGGGACTCGGTGACCACTCCTACATCATCAACGTTGGTGGTGAAGGAGTGGTCATTGATCCACAGCGCGATGTGGTCCGTTTCGAGCGCCAGCTGGAGACTGACAATCTCCGTCTCGTCGCTGTCTTTGAGACACATATCCACAACGATTATCTGTCCGGTGGGGCGATTCTTGCTGGGCGAGCGGACGCCCGTTATGTCTTGCCGCACGGCACCGGAGCAACGGTTCCGCATGTCGGTGCGCAAGACGGCGATGATTTTGTCATCGGGGATGCGGTGATCCAAGCGCTCCACACGCCGGGTCACACACATCACCACACGTCGTATGCGCTGCTCGTCGACGGTACACCTCTCGCCATCTTTTCGGGTGGTTCGATGTTGGTCGGTGCGGTCGGTCGGTCCGATCTTCTCGGGCCAGACCATACCGAGACGCTGCTGGAGAGTCAGTACAACTCGGTGCGGCGTATCGCAACCGACATGGATGACGTGACCCTGGTGACACCAACACATGGTGCGGGGAGTTTCTGCGCGGCCGGGACCGCCGGTGGATCTGTCTCGGATATTGCGCAGGAAAAGATATCGAACCCTGCGCTGCTCGCACCCGATCTCGCAACGTTCAAGACGACCCAACTCGCGGGGTACCTGATGTACCCCGACTACTACCCGACGATGGCTCCCGTTAATCGTGTCGGTGCGACGCCCATAGATGAGTCTCCAATTCCCTTGCTTCCGGCGACGGACCGATCCGGCAGGATCGTCGATGTCCGCCCACGTGAGGATTTCGCCGCATGTCACATCGTCTCGTCGACCAACATCCCGATGTCAACCGATGTCGGAACATACACCGGGTGGATGTTCGAGAATGATGAGAGTTACATTCTCGTTGCAAGTTCGGATGACGCAGAGACCGTCCGTTTGCAGTTCCAGAGGATCGGATTCGATACGATCATCGGACGTATCGACCCGAGTGAGGTGACCGATGACCTGGCGGACACCGGAAGCTACCCCATGGCGACGTTCGTAGAAATGCGGACAGCCGAGGGCAGCTACAAGCTCGATGTACGTGATCCGGTGGAGGTTGCCGGAGGGACAATCACCGGCGCTACCAACATTCACGTTGCCACGCTGGCGGACAACCTTGACGGTGTTCCCGACGAGCCGATCTGGACCTTCTGTGCCTCGGGATATCGCGCCAGCATTGCGGCTTCTGTTCTTGCTGCGGCGGGCAAGAGTCCGGTCTTGGTGGGTGAGCAGCTCCCCGACCTACAGGCCGCCACATCGACCACCGAGACCATCTAACGTACGTCTATGGATTCAGTCCGCCAATTCCACACACCGCGACTTCGCAAGCCCGTTGCAGTCATCGCCTTCGAAGGCTGGAACGATGCATGTGAGGCTGCATCTGCGGCCGCAACGTACACGCTGCATGTCGGTAAACGTACGGAGCCCTTCGCCGTCATCGACCCGGATGAGTTCTACGACTTTCAGCAACATCGCCCCATCATCACCTCCAGCGATGGGGGGCACCGGTCACTGTCGTGGCCGATCACTCGGTTCCATGCCGTCAAGATCACCGACCATCCTCAGGACCTGATCGTCGTCACCGGCGATGAACCCAGCTTCCGGTGGCGCACCTACGCGAGGAGAATCACCCAGGTCCTCGTGGAGCACGATGTTGAGCAAGTCATCATCCTCGGCGCCTTCATAGGCCAGGTGGCGCATCGGAGGCCGACACCCATCATCGGGGTCGCAACCGAACCCGAACGTGTGGAGCGGTTCGATCTCCAGGGGTCAGACTACGAGGGGCCAACGGGGATTGTCAGCGTCGTCATGGAAGCCTGCCGGGAGGCGGGGATTCCTGCGATGTCCCTGTGGGCGGCGACACCGCATTACCTGGCGGCAAGTCCGAACCCTAAGGCCATGCTGGCACTTCTGAGAAAGACGGCCGAAATCACTGGTCTTCCGCTCGACCTGGACGACCTCGACACTGTCGTGGAGCGATACCTCGACAAGGTGGAGAACGCAATCGATGCTTCCGCCGACCTGAATGACTACATCTCCGACCTCGAACGCCAAGACGACGTCTCGGATCGAACGATGGTGTCGTCTGTCGATGACACAGAGGAACTCTTCGACGAGATCGAGAATTTCCTTCGCCAAAACCCCGACAGCTCGCGCTAGCGGGTCCGGCAGCACGGATATTGAGGGCTGAACACTATGAACGTTGTACTTTGGATTCATCTGCTCGCAGTCGCCGTATGGACCGGTGGCCTCATCACCCTGGCTGCTCTTGTTCCGGCGATCAGAAAGGCCGGCGCCGACATCGAGGTTATCCGCGCTGCGGCCCGCCAGTTTGGTCGCCTGTCGTGGACGGCGATGGGGCTGGCCGTCGTAACCGGACTTATGCTGGCGAACGACTTCGGTTACTCACTCAGCGGCAGTGCTATCGGAACGAAGGTACGGGTCGTCGGTGCGATGATCGCGCTCGCCGGCTTCCACCAGTTCACTGCAAAGAAGACGCCTCCGGCGATACGCGGCGCAATCCAGGGTGTGGTTCTCGTCCTGGCCGTGCTGACATTCTGGCTCGCGGCAACTATCTAACGGCGTAGTAGCGAGACGGCCGCGCACACGCTCATCATCTGTTCGTGTGACACTCGACAAAACCATGCCCAGCGCGCTGCGTTAGAACGAAACCACGCTTCCCAAGACAGACTCGGGGGCGCCCCGCCGCCGCGGGACCTCTAGACACCAACAAGCCCCAGCATGATGCTGGGGCTTGAAGATGAGCTACTTACGCTTGTGACGGTTCGCCTTCAGACGCTTCCGGTACTTGTGCTTACTCATCTTCTTGCGGCGCTTTTTGATCAGCGAACCCATTCATTACCCTCTAAATCGGTAGAAAACTCACGGCGGGAGACCAGAAAACGGCCTCTGCCCCCTGTAGGTTCGCGAAACATCGTCCAATGTGCAAGCTGAGCGGGCCCCAGAACAATACGAGGGCGCAGTCATCGTCCCGCCACAATCAACCGAGCACTGCGTCGGTACGCCTGAAACCGACGTGGTCTGTGTGCTGTAGCGGGGTTTTCTCGTCCACTCCCACGTAGACTGTGGTCATGAAAAAGCCGATCATCGGGATTAGTTCTCGCCCCAGACGCCTCACAACATCACAGGGCGAGTCCCGTGTTTACACCCTCCAACACACCTATCGGGATGCAGTCGTACGTGCAGGTGGCATCCCGCTGTCGCTGCCAGCGATCGACGTCGAGGACGTCGACGCCATGCTTGATGCCCTCGACGGCATGATCCTCTCCGGTGGCGGCGACATCAACCCAACTGCGTGGGGTGGAATCCGGACGGGTGAGGTCTACGGTGTCTCCGACGAACGCGACACATTCGAGATCGCCCTCGCCCGGGAAGCACACAAACGCTCGATGCCGACACTCGCAATCTGCCGAGGCATGCAGGTCATCAACGTCGCGTTCGGCGGGACTCTGATAACCGACATTCCGGCAACCTTTGGCACCGAGCACATGATGAAGGGTGACGCGGTTCTCGACACCTTCCAGACAGTCCGGTTGGAGGAGGGATCCAGGGTGGCGGAGATCACCGGGACCACGGTCCTTGCCGTGAATTCGATCCATCACCAGGCGGTTGATACCCCGGGAGATGGTTTTCGCGTTGTTGGCCGATCCGACGACGGTGTCGTCGAAGCGATCGAGTTCGAGGACACCAGTTGGCCACTGACCGCAGTGCAATGGCATCCCGAGTATCTGGACCAGGTCGACGACAAACACTCCCGCCTCCTCTTCGAAGCGCTCGTGACGGACGCCACACCGGTGTGAACATCCTGCTCGTCTGCGATGGGAACACGTGCAGATCAGTGATGGCAGAGGCACTCGGCAAACAACGGTTCCCTGGCCACCGGTGGCGTAGCCGCGGCCTGGCGGTGGTTCCCGGTTCGCCAACCGTGCAACACACAGCCGTTGCTCTGGGAGACATGAACGAGCATGTCGAGAACCATGTCCCAACATTGGTGACCGCGACCGACGTGGAGTGGGCCGACGCTGTGTATGCCATGACGACACGCCACGTCGAAGAATTGGCGCAGCGGTTCAAGACGGCAGCCATTCGCCTGGACGAGCAAAGCGACGTTGCCGATCCGTTCGGTGACGACCCAGCCCGATATCGTCGATCCCTTGACCATATCGAGCAGGCAATGCTGGAGCGGTTCACCGCGCCGTAGCGCGGGTTACCTCCATCCCGTTGTCGCAACACCAAGCTGACGAATTTCTCCACCGTCCTGGAGTACGTGCTCCAGCTCCGCGGTCACCGCCGCCACCGTGGAGTCAGTGACGAAAGCCAGGGCCGTCGGCCCGGCACCGCTCCAGCCGGCATGCATTGCACCACTATCGAGAGCGGCTTTGATGAGTTCTCCGGTTAGCGGCGACAGGGACGCACGATATGTCTCGTGGAGTTCATCGCCGCGGGCCATCGCCAGAATCTCAGCATTGCCCGAACGGAGACCCTCGACAAGGAAGGCCACTCGGCCGACGTTTCGTGCTGCGGCACCGTGCGGCACGTGTGCGGGTAGTGCATTTCGGGCGGCTTGCGTCTTGAGATGAATATCGGGTATCGCGACGACTATGCGCACACTCGGATGCAGTGTGAGATGCGCAAGACTGTCGCCCGTCGCGGCAACAAGGCCGCCGAACACGGCGGCTCCTGCGTTGTCTCCATGACCCTCAAGCTCGTTGGCGATTACGAAAAGGTCCTCCCCGGTGGGCTCAAGACCACGGCTCCGCAGGACGGCCGCAGCCGTCGCCACGATCACCGCAGCACTCGACCCGAGACCGCGAGCGCGCGGAATCTCGTTGGTGATGGTGATCCGGTGGGGTTCATCGGCGACAGCCTGTGCCGCGGACAACACGAGGTCGCCGGGTTCAAGTGCCGTAACGGCCCCGCCCTCTTCGAGCTCCCAGCTATCGGACGGCACGGCGGTCACGACACAACGCAGTTCAAGCGCGAGTCCGAGGCAGTCGAAACCGGGTCCGAGATTCGCCGACGACGCTGGTGCGCTAGCTGTGCCTATCACTCTGTCGATTCCAACTCAACGAAGATCCGTGTCGCCGTGGGGACCAACTCGCGAATCCGTGCCTCAATGTCGTCGATGGCCCGCTCGGCAGCTTCGACGCTCAGCTCCCGATCGAGTTCTACATCCATATTGACGAGGATTTCGTTGGGAGACAGCTGCATGGTCAACACTCGGCTGACGTTCGAGACCGCCGGGACACCGAGGGTCGCAGCTCGAATCAGGGACCGTTCGCGTCTCGTGGCACTCTCGCCAATGAGGAGCCCCTTCATCTCGAAGGCCAAAACCCAGGCGACTGAGGCAAGCAGCAGACCGATGAGAATCGAAGCAATACCATCCCACTGTACCCACCCTGTGACGTCGGCAAGGATGAGTCCCGTTGCGGCGATAAACAGGCCGAGGACCGCGGCGGAGTCTTCGAACAGGACAACGATCAACGAAGTGTCGGTCGATTCTCGAATGGTCGTCACGAGGGATCGTCCGGCCCGGGCCTTGTTGAAGTCCTTCAAGGCTGGCCGAAACGCCACCATGCTTTCGAAGATGGCAGCGACACCAAGGACTACGAGGGAGAACAAGATCCCGGCCTCGGACTCGTGCGGGTTGACGACCCGGCGATACCCCTCAATGAGCGCAAAGATCGCACCACCGACAAAGAGAAACACGGCAACCATGAAACTCCAGAAATACGCCTCCTTCCCGCGTCCGAAGGGGTGGCGGGCGTTGGGAGCTAGACGTGACGCAGCCTCGCCGCGCAGGAGGAAGAGCTGGTTCGTCGAGTCAGCGACCGAGTGGAAAGACTCGGCAAGCATCGCCGAACTGCCGGAGATCGCAAAGGCGATCGCCTTGATGATGGCAATGCCAACGTTTGCAGTGAGGGCGAGAAGAACAAGTTTCTTGGATCCGGTGGCCATGGCGCAAGGTTAGAAGGTTTTGTCGGTGGGTCCGCGCCGCTCCGTCCCGGAGGCAGCTTTGGCACTCCCGTGCCACCGCTACACAACGACGTCGCGGCGATCAAAACCCCACAGACCCACCCCGACAAGCACGAGACCGACGACCAACAGGACCGCAAAGTCACCCATCGGGAAACCGTTGGCGAGGGGATCCGCCCGGCTGAACCAATGGAACGGTGTCAGCTTCTGCGTCCATTTCAGACCCTCGACAATGTTGGCGATACCGTTGAAGAAGAATGCCGCCGCCAGGTATCCGGCCGAGATGCCGTTGGTCATACCCCGCTTGCCCGTCACCCCACCGATGGCGAGAGCAAGTGAGCCGAACAGGAATCCAACGAGGGTTGCGCCGACGTTGGCGGCGAGAATCCCTTGTACCGAGAGGAGACCATCAAGAACCGGGTTGCCAACGAACAACACGATCGCGAGAAACGCGTTGATGCCAATCAGTAGCACGGTCAGCGCTGCATGTTTCTGGAGCACAATCGAGCGACGCGAGATCGGCTGCATCAGCAACAGCTCCATCGTGCCCCGGTCTTCTTCCCCCGCAAGGGCTGCCGTACCCATCGAGATCGCAAACGCGCCAATCACCAGGATCCCGATTGATTCGTACATGCGAGCGTTGATGAGACCCACCGGTGAAAACAAGTCAGCGGCGCTCTCCACACCAAACATCGCCAGCATCGGTTGCATGTTCTTGAAGAGGTCCTCGAGGCCCTGAGTGTCCTTGAAGGAGGGGTACGAGAGAATCGTGACGATCAAGAGGAACGCAAGCCCGCCAATCCACCATGGCATCGAGCGGCGGCGCTCCCAGATCGTCTTACCGAAGATGCTACGCAACACCGGTATCACCGTCGCTATCGTCGGCATAGAACTCCAGGAACACGTCTTCGAGGTTGCCGTTGCTGCTCGACACGTTGCGCACTCGATGTTGGGCGAGCGCCTTCACCAACTCATCCATCGTGCCCACGACAACGAATCCCAGACTTCGTCCGTCCGGCAGAGGATGCACCTCGGCGACCGAGGACAACCCGGCAAACTGTTCGACCGGCACAGCTTCCTCAAAGGTGACGTCAAGGCTGCGTCGCGCACGTGCCTTGAGATCCGCGACATGCTCAGTCGCGACCAGGCGACCCCGCCGGATGATGGCGACTCGGTCCGCCACTCGTTCAACCTCGGGCAACACGTGCGAGCTCAAGAAGACGGTGCGTCCGGCCTCCTTCACCTCGTCGAGGAGTGCGTAGAACTCTTGCTGCATAAGGGGGTCGAGTGCCGATGACGGTTCGTCGAGGATGACAAGTTCGGGAGTTGCCATGAACGCCTGCACAAGGCCTACCTTCTGCCGGTTACCACTGGAGTAGGAACGGAACGGGCGGTCCAGATCGAGGTCGAATCGTTCGGCGAGTTTGTGCATTTCCGAGAGGTCTTCAAGACCACGGATCGAAGCGAAGAATCCGAGCATCTGGCGCGCCGTCATACGATCGTACATGGCGAGTTCGCCGGGCAGGTATCCAATGCGTCGATGGATGGCGATCGAATCGACTCGACTGTCGAGGCCGAACACAGTGACGGACCCGGAGGTCGGTCGTAACATGTCAACAAGCACCCGCAGCGTTGTCGATTTCCCGGCACCGTTGGGTCCGAGAAAACCGAAGATCTCTCCCTGATACACGGTGAGGTCCACATCCTCAACGCCACGCACCGTGCCGTAGAACTTCGTCAGGTTTTTGATCTCGATTACAGCTGGCATTCGGTGTGTCATGCTACTGATGTCAGGAAACCAACAACGACGTCGCAACAACTAGGCCGGCGACTGTCGTACCCGATTGGCCAGACGAAACGACAAGCCCGCTGCCACAAGTGCCATGGTCACGGTGAACAGCATCACGACACCGGCGTTCGAAGCGAGAATGGTGGAGCCACCCGCAGCGAGTGCAGACCGTCCCCTTGCCGGGTCCAGCACCCACGCTCCGATGCGCAACATGACGACGAACGTCGCCCCCGACACGACGAGGCGTATGAACAATCGCCGGATCATCAGAACACGGTCGTCGGCTAGCGCGACCGCGGCGCCGCCGGAGATGAACAGCCCCACTACGGCGATCCCCAGCGCCTTGGTGAGGAGGACCGTTGAGCTGGAAACCGCCGACGCAACTCCGGCGGTGACTTCGGTCGCCAGAGTCAACACACCGACCCGATCGAGAATGCGCAGCACGTCTGTCCGGTCGACCGGAATGTCACGCACATTCAACTCGTCGACGATTCGGACGATGAGCGGCTCAAACGCTGACACAACATCGACCTCGGTCACGGTACCCGGCTCCGCAAGCGATGCGAATACAAGCTGGTTCACCACGTCGTCGAGCGCGGCCGCAAACACCGGATCGTCGCGGACCCACTCGACCGCCAGTGCCGCCTCGGAACTCGTGAGACGAGTCACGGAGTCGAGTCCGGCACTCAACCAGTTCTCGATTCGACTCGACACCGTCTCGGCATTGACGACCTGACGCGTCGCCGTCGCGAGAGTGGTGGTGTCGACCGACACGGCCCTCCCCCACATCGACCCGAGGAAAATCGTCGTAAAGATGCTGAATATCCATAGGGCGATCGAGAGTCCGAGGAACCTCGGTTGGACCCGTGCAGTGTGTACCGATGTCATAAGGGCACGATGCTACGTCACCGACCGCATTAGCCCAAGACCTTCCCGATTTATTGCGCACGTCATTCGTCCGCTACGGTCACCGGGATGGATATTCTCGAAGTTCTCGGCCTCGACGACCTACTTGCCCAATTTGTACTGGCAATCGGTGCGGCAATGTGGCTGGGAAACGCGTTTGCGATCTACCAACACAAGCAGGGACGAAGCCCCAAGGGTGTCGATACACCCTTCAACACCGTACGGGCATGGTGGCTGCTTTGGGTTGGCGTAGTGATCAGCCTGTGGGGCTTGATCAGCATGTTCGCCAAATAACGCGAGCCCGATGAGCGGAGTACACTTCCGGCAACCGCGGGTGTAGTTCAATGGCAGAACATCAGCTTCCCAAGCTGAATACGGGGGTTCGATTCCCCTCACCCGCTCCAGGGATACCCGGATGGCAGCGCAGATGACTACGTTCAAACTATTCGCCGTGGCTGTTGCTCTCTTTCTCGGGTATTGGTTTGTGCAGATCGCGATTATTGGCGCAGCCCTTGAGTTCGAACCGGGTGGAGTCTTCTACGGGAACAAAACGAACGACCTGATCGGCTACGGGATGTGGTTAGCAGCAGGCATCCTGTTGTCACCAACGATCGCGTTCTGGACCTTCCGTTCCCATCGCAAACCCATCGCCATTGCGGGCGCAATCGCCCTGGCGGTCGGCGTTATCGGGTACATCCTCTTTGTGACTCAGCTCCGCGATTTGGCCTAGTGCCCTTGCGGGCAGATGACGCAGGCCCATCCCGGAACATCGTGGTGCGGGCGCCGGAGCAGGTCACCTGACGTTGTCTCTACGCCTATCCCGGGTCGATAGGAGAATCCTTGACAGGCTTACGGTGTATCTGGTAGTTTACGGCGGTTGGCTTACGGCATATGCTTACGTCGTAAATACCGGTTGCAGGAATCGATCGATGCCGCTCCGATCCCCGACCGAATCAGGAAGAGAAGGAACATGGATTCAACAACTGGACTCAAGGAAGGTCGGGATGTCACCGCGACGATGCCGGACGCCTTCCTCGAGGTCGAAGATCTCCACAAGGCGTATGGGTCGGTGGTCGCTCTCAACGGGGTCGACCTCAGCGTGCAACGAGGTCAGATCGTTGGCCTTCTGGGTCCGAACGGCGCCGGCAAGACCACCCTGGTATCGATTATCTGCGGTCTCCGCAGGGCCGATCGAGGGAAGGTTACCGTCAACGGAATCGACGCCCTCAGCCATCCCCAGAGGGCCCGAGCATTCATCGGGCTTGCCCCCCAGGACATCGGCATCTACCCGAGCGTGACGGTGCTCAACAACCTCCAACTGTTCGCCGAACTCACGGGTCTGTCGGGTCGGGCAGTCGCCACCCAGATCGAACAGATCGCGACCGCTCTGCGCCTCGACGAGTTACTCGACCGGAAGGCGGGCGAACTCTCCGGCGGCCAGAAACGTCGACTCCACACGGCCATCGCCCTGCTCAACGAACCGCCGCTCGTGCTGCTCGACGAACCAACGACCGGTGCCGACGTCGAGACCCGGGCCGCGCTCCTCGAGGTCGTCACCGACCTTGCCCGACGCGGATCTTCGGTCGTGTACTCGACCCACTACCTCCAGGAGATTGAGACGCTCGACGCAACGGTCGTCATTATTGAACATGGAAATGTGATCGCCTCTGGTGCGGTCCACGATCTGATCGCCGCAAGTGGTGGGAGCATCGTTGCGATTACCTTCGCCGGTCAGCCACCGTCACACCTCAATGGATATACCGCCTCCGTGGACGGGTCGGTGATGCGGGTGACCACCGACGACCCGGGACGTGCGACTGCCCAGATCCTTGAGCAGCTCGGTGCCGAGAGCAGCAGGGTCGAGGGCATCGAAATCATCAAACCAAGCCTCGAGACTGCCTATCTGGCAATCACCGGGCACCGATACACACAAGGGGAAGAACGCAATGTCGTTGCGTCGTAGTTGGGCGATAGGTCGCCATGAAATCCGCATGCTGATGGACGACCCGGGAACGATCGTCTTCCTGATTCTGATGCCGATGTTGATGATGGCGGTCATGAA
>JAADIG010000031.1 GCA_013151445.1 Actinomycetota bacterium
TTCACTCCACCGGATCTACAGCGACGAAGACCCCGACGACGCCGCAACCGTCTCCGTCGATCGTGGGTTCATTGGGCGCGTGGCGTAGTGGCGGCGGAGCCCTAAAATGCCAGCGTGCAAAACCTCACGACCCGAGTATTCATCATTTCGTCGGTCACCTTCGGGGTGATTGGGGCCGTTTTCTTCGTTGGTACGGCCGCAAGATGGAACGACTCGGTCGTGCTGTGGTTGTTCGCGACCTGGGGAATCAGCGGTAGCGTCGTGCTCTCGTCGTTCGCCCTGAGCGTCGCACGCAAGTACCTTGGCGACGATTCCACGCACACCTGATACCTGCTCACAGAGCAACATTCGAGCGGCGGTGGTGCTGCTCGCATACTGGTCCGAAGATGGTCAATGTGTCGTGCCCGAGCGGTGGATCTCAGTGATTTCATCACATTCAACCGGGATCCAGACTTCGTGCTCGAAGTCCTGGATCGGCACTGGCATGGGGCTGCCTATGCGCCGTACGAGTTGACGATCGACAATGGTCGCGTGGCCAGATCGTCGAGCAATATCTGCCGTAACAGCATCCGATGACGGCGCCGAGACGCGCCATACAATGCAATTGGGGCAACGCCGTGCCATCGACTGTTAACCAGCCGACGCGAGCATCCAATCGAGCCGGCCGCGGATACTCGCACCGCGGCGTCTGAACCCTTGACGGTGTCATTTGTCCCGGCGGTCATCAGGAGAGGTACCTCTTCGATTGCTGGCACGACCTGCCGACTATGTACGGGGTCGGCCGCGGAACTCCAAGGTCCGGTTCTGGTTCACGCGGGGTCGGAGAGCTATGAGTCGTCGAGGTGGTGGAAGGGTTCTGGTTCTGGTGGGAGGGTGTTGCTCATCACGCAGAACTCGTTGCCGACCGGGTCCTCCATCACGACCCACGAAACGTCGCCCTGGCCGATGTCGAGCCGCCGGGCGCCGAGTCCCTCCAAACGCCGGACTTCTTCTTCCTGCGACGTATCGACGGGGCACACATCCAAATGAATTCGGTTCTTGTGCAGCTTTGAATCGGAGGTAACGAACAACAAGATTGTGGGCGCTGCGGAGTCGCCCGCTATGGCAACACCCGTCTCGTCTTGATCCGTGATGCGATAGCCGAGGGCCTCGCACCAAAACTGGGCGGCCAACATGGGATCCGAGCAGTCAATTGCGAGTTCGCCGATCCGTACAGTCATGGAGGTGATCCTAGGACACGCTCCCCAGGCATGCCCACGTCCGCCCGGCTCCGTTCGCCACGCGGTGCGGGCATCCGACGGGCGTGTACACCGGGTGTGGATGAACCCAACTCACGGGTTGTAGGTGAACGCCCTGCGAGAGCGATTCGAACCTGTGTGGGCCCCAGGCTGGGAGCACGACGCTATCCGCCTCCTCGGTCCCGACTCCTCGGTCCCGACTCCGGGCTGCCGGCGATACCGGTCATTGAGTTCACCCAGCGTCCTGAACTCGGCATCGCATTGCGCAAACCGCCCGACGTGAATGCTTTCATCGGTGATACACCAACCGCGTGGGTTGACCACGATCTTGATTCTGAGGCTGAGCAGTGGGCGAACGATCGCAGAGCGCCGACCCTGCTGCTCAAGTCGGCTCGCGCCATCGGGCTGACTCGCAACCACATTCGGCAGTGCATCGTCTTCAGCGACGCGGTGGAATCGAGCGACCACTGGTTGATCCGGAGGCAGATCAGCCAGCGGGGGAGAGCATCCAGATCGCTGCGTCCCAGTCGCCGGCGGCGGTTTCGGTAAATCCAACGGCAAACGTCCCGTAGGTTGTTGACGCCACGCCGAACATTCGCTGGCTACGCGGACCGCCGAAGGTAGCACCGGAGTCAGCGACACGAGTCCATTCGATACCATCGGTCGAGATCCACACAACGGCGTCGGCACCGTTGCCAGCAGACTCTCTGCCGACCGCAACGAGTCCGGACCCGCTGCTGGAAATCTTGGCAACCTGTTGGTCCCCGGGTCCACCGAACACCGTTTGATCGGCTGGGAGTAGCGTCCATTCGGCGCCGTCATCCGACGTCCACACCCGCGTGTCCCAGTCCCCGCTAGCGTCGTCGTAACCAACGGCAATGAGGCCAGTCTCGGTTGCCGTCACGCCAAGGATCGCCTCGTTGTTACCGCCGGCGAGGGCCGACGTCGGATCCGCGGCCCTTTTCCATGTGGCCCCGTCCGCAGATGTCCAGACCGCCCCATTCCAATCCGTCTCGACAAACTCGTAACCCACAGCCACCAGACCCGGCCCGCCTGCAGTCACGGTCTCGATGGTCTGGGCCTCGGTGCTCCCAAACGCCGCCGTTGTCACACGTGTCCAAGCCGCACCGTCCGGCGAGGTCCACACCGCACCCGCGGAGTCACCCGCCGAGTAGTCGTCACCGACGGCAACAAAACCTGGTCCACCTGTGGCGACGGCGAGCATGTCCTGGTCGGCATCGCCGCCGAATGTTGCCTCGTCGTGGGGCACTCGTGTCCAGGTGAGCCCGTCGGGCGAGGTCCACACCGCAGCATCGGCATCTCCGCCCGAAGCGTCGTAACCGACTGCAACGAGACCGGAGTCACCGGCGGCGACGCTGAACATCGCCTGGCTACCGGGACCGCCGAACACGGTGTCGTCGTCGGGGACCCGGGTCCAGTCGGTCCCGTTCGCAGATGTCCACACCGCAGCGTTTAAAGCTCCGTCGTTGCCATCGCGTCCCACGGCCACCAGTCCGGGGCCTCCCTCGACAATGCTCACGACCACCTGGTCAGCGGAACCGCCGAACACCGACGTGTCAGTGGATACCTTCACCCAACCGTCCGCCTGCGGTGCCGCAGTCGTAGTAGTCGTCGGTGGGGTAGTCGTCGACGTTGTTGAATCTTCCAGCGCGGTCGTCGTCGGTGCGGGAAGCGTGGTGGTCGTCGGAGCGACCGTGGAGCTCGTCACCGAAGACGGTGGGGATGTCGAAACCTCCACAGGAGCGGTGGACGAGGAACAAGCAGAAATGACTAAGGCGAATACCGCAACAAGCAATAGCGCCCGGATATGTGAGGGTCTTGACATCCGGCGAGACTAGCATTTCTCTCCATCTCGATCCCAGAGACACTGGGTGTGCGTTGTCAGCACCCGGCCATAGCGTGAAATCGGGCGCGAGTTAAACCCTTGTCTCGTGATCGCTATCCACTGGCGCAGGACTAAACGCACTCAAGCCCGTCGGGTTTGATGACTAGAACCTTGTCGTGGACGCGCGTGCGTTCGTTTACCTTGATACCGATGGGTTCGCCCGGTCGTGCCGAGGCAACAGCCTCGTGCTCGACCTGGATGGAATCGACAATCTGGATAAAGTCGGACGTGTGTCCGAGAATGCGAACCGTGTCGCCAACATTGAGTTTGTCGGACAGGTCTATCCCCGCGACCTTCAGCTTGCCGTAGTAGTGGCTGACGGTACCAACAAGATGTTCGGCCATGTCTGGCTCCTTCCGTCGTGCAGAACGTCAGGTACACCAACCATATCAGACGATTGCCGCAGATTCTGAAATGCATCCGCGTGTTGGACTGATTGGGGGATGGCGACCATATGCGGACGATTGTGTACCCGGGTTCGGAGAGCCCGTTCCTGATAGTTCAATGGATTTTGACAGGTCGGCACCTTGGGGTTAGCTTAGGAGTATGGATACTTCAACAACTATTGAAACGATACCGGTTGACACGAAGATTCGTTTGTTCAAGGCGCTCGCGGATCCGCATCGGTTGCAGATCCTCGGCATCTTGCAGGAGACGGTGCGGTGTAATTGCCACCTCCAGGACCTTCTCGACCTTGCTCCCAACCTCTTGTCATATCACCTGAAGGTATTGCGTGAAGCCGGTTTGATAGTCGGCAAGCGGCGAGGCAGGTGGATCGACTACTCGATTGACCCCAAGGCGGAGCTTCTCATGCAAGCGGCGACCCCGGTGCTCGAAGTTGTTGATGCACCTGATCCGGATGGCGACTGCTGATGGCACACCACGAGACCCGGCGCTGCATCCCTAGAGCCACACGATCACACCGCGGCACATCATGACAGCAACGTCCGCGCCACCCGAAGGAAGCGTCACCGCCCGACTGTCGACTCTCGACCGGTTTCTACCCGTGTGGATCGCCGCTGCCATGGGGATCGGCCTGCTGTTGGGTCGAACCTTTACCGGCCTCAATGATGTTCTCGATCGTATCAAGATCGACACCGTTTCCCTGCCGATCGCCTTGGGACTTCTCATCATGATGTATCCCGTCCTTGCGAAAGTGAACTACTCCAAAGTCGGTGAGGTCACGGCGGATCGCCGAATGCTCGCCACATCGCTCATCCTGAACTGGGTTATCGGACCGCTCCTCATGTTCACACTGGCGTGGGTGTTCTTGCCCGACCTCCCCGCCTATCGCACCGGGTTGATCATCGTCGGTCTTGCCCGCTGCATTGCCATGGTGCTCATCTGGAATGATCTTGCGTGCGGCAGTGGCGAAATGGCTGCGGTACTCGTCGCGCTGAACTCGCTGTTCCAGGTCTTTGCGTACGCATTGCTCGGCTGGTTCTATCTTGATGCACTCCCCGGATGGCTCGGTCTCGGGGACGGTGCCACCCTCGATATCTCGATGTGGGGGATTGCCAGAACGGTCCTGATCTTTCTCGGTGTGCCGCTGCTCGCAGGGTTTCTGACACGTCTGTGGGGGGTGAGAATCAAGGGCGTCGAATGGTATGAAACGACTTTCATCCCAAGGATCTCTCCGGTCGCTCTCTACGGTCTGCTCTTCACCATCGTCGTGATGTTTGCTCTTCAGGGCGACAAGATCACTGCCCTGCCCTCTGATGTGGTCCGTATCGCGATTCCCCTCTTGTCGTATTTCGGAATCATGTGGAGCTTCACGTTCCTCGTTGGCTACCGCATGCGTTTCACGTATGAGCGGAACACCGCGCTCGCGTTCACAGCCGCCGGGAACAACTTTGAACTAGCGATCGCGGTAGCGATCGGTGTGTTCGGTATCTCATCCGGCGAGGCACTCGCGACCGTCGTTGGGCCCCTTATCGAAGTACCTGCACTGATCTCCCTGGTCTATTTGGCGCTGTGGGCAAAGCGGAGGTTCTATGCGCCGGCGGGATTGCCCGCAACGGCTCGCGACCGTGCACAGGCAGCCGAGTAGTCCGCCCATGAGTGTCTCGATATCTGACACAAAGCCAGCGGTGTTGTTCCTGTGTGTTCACAACGCGGGACGCTCGCAGATGGCAGCCGGATGGTTGGCGGCTGTTGCCGGTGGCGCAGTCGATGTGTTCTCGGGAGGATCGGAACCGGCCGATCACGTGAACGCTGTCGCAGTTGAGGCCATGGCAGAGGTGGGGATCGATATCCGCGGCCGGCAACCGCAACGATGGACCGATGAAATCGCTAGTGCTGCAGACGTTGTGGTCACGATGGGGTGCGGCGACACCTGCCCGGTGTTTCCGGGAGTCCGCTACGAAGACTGGATTCTTGCCGATCCTGCGGGACAACCGATTGATGTCGTCCGTGGAGTCCGTGACGAGATCGAAAAGCGCGTCCGGCAGCTACTTGCGAGCCTGGACGTCCAGAGTGGCTCCTAATAGCTGCCACACCCGGTGGCGATTTGCCACGCCGCGTGGATGTGTCGGACTGTCAGACGTCGACTCCGAACATCGCACCGGCGGCCACGCCGAGCGCGTATCCGGCGATTCCGGCTGCCGCGGCAAGGAGGAGCATCTCCAGTCCCGAACGCAAAAGCTTCTGCCGACTTACGATTGCCTTTCCGACGCCGAGGGCAAACAGTGTCAAGCCGGTTGCCACCATCGCAACGCGTATTGCCTGGCTTGGACTGATGAATCCCATGGTGAACGGAGTGATCGGCACCAGAGCCCCACCGGCGTAGGCCACCGCCATCACGGCAGCGTCACGTCCGGGTGAGAACGTCCGTGTTGGACTCACGTTCGCGTCAGTGGTTGCGAGATGTGTGTCGCGTTCGGCCTTCGACGAGAGGTACGTTCCCATGGACATGGAGAGCACGCCAGCGATCGCATTAATCAGTCCGACGATGACGATGACTCGGTTCGTGAGGCCGGCTCCAACCATGCCGCCGATAAGTGCAGTGTTCTGGACGGCGCCGTCCTCAGCCCCGAACACAATCTCGCGGATGGCACCCGCCATCAAGTCGTTTCCATGCCACCGTGACGGACGGAGTAACACTCGCATCCCGCGATGTTAGCGGTGCCGATACCTTGCGAAACCTGGTGGATACCGGTCCTAGGAAACGGAGGGTCCCGCCGCGTTCTCGGTCCCGCAGCGGTGGGGATACAGCCGCGACTGTTGCTGGCGCAAGAGCGAGATATGGCACATCTCAGAACAGTCTCTCGGATCCCGTCCAGTCTTGCGGAAAGCTCGGTGGTTAGCTTCGATCCTGACGGCGGCTCATGTCGAGGTGCCTGTTGTGCTCAGATCGTCGAACGTTTGCTCGACAGTAGAGCAGGTTGTCGCGGGTGCGGGTCCGGATGTTCGCGGCAAGTTCGGCACGCCCGCGGGGGTATCGCCCGCTAGTGCGGGAGGTCCCTTTGATCGGCGCATATGTACTCAAGGACGGTCGCCCGGACTGGCGGTGGCTGGCTATCGCGCCCTGGGTGATGCTGGATGGATACGCTCAAGTACCACAGTAGATTTGTCGAGTATTTTGCCATGGCACGACGATTGTTTCGTTTTCATCGCGAGGGTTTGAATCACTTTGAGGGCTGGCGACTTGCGGTCCTTGTCTTTGTGGTTGTCGCCATTTTCTCTGTGGCCGCAGCGGCGGTCGCGCGACGAATAGTTGATCGCCAGATTGAGGCACGCCTGGCGCTGAACGGTGATGTCCTTGTTACGTCGGTCCGGGACGGGATGGAGGACGTGGAGCACTATCTGGAGGCACTGGCAGGAGTATTCCTGGCCAGTGAGGAGGTGACCTTCAATGAGTACGAATTGTACGCAGAGTCTGTGGGATTGCAGTCCGGGATGTTAGGAATCGCCTACGTGCGGATAGTTGACGCATCGGATTTAGGAGAGTTCGAAGAACGGACAGCATCAGTTACCCCGGGCTACCGGGTGTTCGAATTTGATGCCGAGGGCAACCGCATTTCGGTACAGCCCCGAGCGCGATACTTTCCGATTCAGTTTTTCGAGCCGTCCACCGCTCTTGAGCGGCCGATGGGTCTCGATGCGGGATCGCCTCCAGGTCGGCTTCCCTTCATCTTGAAGGCCATTGCGTCCGGGAGCCCTATCGCAACACCGTTGGTGCCCTTGGCTACAACTGGTGAGGAAGGGTTTATTATCTATGCCCCGGTGGTGGACAGAACGGGAACTGTTCGCGCTCTCGTGGCCAGCCCGGTCAGCCTCACCGGTCTCATGGCAGATCGGATACCGAGAGGCCTTGCTTCCTCGCTGACGTGGGCGGTACGAGACACCACAGACTTGGTCACGTCAGAGCTATCCGACGGGAGGATCACGCCTCCCGCGGCGGGTGGATTGGTCTACACCTCCACCTTCCAGGCCGCGGGCCGCTCTTGGCGCTTCGAGGTGAGGCCCGCTCCTGGTTCGCAGCTTCTGGCTGGTCGGCGCCAGACACAATGGATTCTTGTCACTGGACTGGTGCTCGCGCTGGTCGCAGCTGTTGCTTCCTTTGCGCTCTCGCATCGGGCTGCAGCACTACGCCGAATAGAGGCGTTGACCGCTGTGATCACAGCCAAGGAGCAGTTCGTGGCATCCGTAGCCCACGAGCTGCGCACTCCACTGACGGGGATCTTAGGTTTCGCCGAGCTCCTGCGGAGTCACGAGACGGAAGTCTCGTCGGAAGAGCGGACCGAATTCATAGCTGCCATAGCTGACGACGCGTCCGACGTCACCGCGCTCGTTGAGGACCTCATCGTTCTGGGACGTGTCGAGCATGGATCGCTCTTGACGGCTGGTGTACCGACGGATCTAGAAGCCGAGAGTGTTCACACCCTTGAGGCCCTCAATCTTGCGAACAGGATATCCGTTGATGTTGATCAGGCGGTCGGATACGTGATGGCCGATCCCGAAAGGATTCGGCAGATTATTCGCAACCTAGTCAAAAACGCAGTGGCCTACGGGGGCGCCAACATTCGGTTAACCATCAAAGAGATGGGGGAGATGCTCGTTCTTGAAGTTATTGACGACGGCGCTGGCGTGTCGCAAGATCGTTGGGAGAGGAGCCTTGAGCAGTACTTCAGGGGTCATGATCATTCGGGCATGCCAGACTCGATCGGGCTTGGCTTGAAGGTCTCTCGAACTCTGGCACAGCGCATGGGTGGGGAGCTTTCCTACAGACGGGTAGCTGGTGAGACTGTTTTCAGTCTGACGTTCCCCGCATCGCTGCGATACCGACCAGCACGCCACCCCGGTGAAGGCACCATTGACGCCTTGGACGGTAGTACCCGGGCGTAAGTCGTCGATTGGCGTACCTCGGGTCTGTCCGAGCTGTGGCATCCCCCGGCATCGGCCCGGTAATGGAGTTCCGTGCTGCGTCAGGTGTGATTCCCCAGTGGCTCGTCGCGTCGGCTACATCACGTTTCAGTGGTGCGTCGCGTTTCAACGGGGTGGCAGTGTTGCTAGCTCGACGACAGGTAGGCGAGCGCCCGAGTCAGAAATGTAGCCATCTGGGCGCGGGTAACGAGATCGTCGGGACAGTAGTTGTCGTTCGTTGGGGGATTGCAACCGGTGGTGATGCCAGCGGCAGCCAGGCGGTTGATGTCGTTCTCGAATATCGAAGCAGCATCGTCCGTAAAGTAGTCGCTCCCAGCCGAAGGTAGCGATAGCGTCCGTGACAGGAAGGCGGCCATCTGTGCCCGAGTGACATTGTCATCGGGACAGAAATTGTCATTCGTGGGAGGATTGCAACCGCTCGTCACCCCGGCAGTCGCCAACCGGTTGATGTCTGCTTCAAAGATCGATCCATCATCGTCGGTGAAGTAGTCACGATCTGGCGCCGGGAAACCCATCAGTCGATTCAAGAAGGCCGCCATCTGGCCGCGGGTGACGTTCCCATCGGGACAGAACTCCGTATTGGCAGGAGGGTTGCATCCGCGGGTAATACCAGCCGTGCGAATCGTCTCGATAGCGGATGCGTGGACGCTTGCGGCGGTATCTGCGAACGGTGTACCCGCCACATCGAGAATGACTCCCGTCGCCCCGGACAACGCAATGGTAGTTGCGACCACGTTTGTTGCTGTTACCTCGAGAACCAGACGGAATCCGACGTCAGCAGCGACGGCTGTATAGGTGAGAACGGTGGCGCCGCCGATTTCGAGACAATCGGGGTCGGCGAACGTGCAGCGCAGCCACTGGTAGGAGTAACTAATTGGCAACGTGCCCGACCACATTCCAGTATTGGCTGTGAGTACCTCCCCAACCCTGGGTGTTCCAGATATCGTCATCAATGTGTAGTTGCCGGGCGACGCCGACAACACGGCATCGATGTTGGGGGTGTTCACACCACCGGGAAGGGACACGACTGTGGCCGAAGCGAGATCGGGCTGGTCGTCGTACCACTCCGTTTCGAAATACTCAATGGCACCATCGAGGAACTGGACCTTGACATTGCCCGGGGGTAGGTCGAAGACCGTGTACTGCCCGAAACCGTTGGTCATTCCCGACCCAAGCCAGGTGCCCGTTTCGTCATAAATGATGGCCGATACGTCGACGGCTGGAAGACCGGTCCCCGCTTCGGTCACGGTTCCAGATATCGAAGAAACAAGTTCTAGTTTGACGGTCCCGACATAAAGCTCGTTGCCCGCTTCGACGGTGACCGGTGTGGCATCAGCGAGGGAGGTGGCATCCTCCCAGAATTCGCCCTTGTAGGCGCCGGTCGGGTGCCAGAAGCCGAGGAAAACATCACCCGCGGGCAGCCCTTCAAGCATCCACGCCCCGCCTCCATCAGCCGTCGTCGAGCCGAGCTCGTTACCAGCGGAGTCGTAGCCGGTGACGATTTCTCCGGGGATCACTGCCATGGTGTTTTCGTTCTCGGTCTTTCCGAAGAGTGCCCCGGCGGGTTCCAGACTCACCGAGAGGGGTACGTTGCCAGCATCCGTGACGGTGATGATCGCCGCCGATGGTTTATCCCAACTGGGGACGTCGTTGTACCACTCGGCCACGTGGGTGTTATCGATTTGTATCGACCTCAGGTAGTAGTCCCCGGTCTCAAGGTCGGTGAGGGCGAACACACCCGGAGAGGTCTCGGTCGTCGTTGCACTCCAGAAAGCCCCGTCCACTCGTTCCAGCGAGAACAACATATTCGAGATCGGGGTCCCGGTTCCGTCTTCGGTGACGGTGACGGTGATCGCACCAACAGGGTGGGATGTTGCACCCGCAGCAGGCACGAATATCACGGATAGCAGCACGAGAGTGAGAATCGTCGTCGGCCAGCGTCGCATCAGGGACCTCAGTTCACATCGTCCCGATTGCAGTGATCGAGCGGGGAGCCCTTCTCCCGATTCATATGTTGGCACGGGTTCCTGAGTTCATCAACTGAGGAACTACATGATGAGCCGGCCCACGCTGTGATGCTCGTGTCGGCAAACGACGGCTTCCGATGCCTGCAGTCAGGCCTCGTAGTGGTCCGTGCCCTTGGTATGCTCGAAAACGTCCGCCTCGAACGCGTCGAGCAGTACAGCGCATTCCTTGAGCCAGTCCTGTGCCTCACCGTGTGATGCGCTGTCGAACCAGTCTCGGGCCTCCACGGCGGCGAACCAACGCCGGATCTTGTGGAGGTCCTGACGTATCTCTTCGACCTCTTCGAAGGTGTAGTTCTTGCGAAACCGCTCGAATTCGATCTCTTTCACGAACTTGGTTTGACACTCCTCGACGATTTCGGCGTATTCCTTGGCGGCGAGGTCCCGAAACGTTCGCACCAGGTCGTCGTGCTGGTCTTCGGCGAGCCATGGAATCTCCAGGTACGTGCTGGTTCCCTCCATCGTCTCCACTCGGCTGCGAATATCGGCGAGCTGTTCGATGATTTCGGGTCGACCAGGGAGGATGCAGACTGCCTGTTGCGGGTAGTAGGCACCGAGGCGCTTTAGATCACGCCAAATCGAGATTCGGTTCGACGACGGTTCGGAAGGGACCCGGTAGGCGAGGAGCAACCACTGTGGCTCGGTTTGCCGGCCGTCAGCCTTTGGTCGAGGGGTGTCCGTCTTGCTCATGGACTCGCCGGTGTTGGCGGGCCGGGCTGCGCCACCAACGCTCGGAGTACCACCGCGGCGGCGATCTGGCTGGCGATGATCATCGCAACCATCGCCAGGATCGCGACCTCATAGAGTGCACCCAGGGCGATGCCTCCAATGAGAAGTGCGACGCCGTACGCGGCGTTGAACACCCCGTACGCAGTTGCGGGGCCGGCCGATGTCGCAAGGTCGCCAACGGCAGCTCGTAGTGTGGATTCTTGAATACCCATGACTGCCCCCCATGTTGCCACACCTAACCACACAATCCATCCCGTCGTTGAGAAGGCGAGTGCGGCGAGGACCGAGATCACGGGGAGGGCCAGGAGTACTCGCAGCCCGTGTCGGTCGTACATCCGACCGGAGATGAGGGCGACGATCGCATCGACACCCATGGCGAGTGCGAACATGAGTGGGATCTGAACGTCGCTGGCGACCGATCGTTGCGTGAGGTGGAAGGCGATAAGTGGAAATGGTGCAAAGCCGAGGGCCGACAAGAACACAAAACGGAGGTACACCTTGGGGCGTCGGTCCAGCGTGTGGTCCGTTGCCGTGCTATCGGTGGGGCGTGGCGGAGGTTCCACGTAGTCGGGCGTTGTCCGACGGGCGATGATGAGGGCAACCATGGCGAGAACACCTGGGATCGCGAGAATCGTGAACGCGAGGCGGTAGTCATTGTTGCGAAGCGAAAGTACGAGCGACAAGAGAAGCGGCCCCGCCACCGCTCCGATTTGGTCAAGGGCCTCGTGGATGCCAAATCCCCACCCTCGCCCAAGCGGTTCCGAGGCGCTGGCAAGCAAGGTGTCGCGTGCTGGCGATCTCACTGCCTTACCCAAACGTTCCGCGACAACAAGTGCGAGTGCGAGATCGACTCGTCCCACCCAGCCCAGCAGGGGGACGGCAACGATCGTCAGTCCGTAACCGGCGATCGTCATTGCCCAGTAGCCACGGGTCTTGTCTGCAATAACACCCGTGACGGTGCGGAGTGCGTATCCAGCGAACTCGCCAAGGCCGGACACGAGACCGACGACGGCGGCGGAGGCCCCCAGTGTGAACAGATACGGCCCGATGATGCTGCGAGCCCCCTCGTAGACGATGTCCGCAAGCAAACTGACGATGCCAAAGGTCACAACGGTCGCCAGGGCTCGTCGCCGCAGCGACGTGTCCGCCACCTCGGGCGCCTCGTCAGTCATCGATTGGGTCGCATCGCATGAGTGGTCGCGGGTGGGCCGGGCTGGGGCTCGGAATCGAGTTGGTGACGCAGCCGGGCCATTTCGGCACGCATGTTGTTGAGTCTGTCGTGGCTTCTGGCCCTGTCCTCAAGCGATGACTCAACTCTGTGCAGGTCGGCATCGACCAACTCTGCGTCTACCAACTGTTTCAGGAGTTCGTTGAAGCGCTGCACGGGTTCTCCTCTACGGATAGCATATGCTGTATGTAACAGATGTTATACCTAACATCCGTTCGAAGTCAAGGGTGCTCGGGCGGTGTACCGCTCGGTGTTCCTTCCTCGACCAGGGCGTCGCGAGGTGTTCTCCCAAATCTGGTCGCGACACGGGCCGGTCGTCATGCAGACGCTCCCGACGACATACAATGGCGCACCGCTACTGGAGGCGCCGCGCGTTGAACGACCATTCTCTCCGCACCTATGACTCGATTCTTGGGCTGCTATCAAATGTTGATAATCCGACGCCACTCGTGCGCATTACTCATGTGACACCGTTTGAACACACCCAGGTATACGCCAAGCTGGAGTGGTACAACCCATTTGGTGCAGTAAAGGACCGGGTTGCGTTCAACATGGTGAACGACGCCGAAGAGAGCGCCGCGATCGGCGAGTCGCAGGAACTGGTGGAACCCACATCCGGCAACACCGGTTTGGGACTCGCAATGATCGCCAACGCACGCGGGTATTCGTTGACCACACCGGTGTCGAACCAGATTCCGCTGGAGAAACGGACCATGCTGCGATTTTTCGGTGCCGACGTGTTGGAGCTCGACGACGACCTCTGTCCGGCACCCGGGGCCCCGGAAGGTGCGATCGCGACAGCTCTGGAGATCGGCGCCCGACCCGAGTTCCATATGCTCAACCAGTACACGAACCGATCGAACCCCGACGCCCACTACAAAACGACCGGACCCGAAATCTGGCGTCAGACTCGGGGTGCCGTCACCCACTTTGTTGCCGGTCTCGGTACCTGTGGGACGATCACCGGCGTGAGTCGGTACCTACGCGAGCAGAACCCAGACGTGAACGTGGTTGGTGTCCATCCCAACGAGGGTCACGACATTCCCGGGGTGCGTAGCATTCGTCAGCTTCCGCAAACAGAGTTTTTTTCACCCGACGAATACGACGGGTTGGTTGAGATCCAGAACTCGGAGGCGTTCGAGCTTTGCCTTCGTCTCAACCGTGAAGAGAGCATCACCGCTGGTCCGAGTTCGGGGATGGCGCTTGCCGGTGCGTTTAAGCAGATCCCAGACGAGCCGGGCAACCTCGTAGTCGTCATCTTCCCCGACAGCATCTTCAAATATGCGTCGTCGGTTGTGAAACACCTCGCGGGCCTCGGTTCCGCTCCCGCGCCAGTGAAGGGCAAACAGGAAGTGCTGTTGGACGGCATGGTGGAAAACGTGCGGGCGAATACCGATCTGACCGTTGCTACCGATACCGCCCACGCTTTGTGGCAGGCCGATCGGCCATTTGTCCTCGATGTGCGCAACGAGGATGGTTTTGCGAAGTCCCATGTGGTCGGAGCGACCAACGTTCCTCTCCACGATCTTGCCACGAGGGCGTCGGAACTTCCCGATGACAAGGATGCGCCCGTGCTCACAATCTGCGAACGGGGGAACATTTCGCTCCCGGCGGTGCTGTTCCTAACGAGTCTCGGTTACAAGGACGTGCGCAGTATCAACGGCGGGACTCTCGCATGGCGTGAGCTGGGATTCCCGACCGAGTCGTCCTGACACGACCAAGTGCAAGGCCATGGCACGGTTGGTTGGTTGGTTGGTTGGTTGGTTGCGTTCGTGGTGCCGGGTACTGTGCCCGCAACAGGACCGCGGCTGCTCTGTGACCTGACGAGCGCGAGATGACCTGACGAGCGGGAGACCACATGACCAAATCCAGACTCGCTATGGGTCTCATCGGTGTCGGTATCGCGATGATTCTTTTTGGGATCGTGGATGCTGCCGGTTCCGCTGACCCGGACGAATCGGTCGCGGCGGTTTCGGCATCCGTTGCAGACTCATCGACGAGTACTGCTGTCGCTCCGACGACCAGTGCCGCACCGGCTGCGCCCACGACGACGACATCAACCCTGGCACTGACGACCGTTGTTCCCACCCCGCCGGTCGTGACGACATCTCCGACCACAACCACATCTCCGACCACAACCACAACATCGACCGCGGTGGAGCCAACCGCTCCGGCCGAGACCGTTGAGGAGTTTGTCCTCGCATTTGCGGCGGCGATAGCGGTGGGCGATGTCGAATTCCTGTTCGACCGCTTGCACCCGGCGGTGGTGGGTGGTTTTGGACCCGCACTATGCCGGTCGTGGATTGAGGGCGAAGTTCTTCTGCTTGGCAACTACGAACTGTCGGGTCCGGTGGAGGGACCCCGGGACCAATCCTTTACGACACCAGCGGGAACCGGCACCATCCCCGATGCCTTCGCCGCTCCTGTGAGTTTTGTATTCCAGGGACAGAGTTTCGACGGGGAGGGCGGGTTCGCTCTCGTCGACAACGAAATGTTCTGGCTCGGCCAGTGCCGATAACACACGGTGGGTGTCACCCCCGTCATGATGCCAGTACTGCTTCCGGTGTCGGACAGGCCTAGATCTCGACCTGAACGCCGATCTCGAGTGAGCTCTTCACCGGAAGATGGAAGTAGCGCGTAGCCGGTGTTGCGTTCCGGGTCATGACAGCGAAGAGACGTTCCCGCCACATCAACATACCGGGAAGTTCGGTGGCGAGCACGGTTTCGCGGCCCAGGATCCATACGGTGTCGTCCGGCTCGAACTCGAAGTCCTTCCGGATGATGCTCGTCAACGCCACAGGGACGTTCGGTTCCTCCATGAATCCGAACCGCAGGACTACCTGGAAGAAGCTCTTGTCGAGGTGGGTTACCTCGGTGCGTCGGGCGGCGGGGACGCGGGGCTCGGTGGTCGTCAACACTGACAGCACAACAACACGTTCGTGGAGGACACCGTTGTGACGCATGTTGGCCAGAAGTGCCGGGGGCGTGGCGCCCGGGCGGGAGAACATATAGATCGCGGTACCGGGAACTCTGGGTACCTCGAGATCATCGATTGAGTCGATGAAGTGTTTCAGGGGGAGGCGACCGATCTGCATTCTGGTAGCGACGAGCTGACGACCCTTCTTCCAGGTAGTCATGGTCGTAAAAATCACACCAGCGACGAGGATCGGGAACCAACCCCCATCGGGAATCTTGTAGAGGTTCGCACCGAAGTACGCGAGGTCCGCGACAAGGAAACCCGCGGTGATGGCGATGGCTGCGGAAGTTGCCCATTCCCAACGCTCGCGCATCACCACAAATATCAACGCAGTAGTTACGACCATCGTGGTGGACACGGCAATTCCATAGGCGCCAGCGAGAGCGGTCGACGTTCTGAACCCGAGGACGAGGCCAACGGCCGCCACCATAAGCATCCAGTTGATGGCAGGTATGTACACCTGGCCGTGTTCGGTGGCCGACGTGTGGAGGATACGAAACCGGGGGAGATATCCGAGCTGCACCGCCTGCATTGTCAGCGAGAACGCTCCCGAGATCAGTGCCTGGGAGGCAATGATGGTGGCGAACGTGGCGAGAAGAACCAGGGGCCAGATCGCCCAGCTCGGGGCCATCAGGTAGAACGGGTTTCGCACAGCTTCGGGATTTGCGATGATGAACGCCCCCTGACCGAAGTACGTCAGCACGAGAGCGGGGAAGACCAAGGCGTACCAGGTGATTTGGATCGGTTTCTTACCGAAGTGACCCATGTCTGCGTAGAGCGCCTCACTGCCGGTTACGACAAGGAATACCGACCCGAGTGCCAGGAACCCGCCGAAGCCGTTGCGGAGAAAGAAGCTGATTCCGTGAATCGGGTTTATCGCGGCGAGCACGCCTGGATTCCCAACGATCTGGCTGAGCCCGAGAGTCGCCAGCGTGAGGAACCACACAATCATAACGGGACCGAAGATACGACCGACGGCTCCCGTGCCGTGTCGCTGGATGCTGAACAGGCCAATAAGTATGATCACCGAGATGGGGATCACGTACGGTTCGAGGACAGGTGTGGCGATCTGGATTCCCTCTACGGCGGACAGCACCGAAATCGCCGGTGTGATCATGCCGTCTCCGTACAGCAGTGCCGTACCAAACAGCCCGACGATTATCAGGAACCAGCGACCGGACTTTACGGTCGGGTCGCGGACATTCACCAGGGCCGTCAGCGCGAGGATTCCCCCCTCGCCGTGGTTGTCTGCCCTCATAACCACCAGGAGATATTTTATCGATATGACGATAAGCAGGGACCAGAAGATGAGGGATAGCACACCAAGGACATTCTCTCGCGCCACCTCCAGGCCATACTCGCCGAACGATTCTCGGATGGCGTACAGGGGACTCGTCCCAATGTCGCCGTAGACGACGCCAAGCGCTCCGAGTGAGCTAGCTGCGAGATAGCCCGGTTTCTTGAGAGAAGCTGATGTGTTTCCCGACATGGTATCCAATCGAGGTCAAGGCGCCGTAGGGATTGTAGAGCAGGCGCCAGCGAAAGAGTTGTAGCCTGTGCGGATGGGACACCAGACAATTGCTCGGTGGGCTTACCCTTCGAGCAAGGGGTGGCTCATGACACTCGCACTCGGTATCGGCGTCGGAGCCGGCGTCGGAGCAGCGGCACTGATCTATGCGCTGCGCGTTGTATCCAATGTCGTGGAGGAACTCTCCGACATTGGGTCTCTGACACAGTCGTGGGTGTTCATCGTCATACCCGTCGGAATCTGGCTGGCATGGTTGGTGACATCGAGGTGGGCACCAGAGGCAGCGGGACACGGGGTCCCGCAGATTCTCACATCGCTGACGTTGCAGGGTGGGAATATTGCGCCCCGAATCCCCGCGTTGAAGACGATCGCGACCGCCCTCACGATCGGAGTGGGCGGTTCGGCGGGACGCGAGGGTTCGATCGCTCAGATTGGTGCAGGCATCGGCTCATACGTCGGCAAGTTGTCACGGTTGGGGGAGGTCGAGACCCGTGCGCTCGTTGCGGCGGGTGCAGGCGCGGGGATCGCAGCAACATTCAATGCTCCGATCGCCGGGATGTTCTTTGCAATGGAAGTCATCCTTCGCGACCTCTCGATCCGACATCTGCATACGATCGCCATTGCATCGGTTGCCGGTGCGGTCGTCTCACACTCGCTAATCGGCAACGATCTGACGTTCCAGGTGTCGCCGTACGCACTGGACAACCCCGCTGAGCTTGTCCTCTATGCAGTGCTGGGGCTGGTCGCTGTTGGCCTGGCGATTCTATTTATTGAACTTCTTGAGTGGTCCAGTTTGTTCCCCGAACGGGTCCCCGCGTGGACGCGACCTCTCGCGTTTGGACTGAGTGTTGCGGCCATAGGCTTTTTCGCCCCGGAGGTCCTTGGCACCGGTCAACAGTTCATCGGCGAGGTGCTGCGACAGGACGTTTCGCGGACCTGGTGGGTGTTCGCGTTGCTCGGGGTCGCAAAGCTGCTCGCCACGTCGTTGACGCTTGGGGGTAAGGGTGCCGGTGGGATCTTTATGCCAAGCCTCTTTGCGGGCGCAATGGCGGGGGCTGCGTTCGCCACGGTTGCCGACCCCCTGTGGACGGCTTCGTCGCTCGACCCCGGTGCGTTTGCGCTCGTCGGAATGGCGGCCGTGTTCGCGGGTGTCTCGCGCGCATCGTTCACGTCGATTCTGATCGTGTTCGAGATCACCGGTGATTACGGGCTTGTATTGCCACTCATGGTCGCGGTCGCTATTGCCACCGTCATTACGAACCGTCTCCATCCCGAGAGCGCGTACACGGCGCCCCTTGCTCGTTTGGGAATACACACCGCGCCAAGTGATCACGTTGACCTGCTGGCAACGGTGACGGTCGGCGACCTGGCGCTCGGCGAACCGATCGTTGTCTCCCCAGAGGACTCGCTCACCAACGTCGAGGGGGTGTTGCGGCACAACCGAATCAACGGGGCGGCGGTGGTCGACGACGGTGGCAAGCTTGTGGGTATCGTTGCGGAGTCGGACATAATCCGGCTCGGCGGAGCTTCCGACAGCATCACGGCAGCCGAGGCAATGACGCCGCACCCCGTGACCGTGTCGTTCGACCTGCCGGTGTCGGAGGCATTGGAGAGAATGGCGGTCCTCGGTGTCGGGCGGTTGCCTGTCGTGGATCGACACGATCCGGACAAAATCGAAGCGATGTTCCGGCGCGATGATGCGATTGCGGCGTACCATCTCGCCCTCGGAACCGCGGCACGATCCGACCAGCTACCGGAACGGGTGGCGACACGCATGTCCGAATCAACCCGGTACTTCGAGTTTGAGATCCCGCGTGGGTCGGTAGCCGCAGGGCGCAAGATTCGCGAGGTTTCCTGGCCGGAGGGCTGCATCGTCGTGTCCGTGCATCGCGGTAGCCAGCTACTTGTCGCATCGGGAGATGTGGAGTTGTTACCCGGCGACGCGCTCACCGTGTTCTGCGATGACAGCGCACGCCGACGCCTCATCGAACGTCTTACCCCGAAGGCCGAGACGAGCTGACTCACATGGCTCAAGTCGGTGCGCCCATGGCCGCGAGCTAGCTCTCACCTTGGCCCCGTGTGACTGGCTCCGATGATGGGCGGACCCCGTGGCGTGTCCACGGACACTTCGTGGGTAGGGCCTTGATTTTCGCCAGCTGACGGCAGAACAGAACACAGGACGGGGCAGCGGCTGTCGTTCAGTAGATTTCCGGGACGAAGGTCTGCTCGGAGATTGGCGGGCGAATGTACCCCGAATCTTCCTGGCGTGGTGGCAGCTCGATGGGGCCGAGCGTGCGGTCCTCGTAGGGGATCGTGGTCAGCAGATGACTGATGCAGTTGAGGCGAGCTCGTTTCTTGTCCTCGGCGTTTACCACGTACCAGGGTGCCTGTTTGATGTCCGTATGGTCGAACATTATGTCTTTGGCTCTGGAATACTCCACCCACCGCGACCGAGACTCAAGGTCCATCGGGCTGAGTTTCCACCGCTTCGTTGTGTCTTTGATACGGCCCTGGAAACGACGTTCCTGTTCCTCGTCGCTTACCGAGAACCAGTATTTGATGAGAATGATTCCGCTGCGGACCAGCATGCGCTCAAACTCGGGACAGGTCCGCAGAAACTCTTTGTACTCCTCGTCGGTGCAGAACCCCATCACGGGCTCCACGAGCGCTCGGTTGTACCAGGAGCGGTCGAAGAGCACTATTTCCCCGGCCGCCGGTAGATAGTTGACGTATCGCTGGAACCACCACTGGGTCTTTTGCTCGGACGTCGGGGTGCCGAGCGCCTCCACCCGACAGATGCGTGGGTTCAAACGTTCGGTGATGCGTTTGATGACTCCGCCCTTGCCAGCTGCGTCACGCCCCTCGAACAGCACGACGACCTTGAGACCCTCGGTCTTGACGTAGCTCTGCAGTTTGACGAGCTCTACCTGGAGTCGCTCAAGCTCGGACTCGTAGAACTTCTTTCCGAGTTTGCGTTTCTTCGGCGCCGTGGTGGTCGCGACCGTATCGAACACGGATGCTGACTCTGCGGGACTATCACTCATGGGACCACCGTAGACGGACCGGGGCATTGGTGTGGTTTTCGATCGTGTCCAGGGGGACCGACGACCACCCAGACCGGGCCCGGTGGATACCAGAGCCGGTATTGCATCGCAGCTGGCACGACCCGAATCTGTTCGGTGGGGACCGTTGGCCCGCACCGCCGTGGGTCGGGAAGGTTTGTCTCCGAGACCCACCCTGGAGCGGAGGCGGGAACACAACCCGCCGCTGTAGAGTTACAACTTGCGTGACCAATTCTTCGTCTTCAGGTGGGGCAGCACCGGGAGCGCGCGACGGAACTGCCGAGCGGGGGATTCCCCTTCCCGGCGGTCGGATGTCCGTGGAGCACCGAACGTTGCTCCCCCGAGCTGCAATCGCGGCAGCCCGCCTCTTGGGCCCTGCTGCGCGCCACGTCGTGTCGGCGGGGAGGAGGGCAGACTGTTCGACCTTGCACCACAGGGAACGGCGCTGGGCGCGTCACGTGGTCTCGGCGCTCCGCATTGACCTGACGATTCGAGGCCTGGAGCACATCGAGCCGGACACGCGTTACGTCATTGCCCCTCTTCACGAGGCCTTTGCGGATCCGGTGGCTCTTCTCCACCTTCCGCTGAACCTCACCTGGATGGCACGGGCCGAGCTGGCTGAGTGGAGAACGCTCGGCCGCTACCTGGAGGGCACCGACCAACTCATAGTTGATCCCGAGCACGGTGACTTTCGTGATCTTGTTCACAAGAGCGGTGGCGTGTTTGAGCGCGGCGACAATCTTGTGGTATTCCCCCAGGGTTCAATCCTTGGCATCGAACTCGCTTTCAAGCCCGGAGCCTTTTGGCTCGCCGAACGTCTCGACCGACCAATCCTGCCGGTAGTCCTGACCGGCGGCCACCGCGTATGGGAGCACCCGTTCTCACCACTGTTGCGGTTCGGGCAATCGGTGGAGATGGATGTCCTGGACCCGATTCCGCCCTCGGAGGCCCGCGCCGAGATGGCATCGATAGAGGCACGAATGCGGGCCCTTGCGATGAACCCCGAAAGGGTGCGGCCACGACGGTATGACCCCCTGCGCGATGGTTTTTGGGACGGCTACGACTTCGAAATATCGCCCAGCTTCCCCGCTCTCGCCGCACAGATCGCCGCCCATCGTGAGCAGGGTCACGCCTCGGAGGCGTCCCGCCCGTCGGAGATCGTTTGACAGGCCATGGATGACGGGGGAGTCGTGGGTAATAAAAAGAATGGGTTCCCCGTCGCGGTGGACGGGGAACCCATTCTTTTGTGACCGGATCGGAGAGAGTCTCCTCAACCGGCCTTCGTCTTCACCCAACCGTAGTTGAGTGGAAACTGGTTCAGCGTGAACGTTCTTTGGCGACGTTCACGGTAAGATCACGTCCATCGACGCTTGAGCCGTTGAGGGCGTTGATAGCGGCCTCGGCTTCGTCTGACGAACCCATCTCGACGAAACCGAATCCGCGTGAGCGGCCGGTGTCGCGGTCGGTAATGACCTGAGCCTTGCGTACGTCGCCGTACTCGCCGAACAGCGTCTCAAGATCGCCGGATGTGGTATTGAACGTGAGATTCCCCACGTAAAGGTTGCTGGACATCAATGTGCTCCTTCTGAGCGATGAACCGTCGAGACATGACACCCCGCCAGACTGCAATCGGGAGTCGACGCGTGAAGCGTCTTCGAGAACCGACAAGTCGAGCGTTTACTCTTCCGGACGGGACAAGGGGAGGAGTGGACGTTGTGCGCATCAGGCGCACCCTGTGCTCAGGTAGTGTAGCCGAGAAACGGCCATCCGGATCGTCAATCCGTATTTTCCCGGTTTTCGGCCCTACGGCTCGGTGTCTTCGGGGTGAATCTTGAGTGAATCGGTACACATGTAGACACGTCATTCCGCTCTCCCGGAGCACTCGGATGTCGTCGCTACGTATATGGGTATGACCCCGTCGCCGACCGGACGCGGTGAGGATGAAGACGTGGAGATCACCGGGCTGAGGCCGCCACCGCGTCGGTTGGTCACGACCGTGAGGCTACGTTGGAGGAACTCCCTGACGACTGGCGCCGCGGTGAAGACCGCCACGCATTGATCGATGGACTCCATATGGAACTCGGCCTCGAGCATCCACTGCACTGATCGGCAGCTGCCCCACCGCGTCAATGTCTCCCGGCTATCGCGAGAGGGGGTGGGGTTACCGCCTGGGTAGCGCGGCGAGCTGCTGTACGGTTGCGACGAGCTCCCCGGCCTCGTCCCACAGCTCGCCGTTCTCCGCGAGGTATGGGCCATTGGCGACGGTTGTTTCGAAACGCCCGGCGAGCCATGCGGTCGTCGGTCGTTTTCTCATCTGGACAGTCAACGTCATCGTCGGTACCCAGCCGAGGGGAATCCCGCTGTTCAGTATCGGCGGTGGGAATACGTCGGCCGCGACCATCGTTCGGATCGCATTCATCTCGTGTTGATCCTTGTATCGGACCCAGCCGCGGAACTGTGGAGACCCGGATGCCCGTTCTCCGATCTGGTCGTAGTCGTCCGGGTGCAGGCGAACGTCCACTTCGTTGACAATGGGTGGGGGAAACAAACCCGGGGGTGTATGCACCAACCGTGTGCATGCGTCCGGCTCCGGCAGGTCTGGGGGAACGGCGTTCCCCCAGAGCAACTGTTTGGTAGCGGTCTCAAGGGACCCAACGAGCGCAGTGACCTCGGTCACGATCGTGTCGTTCTGGATCAGGGAGACGTGGAGAGCAGCCTGGCGTTCACCGGTCTTCAGCATCGTCGTCACGGCCTCCACCGGGCCGTTGTTCGCCTTGTGTAGGTAGACCCCGTGCATCGATAGAGGGTCGGGATGGCCGCTCGCTGCGAGGGCGACCCGGGTCGCGACGGCGAGCTGATACCCGCCGTTGGGAATCCCGCCGAGGTCCCATCCGGTGACGAAACTCGCGGCCCAGCGATCGACAGCGATCTGGTCAATCGCGGAGGCGGCCGAGAAGTCGAATGGCTGCGGCGTCATGCTACGCCTCCTGTCGAGGAGAACTCCGTTGCGTGAGCCTCCATGTCCGCGGGCGTGACCAGATGTCCGGCACGACAGCGCAGAACCGCATCGACGTCTGCACCACAGCCGGCATGGCGCGTGGAAAAGATAGGTGGTGTTGACATGGCGTGTTTGGCTCCCCACCGCATCAACGCGACCACCGATGGAAGCAGTTCGACACCAGCGCGTGTCGGCATGTATTCGAACCGCGTGCGGTCGTCGCCCAACCTATACGGTGTGCGGCGCAGCACCCCTGCCGCTACCAGCGTTTCGAGGCGTGCGGTCAGGACCGAACGCGAAATGCCCAGTCCGCTGCGGAAATCCTCAAACCGTCGCACACCAAAGAACACCTCCCGCAGGATCAGCAACGACCAGCGGTCGCCGATGATGTCGACGGCGGCGGAAACTGCGCAGGTCTGAGAGGTGACCGCTCGGAGCGGGGTCGGTGGTTGGTCGGGCATGATTGTACCTCTGGGTGCGAATAACGAACTTAGCGTATCGGGCGACGTGCACCACTGCAATTGCGACGTACGCGACAGGTATCCGACCGGGCCTGGCGTGACTGAAGTGACGAGCGTTGCGGTAGTCTCCTGGCACCGAACGAGGAGATCACATGCAGGAAGCCGTCATCGTCTCGAGCAAACGAACCGCTCTTGGCAAGTCGTACCGAGGGTCGTTCAACATGACGAGGCCGGACGACCTCGCCGCCCATGCGATTCGTGCTGCACTCGACGCTGTTCCCCAAATAGCCGACGGCGACATCGCCGATGTTCTCATCGGATGTGGCCTGCCAGAGGGACCGTCGGGCCACAACGTTGGTCGGATTGCGGCACTGCGCTCGGGGCTCCCCTCAAGTGTCCCCGGGGTCACGGTCAACCGGTTCTGTTCGTCCGGGCTCCAGACGATCGCCATGGCTGCCCACAGTATCCAGGTTGGAAGTGTCACGGCGGTGATTGCTGGAGGAACCGAGTCGATCTCCCTCGTCCAGAACGACAAACTCCGCGTCTCCGATCTGCACAACCAGGCGCTCCTCGAGACGTGGCCGGATGCGTATATGAGCATGGGTGAGACCGCTGAAGTGGTTGCCAAACGGTACGGCATCAGCCGTCGGGCCCAGGACGAATATGCCGCACAGTCACAGGCTCGGGTTGCAGAGGGCCAGGAGAAGGGTCTCTTCGACGACTGCATTGCACCGATGACAGTGACGCGAGGTATCAAGCTCGAAGACGGATCGTTTGGTACCGAGGATGGTGTTGTCGTCGCCAAGGATGAGTGCAACCGTCCCGGCACGACCGTCGAAGGACTCAGTGGACTCAAGCCCGTCTTTGCGGAAGATGGTTCGGTAACTGCCGGCAATGCATCGCAGTTCTCGGATGGCGCCTCGGCGACCGTGTTGACCTCGGCTTCCAACGCGGCGAATCTTGGGCTCGACGTTTTGGGAACCTTCAAGGGGTTCCAGGTTGCCGGTGTCGATCCGGATGAGATGGGCATCGGCCCGGTGTACGCGGTCCCGAAACTCCTGGGGAAAGCGGGACTCACCCTTGACGATATCGACATTATCGAACTCAATGAGGCATTCGCATCCCAGGTGCTGTACTGCCAACGCGAACTTGGCATTCCCGACGAGAAGCTCAACCCGCTCGGCGGCTCGATCTCCATTGGCCATCCATACGGAATGACTGGTTCGCGCATGGTTGGCCAGCTCTTGCGACACCTCAAACGTACCGGAGGCCGCTACGGAATAGCCACGATGTGTGTCGGCGGAGGCATGGGTGCGGCTGGTCTCTTCGAGGTGGCCTGACCGTTCGTCGGCACTCGCCATTGTTGGCACACCGACGGGCGCACAACACGCATGTCGACAGACATGACACCGGCGTGATCCGGCTACCAGATGTGCTTGTTGTCGGTTATCTTGCGTCGTCGATCGAGCAGGTACAGCGATGCCCCACCGAGGCCGAGAAGCCCGCCGATCACGGCGACCGGTGAGATGCCTCCCGTGGAGACTGGGATCTCCGAAGGCCGAGGTGTCTGCGGGAAAGCTGTCGGCGGGGCTTCAGGGTCTTCGAACAGTGGGCCGTCGCCGAGGGGGACATCAGCGACGAAACCCTCCAGCTCGTCCACGGTGATCGGGGGGACCGAGGTGGTTGGGTCACTGTCGTCGATGACTCCGAGCAGCGCTTCCGGGTCGACCGTTTGGCACAAACCCGTGGTGAGCTGCCCGGTCTCGCCGGGAGATGTCAGGATTCCCATGATGTCTCCGGGACGTCCGGCCAGACCGCATGCAGCGCTGTCGCCGGCGCTGGTGACAGTCACGACATCGCCCAGGTCAGCTTTCGCCCACTCGATCACCGAGAACGTGAATGCGTTGACGATGCCAAACTCCGATTCGCCGATTGTGGCTACGTCCACGATCTCGCCAACGAACGCCGCGTTGGCGGTTGCAATACCGCGCGCCGGGTCGGGTGCGAGACATGAACATGCCTGGGCCTGGGGTGTGCCAAGGAACAAGAGAATTGTTGCGATTAGAAGGGCTGCGAGGATGCCCGACAGCCCGGACCGTGATGTGTGTGTCATATCCGTTGGACGTTACAGGTCCAAGACTTGGTTCCCAGGCCTTACCGACTGAGGAAAGGGTGTCGCTGACGGACCCGCCGTTGCACCGGTACTCTCTCTCAATCATGACGATTGGCTTCGACCCCACCGACCCGGGTTTCATTGCGGACCCCTATCCCGCGCTGAATCTGCTGCGCGAAACGACTCGAATCTTCTATGACGACCGCTCAAAGTTGCACCTGGTCACCCGCTTTAATGATGTCAGGGTCGCTCTCGTTGATCGCCGCCTCGGCCGCGTTCATGACCACGTAGTGTCTCGGGCCGAAATCGGACTGGCTCCCCGCGACGATCGCTGGGTTCCGTTCTGGAATGTCGAGAAGTGGTCCCTTCTTGAACTCGAACCCCCGGACCACACGCGTATTCGCAAGCTCATTACCCACGCTTTCACGAGCCGGACGGTGGAGAAACTCCGTAACCCGGCCAGACGGCTCGCCGACCAGATCCTCGCCCCGCTCGCTGCTCAGGGGACGATGGAGTTGCTTGCCGATTTTGCGCAGCCATATTCGGTACAGCTCATAGCCTCGCTGCTCGGGGTCCCACTTGAGGATGGTCCCCAACTGATCCAGTGGTCCCATGCCATGGTGAAGATGTACGAGTTGGCGACGAGCGACGAGCAGGCAGCGGCCGCATCCACTGCCGCTGCCGAATTCGACACGTACGTACGCGATTTCATCGAGCGTCGCGCTTCGGAGCCGCGCGGAGACCTCATATCGTCTCTCATTCTCGCGGAGGTGGATGGGGAGCGGCTTACCGAAGAGGAGCTGGTTTCGACTGTCATCGTTCTGCTCAATGCGGGACACGAGGCGACGGTCAACACGATGGGGAATGGCATCGTTGCTTTTCTGCGACATCCCGAGGAATGGCAGCGGGTCGTAACCGGGGAGGTTCCGGCCCGCGTTGCGATCGAGGAAATGATTCGCTGGGATGCACCGCTCCACCTCTTCGAGCGGTGGGTACTTGAGGACGGCGTGGAGATTGCCGGTACGTCATTTGGTCTCGGGGACAAGGTTGGTCTTCTCTTTGGGTCGGCGAATCGGGACCCCCGACGGTTCGATCGTCCCGACGACTTCGTCGCGGCTCGCGGCGATAGTCAGCACATCGGGTTCGGTGGCGGAATCCACCGATGTATCGGTGCGCCGCTCGCTCGTCTCGAACTCGAGGTCGGTCTCGAAGCTCTGGTGAGTCACTTTCCAGACATGGAACTCGCCGCCAGCCCCGTCCGTCATCCGACATTCGTGATCCGTGGTTATGACGGAGTTGCACTGGTGCGACGATGACCATGCGGATCGGGAACGCTGCGACGGTGCGATCCGACAGGTAGGGTTGCTCACAGTCTGCATGCCAATCTGTCGATGCGGGAGACTGCTTCGTGCAAGCAACCGGTTCACAAACGCTGATCCTCATCGCCGCTGCCGCGTTCGTGATTCCGCTCATCGGCAGCCGCATCAGGATGCCTGCGGTCGTTCTCGAGATCCTCTTTGGCCTGGCAATCGGCCCCCTCCTCATGATCGTGGGAGAGTCACCGGAACTCATTCAGCAACTCGGCGAGATCGGCTTCCTACTGCTCATGTTCTTGTCCGGGTTCGAGATCGACGTTGGTGCGATCGAACGGCAAGGCCCGCGCCAGGTGTTCTGGGCCGCTGGCGTGTTTGCAACCACCCTCGTCACTTCGTTTATCGTCGGTCGGCTGCTTGGTTTCGACGACCCGGTGTTCGTGATGCTGCTACTTGCGACAACCTCGGTGGGGATTGTCGTGCCGACACTGCGCGAAACGGGGCATGGTCCATCGAAGCTGGGGCAGGCGATACTGCTCACCGCGCTTCTCGCTGATCTGTTGACGCTCACCGGGGTCGCCATCTACGCGTTGGTGAAGCAGCAGGGTATCGGGCTGGAACTGCTGTATGTGCCCACGTTCTTTGCCATTGCCGCGGTCTCGTTGTTGATTCTTAAACGTGCCGCCTGGTGGTATCCGGAGAGATTCGAGAGACTCTTCGGGGAGCACGACCCGGCGGAGATGGGGATCCGCGCTTCGCTGGCCCTGATGTTGGTATTCGTCGGGCTAGCCGGTGCTTTCGGGATCGAGGCGATCCTCGGAGCCTTTCTCGCTGGCGCCGTGTTTGCGATGGTGTTTCGAGAGCGAGGGTCGCTGGATCAGAAGCTCTTCGGGTTTTCCTATGGTTTCCTCATCCCGATCTTCTTCATCAACATCGGCATCGAGTTCAACCTCGGAGTGATGAGCGAGCCCGGTGTGTGGAGCAATACCGCAAGGCTCGTCGCGGCGTCGATCCTTGTAAAGGTGCTTGCATCAACGGTTTTGTTCTTTCGCGGTTTCAGTGTGCGCGAGGTGTTGGCGTCCGGTTTCCTCCTTTGGCCAGGCCTCGGTCTACTCATTGCTGTGGAGGAGGTAGGGAGCGAGCTCGGGATCATCGACGAGGGCACCTCGGCCGGAATAATCCTGCTCGCCGCACTGACAGCAGCACTTTCACCAATCCTGTTCAGGATCGTTGCCCCACGGGTTGCCGAGGCTGACGAGGTAGCCGTTGTTGAGCATTGACGGCAACAAGAGGCGATAGGATGCGACCATGTCTGCATCGGTAGTCGAACTCACGAACAGCGGTGCTTCGTTCGCCGACGTCCTGGGGGTTGCGCGCGGCCACGCAACAGTTGAACTCAGCAACGATGCCATCGCATCCATCCTTGCATCAAGACAGAGAATCGATGACATGGTCGAGCGGGGAGAGCCCGTCTACGGTGTCACCACCGGGTTTGGCGCTCTCGCCCACACCCTCATCCCAGCCGAAAAGAGAGCCGAACTCCAGAGATCCCTGCTGTTGTCGCACGCCGCGGGTATGGGGGCTCCCGTCGAACGCGAGGTTGTGCGCGCGATGATGTTCTTGCGTGCACGCACCTTGTGCCGCGGATACTCGGGAGTGAGTCTCGGTGTTGTCGAACAGATCGTGGCCCTGCTGAACGCCGACGTGTTCCCGGTTGTGCCGGAATACGGCTCTCTTGGAGCGTCGGGAGACCTTGCTCCACTGGCTCATGCAGCAACCGTGCTGATCGGTGAGGGTCTTGCGCACACAGCGCAAGGGACGGAACCGGGGGCCGACGCGCTCCGCCGCATTGGTCGCGACCCGGTCGAGCTCGGCGCCAAGGATGGTCTTGCGTTGATCAATGGAACGGATGGGATCCTCGGCATGCTGGTGATGGCCATCACAGACATCGAAATGCTCCTCAAGACTGGCGAAATCGCCGCCGCGATGACAGTCGAAGGTTTGCTCGGGACGACCCGGCCATTTGCGAGAGAGCTCCAGGTACTGCGTCCCCAGGTCGGGCAATCCGATTCGGCGGCGAATCTCATGACGCTGCTGGCGGACTCGCCAATCGTGGCATCACACCGTCACAACGACCCCCGGGTTCAGGATGCGTACTCGGTGCGTTGCACACCACAGGTGATGGGAGCAGCGCGCGATACGCTGGCGTTTGCGCGCACGACCGCCGAACGTGAGTTGCTGTCAGCAATAGACAATCCGGTGGTGCTCGACGACGGTCGGATCGAGTCGTGCGGTAACTTCCATGGCGCACCACTTGGGTACGCCTGCGACTTCCTCGCGATAGCGCTCGCCGACGTGTCGGCACTTGCAGAGCGCCGACTTGACCGCATGTTGGATGTGACACGCTCCGAGGGTCTTCCCGCATTTCTGGCACCGGATGCCGGTGTGAACTCGGGACTGATGATCGCCCACTACACCGCGGCGGCGATCGTTGCTGTGAATAGGCGCCTCGCAGTCCCGGCGTCCGCCGACACACTACCGACCTCGGCGAGCCAGGAAGATCACGTGTCCATGGGTTGGGCCGCGGCCCGCAAGCTACGCACCGTCATCGGCAACCTCGCCCGTGTCATCGCGATTGAGCTCGTCGCAGCCGCACACGCGATCGACTTTCGACGGCCGATCCAGCCGGCCGCCGCGACCGCCAGGGCAGTGGATCTCATCCGCGACCATGTTGCCGAGGCCGGCCCCGACCGATTCCTCGCCCCCGACCTTGCAGCGGTCGAGCAGCTGGTGTTGTCCGGAGCGATTCTCGATGCCGCCGAGGGTGTGACCGGGCCATTGCGCTGAGGGAGCGGGTGTTTCGCTAGTCGAGTTTGATTCCCGGAAGATTGAGGTCGGCCTCTCGTGCCGCCGACTTTGCAATCGGGTACCCAGCGTCGGCGTGACGCATCACACCGGAGGCCGGATCATTCCACAGCACTCTCGCCAGTCGGCGTGCGGCGTCGTCGGTACCGTCAGCCACAATGACCTGGCCGGCATGAATCGAGTACCCCATACCAACACCCCCACCGTGGTGAATCGACACCCAGGTGGCACCGGAGGCAGTGTTGAGGAGTGCATTGAGGAGCGGCCAATCGGCGACCGCATCAGATCCGTCACGCATGGATTCAGTTTCGCGGTTCGGACTCGCTACCGAACCAGAATCGAGGTGATCACGTCCAATGACAATCGGTGCGGCCAACTCCCCGGAACGAACCATCTCGTTGAAAGCGAGGCCGAGCCTGTCACGGTCGCCCAAACCGACCCAGCAGATGCGGGCCGGGAGTCCCTGGAACTTGATGCGCTCCCGGGCAAGATCGAGCCAGGTATGAAGATGCTCATCATCGGGGATCAACTCCTTTACCTTGGCATCGGTCTTGTAGATATCCTCGGGGTCACCCGAGAGCGCCACCCAGCGGAACGGTCCGACACCCCGACAAAATAGTGGTCGTATCGCCGCCGGTACGAACCCCGGAAAGTCGAAGGCGTTCTCCACCCCGGCGTTGAACGCTTCCTGGCGAATATTGTTCCCGTAGTCGATCGTTGGAACACCCTCGTGGTGCCATTCGAGCATCGTCCGCACATGAGTCGCTATCGACTCGCGGGCATCGTGGATGACCTTCTCCGGGTTCGTGCTTGTTTCGTCTCGCCATTCCTCGATGGACCAACCCGCAGGCAGGTAGCCGTTGAGCGGATCATGAGCGGACGTTTGGTCGGTGACAAGGTCGGGACGGACACCCAAGGCTCGAAGCTGGGGGAGGACCTCTGCCGCGTTCCCGAGCAGGGCCACCGAGAGTGGTTTCCGTGCCGCACATGACTCCCTGATCCACGAGAGTGCAGTGTCGAGATCGGCGGTCTTGCGGTCGACGTACTTGGTCTTGAGGCGAAAGTCGATACGTGATTCGTCACACTCGATGGCAAGCATCGAGAAACCGGCCATAGTCGCGGCGAGCGGCTGGGCTGCTCCCATGCCACCGAGACCGGCCGTGAGTATCCATTTGCCCGCTGGGTTCCCACGGAAGTGTTGGCGGGCGAGCTCCACGAAGGTTTCATAGGTGCCCTGGACTATCCCCTGAGCTCCGATGTAGATCCAGCTGCCCGCAGTCATTTGGCCGTACATCATGAGACCAGCTCGATCGAGCTCATTGAAGTGGTCCCAAGTCGCCCACTTGGGAACAAGGTTGGAATTGGCGAGAAGGACCCGCGGGGCGTCGGGGTGAGTTCGGAACACACCGACTGGTTTTCCAGATTGGATGAGCAACGTCTCGTCTGCTTCTAGTTCGCGCAGGGCGTTGAGGATGGCATCAAAGTCTTGCCACGTTCGTGCGGCACGTCCGATGCCTCCATACACGACAAGGTCGGATGGACGTTCTGCGACGTCCGGATCGAGGTTGTTCTGGATCATCCGATAGGGGGCTTCGGTAAGCCAACTCTTGCAGGAGAGGTGCGGCCCGGTGGGCGCAGTTATCACTCGGGTCGTGTCGTGGCGAGGGTTTGTTGTCATGGGCATCCTCGATGGTGAACGTGTTGAGTCAACGCTACCGTGACCCTACCGGCGTGTGAAAGCCACGCGCAACCAAGGAGTAGACGTCAGTGGTTCCCAGGGGAATGCGGATATCTCGGGTCGGCTGCGACGGCACCGAAAGCGGACGGCCACATGGCTGAGATGATCACGGGGCGCCACGGCTCCATCTCCACGCAAGTGACACCGCAATGATCGGTAGCGACATGGAGCGACGGTTTGCGGACCTGTTCGGATCTCTGGGAGAGATCGGGGGGAGTCCCGTTTCCGGATATGACCGTCTGATTTTCAACCCTGCGGAGCTGGCTGCCCGCCGGTGGTTCCGTGACCAGGCGCAACGGCTCAACCTCGATGTTCAAACCGACGGCAACACAAACATGTGGGCGTGGTGGGGTCGCGAAAGATCAGGTGCCATCGGTACCGGGAGCCACTTGGACTCCGTGGTCAAGGGTGGAGCGTTCGATGGCGCACTTGGCGTTGTTGCGGCTTTCGTGGCGGTCGAGCATCTGCAACAAACGTATCCGGAGCCGCTGGCGCCCATCGCCATCATCGCCTTCGCCGGCGAAGAGGGTGCCCGGTTCGGACTTCCGACTCTGGGGTCCCGTCTGTTGAGTGGGGCGGTAAATCCGCAGGACGTACTTGCCCGGACGGATTCTCGGGGAACAACCTTCGGTGATGCCATGGTCGCGGCCGGATTCGATCCAGATACGATCGGTCCGGACACTGGACGGATGGCCCAGTTGTCGTGTTACGTGGAGCTGCACGTGGAACAGGGTCGCGGTCTTGTTGACCAGGGAGCGGCGGTGGGTGTCATCAGTGACGTGTGGCCACACGGACGCTACCGCATCGAACTTACCGGAATCGCAGATCACGCTGGTGCGGCGACCATGGACGGTCGCGCGGACCCGATGCTCGTGCTCGCCGAATGGATCCGTGCTGCCGAGGAGGCGGGCGGCGACCGAGTCCGTACCACCGTGGGTCGGGTCGTGGTCGCTCCGAACTCGACAAACACAATCGCCAGCGGCGTATCGGCGTGGTTGGATGCACGAGGTGCCGTGGCGGAGGAGGTTGATGCAGCGGTTGCTGCGATTCGCGAGATAACAACAAATCGAGCAGCGGACCGAAACGTTGGTATGGGTTTCCAAGAGGAATCGTGGTCGCCTGCCGTCGTGTTCGACAGTGGCCTGTCGGAACGTACCCAAAGTGTGCTGGCCCGCCTCGGCCACGAGTCGCTTCCTCTGGCGACCGCAGCAGGCCATGATGCGGCCGTCCTTGGGTTGCAAATACCGAGCGCGATGCTGCATGTGCGCAACCCAACTGGCGTGAGCCACGCACCACAGGAGCACGCCTCCCACGAGGACTGTGTCGCCGGGGTGGAGGCCCTAGCCGCCGTCCTGGAGGAGCTGGCATGTCGTTAGGCGCTTTGTGGGTGCGCACGGCGTGGCTCGGCGAACCTCATACAGACGTCCGCATCGTCATGAGTGGTGGCCGCATCACAGAGATCCAAACTGGTGTTGGTCCCCAAGCGGATGATGTGGTTCGCAATGGTCTTGCGATCCCGGGGCTGGTAAACGCACATTCCCACGCGTTTCATCGGATGTTGCGAGGTAGGAGCTACGACGGCATCGGTTCGTTCTGGAGCTGGCAACGCGAAATGTACCGACTCGCCGAATGCCTCACGCCGCAGAGCTACGAACGGGTTGCAACCGCGGTGTTCACCGAGATGGTCCTTGCGGGCATTACCACGGTTGGCGAGTTCCACTACATCCACCATGATGCGGACGGGACCCCCTATGCCGACCGCAATGCGATGGGCGAGGCTCTCGTGACGGCCGCCGCCGCAAGCGGAATACGTCTCACCTTGATCGACGTCTGTTACCTACGCGGGTGGTTCGACCGCCCGGTGAGTGGTGTGCAACGCCGCTTTAGTGACGGTTCGGTCGGTGCGTGGCGAGACCGCATTGCCGGTCTACAGGCCTCCGCCACGGTTCGCCATGCGGTCGCCATCCATAGTGTTCGTGCAGTGGCCGAACATGACATCACGTCCGTGGCGTCGTTCGCCCGTTCACGTGCGATGCCTCTCCACGCCCACGTTTCCGAACAGCCGCGTGAGAACGCGGCCTGTATCGAGCACACCGGCCTCACCCCGACTGCCCTCCTCGCCAGAGCCGGTGCGATCGGAAACCTCTTCACGGCGGTGCATGCAACTCACCTCGAAACCGACGACCTTGCGACTCTGGGCGCCGGGGGAGTGACCGCTTGCATGTGTCCCACAACAGAACGGGATCTTGGAGACGGCATTGGCCCGTCCACCGAGTTGATCGCCGCGGGTGTTGCGATCGCTGTCGGCAGCGACTCCCAAGCGACGATCGACATTCTGGAAGAGATGCGACTTGTTGAACTGCATGAACGCCTTGTTACGAACCGACGTGGTTCACATTCCACCGCGGATCTGCTCCGTATGGGTACGGAGAATGGTGCTCGCAGCCTCGGCTGGCCGGATACCGGACGGATCGAGGTCGGTGCCCTCGCTGACATCACGGTGGTCTCGATGGAATCAGTGCGCACAACTGGTGACCCTCGCAACGTGGCTAGCCGGGCGGTCTTCTCTGCAACGGCCGCCGACGTAACGGACACCATCGTTGGTGGCGAGGCAGTGGTGCTTGACGGGAACCATGTCCGCCACGGAGACGGAGTGGCGCTGGCACGAGAAGCTCAGGCGCTGGTAGCCGAGTAGACAACTCGGCCGTCCTTGACCACATGCGCCACGTGGGAAGCGCCGAAGCGATTGATGACGAGACCGTGAGTCGGTACGTTCCACACGACAAGGTCGGCCCGCATCCCGGGGGCGATAGTTCCACGGTCGTGCCCGAGGCCAAGTGAGTGGGCGGCGTTGGCGGTTGCCATGTTCCAGACCTGAGCGTATGAAAGATGAAAGAACCTCATGGCGAGCTGCATAACGAGTTGCATCGACAGACACGGAGACGAGCCCGGGTTGTAGTCGGTGGACAACGCCAGGGCGACCCCCGCATCCAACATTGCATGGACTCGTTCTGCGAGGTCGGGCTTGGATGGTTCGATCGTCCGTCCGTCGAGTAGTCCCGGGAAGATCTCGAGCATGTGGAGTGCCACGGTGGGAAGCACGACTCCCACAGTGTCAGAGGCGGCGAGTGCGGCGATGCCCGCGTCGGAGATGTAGTCGAGATGGTCCGCGGAACCCGCACCGAGTTCCGCGGCGAGCGCGGCGCCGGCGATGTCCCCGGTTTGGTCCGCGTGGAGTCGCATGCGAAACCCAAGCATGAGGGCCGCGGCGCCAATCGCACGGGTCTCGGGAACGGTGAAACCCACGGGGTCGCAGAAAACGTCGCACCAGTCAGCCAGGAGGCGAGCCTCGGGAAGCGTTGCGATTATTTGATCAACAAAGTTCCGCCGATCGGTTTCTGCGGGAACGACGTGGGCTCCAAGGTAGGTGCGTTCGATCGATACGGGATGGTCGAGGTTTGCGAGTACGCGCAACAGCCGAAGCTCTTGGTCTCGAGACAGCCCGTACCCACTCTTTGCCTCGATGGTTGTTGTGCCGAGCGCAAGCATCGTATCGAGGTCGGCGAGTGCGCGGAATGTCAGTTCCGCATCCGAGGCGGACCGAGTCATGGCGACGGTACTGTTGATGCCTCCGCCAAGATGCGACACAGCAAGCGAGGCACCGGTCACGATCGCCTCGTACTCGGCGTCCCGGGCGCCTCCATGGACCAGATGGGTGTGCGGGTCGATGAGGCCGGCGGATACCACCTTGCCGCTGACATCCACTGTGACACTTGAGGTGAACTGGCGGGCAATGTCCTCGTGAGGTCCGATGCCAACGATTCGGTCAGACTCGATCGCTAGGGAGGCGAAAGGAGTGACGACGAGTCGGTCCAGGGCCTCGTTCCGTAGCGGTCCCACATGCGGCGGAGATGAAACGACCTCACTGGCGCCAGCCAGCAAGAGGTCGCACGAACGAACTTTCATATGACGGTCCTATGAGTCGTAGTCTCACTAGGTTACCGACGATGGCTTTAGGGGCGCCAGACGCTCTGCTCGGTGAGCGGTTCGATGTTCGAGAGGCTCTGTTCCCCGACGAACGTGATCGCAGCGACGGCGATCACTGCGATGAATGCCATGAGCAATGCGTATTCGACGAGGCTTGCGCCCCGCTCGTTGGTCCCCGTGAATGCTTGCCAGCGTGCGATCAGGCCGATCATGGTGCTCCTCCGAGGTCCCCTTCCCATGGATCTTTCGACCGGACCGTGCTTTTGCGATGTTTCACTCAATCTACAGAGTGTTGTGTCGATGGACAATAGGTCGGTCGTCCCAATGAATATTCTGGTGTACGTACATGGGTTGACTACCGAGAGTGGCGTCACGTATACTCACAGTAGTGGTCGGCGAACCGTTGAAAGGTGCAAACGTGTCCGAGATCACCGCCGAATCAATGGGGGATCAGTCCTTTGAACTCGTTCGCCGCGGATTTGATCCGGAGGCCGTGACCGAGTTCCTCAAACTGGCCTCGGAGCGGTTTGCGACACTGGAAGCCCGGATCGAGGATCTCCAGGCATCCACCGGGCGGCTCGCCGATATCCAGGCGAAGGAAAACGCGCTCCGCACTGCGGTCCTTGCTGCTGGGAAGGCCAAAGATGGCGTCCTCGCAGCAGCGAATGAGCAAGCGGGTCGCATTGTCGCTGACGCACGTCGATCAGCGTTCAAGATGCTGAACGAAACCCGAGCAGGTGCCGATGAACTGCTCGCGGAAACTACCTCGGAACGAGATGCGCTGGAGCGCGAGGTAAACCACCTCAAGGGGATTGTTCAACAGACGGTCTCCCTGCTCAAGGGAATGGCGGCCGGGGCGCTCGGCGATCTGGCCCAAGCGGACCGGCTCCTGGAATCAGCGGCGGAGGTTCCGGCCCCGGATGATGAGATAGCGGTCGACATCACGGTGGTAGCTGAGGAGTCGGCGGCACACCCCGTCAGCGACTTGGTCGAGCAGATGACAACGATGATGGACGGATCTGGAGACGCCTCGGCGCTTCCCGACGCAGTGGACAAACTCCTCGCTCAGCTCCGCAACGGCGCCTAGCGGTCCGCGACGGGTTCCGTCACGAGGTGACGGCGCAAGATCGACCATACCTCGGGTCGTGCCAGCTCGGTATCCATCGAACCCAGTGTCGTGAGGAATGCCGGCACCGCATTGCCGATGGCCATCGGGTTCGGCCGGGTGACCTTCATAACGTCTTCATCGGGGCGTAAAACCAGGACATCCGTCGTTGGCCACTTGTGATGAATCATCTCAAGTTCTGCCTCCAATGCCGACTTGCCGGCACGATCGAACATGGACTCGTAGAAGCGGGCCCCGGAACGTTTCGTTTCCGACGCGAGGGGGGCGATGACGATCACAAGATCGAGCGGGTCGGGATGAGCCAGGACCAGGTCAGCGCTAGTACCCGATGCGACGCCGCCGTCGACGTACCAGCGTCCATCGATCTCCACGGGGTCAAAGACCAATGGAACCGCACTCGAAGCTGCGACCGCCATCTTGATCGGGACGTCTGGAAGGGCGGTAGTGCCGAACGGGGCGCGCTGACGAGTCTTGAGGTCGTAAGCAACGATGACGGTTGGTGCTTCCGGCCAGCCGTCCGCAGCATCTCCAATGCTGTCCTCGACCCACTCCACGAGGCCGTCGGTCCGGTAGATCCCGGGGCTTCCGAGGACGAGGGATAGATCGGGGCGATGTTTCAAGGCTGGCAGAATGCCGGACTTTATCCACCGTCCGAAGCCCCTCGGGCGGGCCTTGCGGTAGACCTTTGAGCGCAGACGATCGGTCATGGCGCTCTGCGTCCGGGATTCTCCGACGAACGTCTCTATGTCGAGTTGGCCGTGGCGGATCATCGCGGCGACAAACGAACCACACGACGTACCGATGATCACATCCGCTGACTTTGGACTCCAACCCGTCGCCATTTCCAGGGCGAGAAGCGTTCCAAAATGAAAGGAGGCGCCAGTAACACCGCCTCCGCCAAGCACAAGTCCGACTGAAACCATGGCATAAGGTTAAGCGCCCGGGACGTCATGTGCGTCGTATGCCACCGATTGGTGCCCGCGGGGGCCGTCAACCCTCGTTCCCGGGTGGCGCTGAGCGCTAACATGGAACCGATGACACCACGGATCCACAAGCTCAACAAAACGGATTCTGTGGACGTAGCCCGGTTTCTTGTTACGGCGCAACGCGACCACGTGCGCCCCGTTCTCTCTGAGCACAAGGCCATCCGCGCTGGCACCCCTTCGGTGACCGAGTGGGTCATTGAGGTAGCGGGGGAGTGGGTGGCGTATTTCCAGGCAGCAGAACACTCTCCAGGGGTGTTTGACCTCGAAATCGTGACCCTCAGCGGGCGTGAACAGATCGTTTCTGTCGGTGTCGAAGAAGTGTGCGCTGCACTGCCGGGTTCGGTTCAGATCTGGGCCTGGACACCCGAACTCATGACCGCTCTCGACAAGGCTGGTGCCGTCGTGGAGAGGGCGTTGCTTGAAATGCAGGCATCACTGCCACCGCGCCAATCGTTTGTTATGCCGGACGAATTCGAGCTGCGCGACTTCCGGGTCGCCGATCACGCCGAGGAACTGCGTGGTGTGATCAACCGCGCTTTTGCCGACCATCGCGAGGCGGGGGATCTCAGCCAGGCGGATCTGGCGGTCAAGTTCGGATTGCCGTGGTTCGTCGAGGATGACGTAATCGCCGCATGGCGTGGCGATCGGCTTGCGGGGATCTGCTGGACGAAACACGCAACACCCGACATCGGGGAGATATACATCATCGGTGTCGATCCGGACTTTGTCGGGTCTGGTCTTGGGAAGGCGCTCGTCTCGGAGGGCCTCCGGCACCAATACGACCGCTATCGGGTTACGACTGGCAGTCTCTGGACCGACGAGGACAACGAGCGTGCGGTTGGCATGTATCGATCGATGGGATTCAACGTCGTGTTTCGGAACTTCGCCTACGTATTTGCGTCGCCCGGACTTCCGACGTGAGATTCTGGCGTCCTAGCAAGACGTTATAGGTGGTCGTTTGGACGCCAAAACAGGAGAATGTTTGATCTGTGGGGAGTTAACCGAAACTCCGGCTGCATGAACGACAGGACCGGTCGCCCTCGTTGGTTCCACCGCCGCACCATGGGCACGGGAGGTCGGCGTTCAGGAGTTCAGGTCGCCCGCTGTCAGGTCGGCCAGAAGGTCTTGTCATCATACGCGGTCGACGCGATACTGCGGCGATCCCGCTTGCTACGACTGCCCCGGCAATGATTGTTTCAACCACGGAGATGTTCCCTTTCCAACGGATACGGGAAGCCTAGGACGGTCCCCGAGCAACATAGGGTATTTCCGCGATCGAGTCGCGGGATCACCCCACCGAGGCGCCGCTGACGGCTCGCTGAAGCTCGCTCACGAGCTGACTGTAAGCCGCCGGTGTTGCATGGGTCATCGACTCCGCTTCGAATACCAGGGCCATCCCCGTGTGGTAGACGATCCACCGATCAAGAGCGGCGTCGCTCATCGTTGTCCCGTAACCACCCATGAACGCTTCGGCGGCGACGGGTCCCAGGGTTGTGCCGATAAGCCAGACGGCCTTGGAGAGATCCCACTCGGGTGGTGCCAGCGTCGCCCACTGCCAGTTGACGAGCGTAATCTCACCGTCGTCGTCGACGAGGAAGTTTTTTGGCGACGGGTCGGTATGCGCTGCGCGGGGTTCGCTGGCGTGGGGCGGTGGGGTTTGGGCGGCCGCACGCAGCAGATCGACGCTCACGCCAACGCGGGAACGGTATCGCTCCAATCGCCGGAACGTTGACTGGAAGTCAACCTCGACCCACTCCTGATCAATGCCCCGTGAGAGGTTCGACATCTCTGCGGGTGCGGTGTCGTGAATGTTGCGAAGGATCTCCCCGGCCCTGCGCGCCAGCCCAGTGTTCTCGGGCAAAGTAGCGAGGTCCCAACGGCCAGTGTCGGCGATCATCGCCCAGTGGGTATCCCCTTCGATTCCGCGGTTCAGTACCTTCGGGACCCCGAGACATCCATCCAAAGCATCGAGCGCGTGAGCCTCGCGCCGGTCACGGGCCGGAGTGCCGTAGATCTTGAGGATACGCGAGCCGGTCTCATCGTAGATCCGGTAAACCTGGTTTTTCCCCGCGCGATGTTCCCCCATAGTCAATCGCTGAAGCTGCGCTTCGCCAGCGAGTTGTTCTGCCACTCGTTGTGCATCCACCCTTGGTCCTAACGTTACGTTCCACCATTGTGTCACATCATCAGGATTGATGGGGACCGACATGGACCGTGGGCGCGTTATCGTAGGGTCTCGCTTCGCAAAGGAAGACAGCAATGTCAGTGAGATTGACCTACCCGGATGGCTCTATTCACGAGTTCGACTCCGGCACGACGGGGTATGACGTTGCTATGAGTATTGGCTCACGTCTTGCCAAGGCAGCGGTCGCAGTCAAGATCGATGACGCTCCCTACGACCTGCATCGGCCGATCGAAACCGGGGGACGTTTTGCGGTGATTACCGCGGCATCGGATGATGGCAGGTTCATCGTCCGACATTCCACCGCCCATGTGTTGGCCCAGGCTGTGCTCGATCTCCACGAAGGCTCGACCTTCGCCATCGGGCCACCCATCACGGACGGGTTCTACTACGACTTCAACATCGGCCGACCATTCACACCCGAGGACCTCGATGCCCTTGAGGAAAGAATGGACGAGATCATTGCCGAGGATCAACCATTCGAGCGTGGTGTCCTGGCGATCCCGGACGCCCTCGACGTGTTCAAGGACCACAAATACAAGGTCGAGATCATTCACGGGGTCGACGAAGCACAGGGCGCCGGATCTGATGAGGTATCGATTTATCGCAACCTCTCCTTCGTGGATCTGTGTCGCGGCCCTCACGTGCCGTCGACGGGGCGGATCAAAGCGAAGAAACTGCTCCGCTCCGCAGGAGCGTATTGGCGTGGAGACGAAAAGCGGGACCAGCTCCAGAGAATCTATGGCACTGCATGGGAGTCCAAAAAGGAGCTTGATGCCTACCTTTTCCGTATCGAGGAAGCCAAGCGCCGCGATCATCGCAAACTAGGTGCCGAACTCGACCTGTTCTCCTTTCCAGCCAAACTTGGACCCGGTTTGGCGGTGTGGCA
>JAADIG010000127.1 GCA_013151445.1 Actinomycetota bacterium
CACCAGAACGCAGCCGCAGCGTCCGGGTCTGAACAGTCAACACTGATTTCGCCGATGCGAGAAGCCACTCTTGAGAATCTAGTCAGATTCACCGGTCGTCACCACGCATGTCCGGCAATCCGCATGGGACACCGTGGCGGCTGTGTGCGCGATTGAGATGTCACGAAAGAAACACAGACGAATTACAGCACTATCTGACGAAGGCGTTGGTGCAACACCGCCATACGTGCCGATATGGGCGGCTGGGTCAGGACGCTGAGGTGGCGGTTATGTATTGGAAAGCGTTGTTGTCAAAACGTACGCCACCAGTGTCAGTCATGTATGGCGTGACGGCTTCTAGTACCGCTTCTTTGAGAACGCTCTCACCAACTATGTCCTTAGTAGCTTGGGGCGGTCCACCAGACATCACGGCCCTCCAAAACGCCTCCGGGTCCTCGTAGACGAACGGCAAATCGACTTCACCGCTCTCTAGGACATTCAAGCCTGCTTGCTCGACCAGACCTTCGAGAACACCTTCGCCCGACAGGCCGAACGGTCCGTCACCAGGCGGAGGCTCCGGCAATGAATCCCGAAAGGCGGCAAAGACGACTCGGAAATCAACTCTGTCCGGTCTGCCAAACAATCCGACGGCAATACGAGCCCCGGGCGCAGACACCCGTGCAAGCTCCCGCAGCGCCGCCACCCGATCCTCTACATACTGGATCGAGTTCGCGGCGATAACCGCATCAAATGACCCGTCGGCAAACGGAAGCGCCTCTAAGTCGCCAACTCGGAAATCACCACCGGACACCCGCTCCCGGGCAACATCGATCAGAGGCGCCGACGCATCCAAACCACTAACGACCGCACCCCGACCTTCAGCGAGAACACTGGCACCACCACCCCCGCACCCAGCATCAAGAAGCCTGGTGCCATCACTAACCCCAGCCGCATCGAGCATCGCCTCAAAGAGAGGCGCATGTTGGGCCTCCTGCATGCCCGCCCAATCCTCTGGGGCACGACCCCACAACTCACCCTGAACTCTTGCTGAACCCATTAACGCCTTCCCTCGTTGTCCCTCAACCCTAGCCGTCGGAGTTGCTCGCAACAGGGAGCGCATATCCGGCATTATGTCTGGCGATCAGACAGGCCGTGGCAGCGCTTGTACTTGCGACCCGACCCGCATGGGCACCGTTCGTTGCGACCGATCTTCGCGGAGGCCACCGAGGGCCGCGGCGGGAGCTTCGATGTGAACTCGACTCGCTGCTCTCGGGTCTCGAGCGCTCTCTCGATGGCGCAACTGCTCGTCCTTCACACGCAGCTGCTTCTCGGCCGCTTTGACCCGATCCTCCCGAGTGGCGACGTCCGCCTCTCGGATGCCCAACTCCTCTACGGCTCGCTCTGCGAACACGGGAGGCACGCCACCGGTGAAGTCACCGAATACGCCCATGAGCTCGTGATCGATGAGCATCGTGACGGCTCGACCCATCGAGATCCCAGCCGAGTCGCAGTACCGTTTCCACGTCGACCACTTTGCCGCACTGGCTGGCACCCGCACGGTCCGCAAGGCCTCGTCGTCACCGAGACCACAGAGAAGCTTGCGGTCGAGCCTTGCCAAGACTTCCCTGTCCATGTCCATCAGCACCACCTCAGATGTGCACATGTGCACAGCAGGCAACTTGTTGCAGGTGCGTGTGTGATTTGGGGGTGTCCGTGCGCGGTCGTGACCTGCAGGCCGCTGTCACGGTCGTTCTGCGGATCGCGGCTGTCGTGGGCGGCGATCGCGGTGCTCTGCCTCGGCTCTGGGGTTTCTGGATCGTGGGATTGTGGTGACATCTTCGTGAGCGTTGGATGCGGAGAACGCTCCTGTGCCTGGGTTCTGGCTGATCTGGAGATGTCCTGGACATTGTGGTCGGGCCACGAGCGGCCAGGTGAGCGCGACCGCCGTCAACGCCAGGATCTCCTTGGTGATCGCTGAGGGTTGTGTGCTTCATGTCGACGAAGCTGACCCGCTAACCCTCTCGCCAGAGTCTCACCAACCCTCTCACCGGGGTCTCGCGAACCCTCCAATGCGAACTACAGACAGCGTTTCTGGAGCGTCCGATCACGTATCTCCCGGTGTCGAGTTTCTGGTGGATAGCGGTCGAGTTGGACGGTTTCTGAGACTTTCGTGAGAGGGTCATGCGGCATCGTTGTACATGAGATCGATCCCCGATCCGGTTGACGGGAGGTGTTCATGGCGTCGATCCGCAAAGTCGTCCACCGCACCGGGCGCACAACGTGGCAGGTGGCGGGACCCCACCGGTGCGCAGCACGCCAAGAACTTCGGCCGCCGGATCGACGCCGAGCGGTTCCTCGTCACCATCGAGGCCCGCAAGCTCGCTGGCACCTACATTGACCCGAGGGCCGGACGGATCCAGCTCGGTGATTTCGCTGAGCAGGCGACTGCTGGGTGGGTGAATCGCCGGGACTCGACCAAGGCCCGCGACGAGTCGTACCTACGCAGCCTGGTCATGCCGGCCTTCGCTGCGATGCCGATCGGCGCCATCACGCTCTTCGACGTCCAGGAATGGGTTTCCGACCTCGACGCCGACGGATACGCCCCGGCCACCATCCGCAAGGCCTACCAATTGCTCGGACGGATCCTCAACGACGCCGTCAACGGAGGCCTCATCGCCCGTACCCCTTGCCGGGATGTCGACCTTCCCAAGATCGAGGACACCGAGAAGCGGTTCCTCACCCCCACGGAGATCGCTCACCTCGCCAACACGATCGACCCCAGATACCGAGCCCTTGTCATCGCCGCGGCGTACACGGGCTGCCGGATCGGGGAACTCATCGCCTCGACGCCGACCGCTACCAGCCGAACAAGCGCATCATCCGCATTGAGCGGTCCCTCGCCGAAGTCCGCGGCCACCTCCGGTTCGGCCAACCCAAAACCGCCGCCGCCCGACGCGCCGTCACCCTCCCAACCTGGCTCCCCCAGATCATCGACCAGCACCTCACCGACTACCCGCTCGGACCCGACGGGCTGCTCTTCACCGCACCTGAAGGCGGCCCCATCCGGAGGAACGCCTTCAGGGCCCGGGTCTGGCTCCCTGCCGTCACAGCATCGGTCGGCCAACCCATGCGCTTCCACGACCTCAGACACAGCCACGTTGCGCTCCTCATCGCCGAAGGCGCCCACCCCGCCGTCATCGCCTCACGCCTTGGACATACCAGCG
>JAADIG010000047.1 GCA_013151445.1 Actinomycetota bacterium
GGACCCATCGCGGCGTTTCTTATCCAACAAGTGGCACAGTTCATCGTAAGAACCCATCAAGCATCACTCGCTGATGCGATGAAAAACCTCTCTGCCTGTCGTGAAGCGAACGCCTCTCGCGATGATCCAGCAAAGAGAATGTTGACCGTCGCGCGCTACCAGATGGAACACCTCACTCCCGGGTTCAGGAGAAATGCGCTGGGAGCCTCGGCATTCTTGCTTTGTTGCCCTGGTTGTTGATCCCGCTCGGGATACTCTTCTCGTGGATCAGCGAAAACGTTGGCAGCATCGGCGCCTGATCGCACCCAACATCAGGTGGTGTTGTTCAGTCGGTTTCGATTGGTAACAGTCGGGAATCGGCCAGGGCCGCGGTGCGATGACCCGAGATCGCCTGATACTCGGGACTCTGGATCATCGCGACAAAGGCCGCAAGATTGGGGTACTCGATCACGAGCACGCGATCCCAACGAGCGTCGGCAGGTCCAATCAACAGGGGACCACCAGTGCCGGTCAACCGTGCTGTCCCACCGACCTTGGTCAATAGCGGCAGCGTCTTCCCCATGTAGATGGCGTACGCCTGGGCACCCGTGATCGGCTCTTGGGGGGCGAGTTCGGGGGCATCGGTATAGTCGGCCTGGTCGCGAAATCGGAGGAGGTTCAGCATTGTGAGCGGTCCGGTAACGTCGCGAGCCATGAGAGCTGCGGTGGACTCGGGTGTGGGTGCTAGATACATGGCCCGATCTTACCCACGAGCCAACCCGAGTATTGCGGTCGTCCTGGTGGAGTCGCTACACGACGGACGAATCAACGGTCGGAGTCGAAGACGTGGCTGGTGTCGCGACTCAAGGCCGGGTCCCAGCCTTCCGAGGATACGTCGATGAGCACTACTGCGGATGATGAACATCAGGAGATCTCCGCCAAACCTCTCATTCTTTGGATAGTGCCGCTGGTCGGTGCAATCGTCGCCCCCGGATTGTTGATGGCGTGGGCAGAACAGCCTTTTGCGCTGCGGCCACTTCTCGTGCTGGTCATGACTGGTCTTGTTGCGGTCTTTGCCACCGTGTTACTTGGCGGGCTGTCGCGGGGCTTTTCCAGCCGCCTCCGATGGGCAATGGGAGTTACGTCAATCGTTGTCGTCGCCACTTTCCAGTGGGGCGTGTTCGTCGCGACCGGACTCGAGGTAGCGAAGATTGCCGGACTTCCGGTTCTCACAGACATCGTTCCGGTGGTTTTCGCAGGGTTGTTGTTGTGGATTGCGAGCCGCCTCGCCGACGAGTTGCCTTTTGCTGTGATCATGAGTGTTGCGACGACGATCATCGTCGGTGTACTCGGGTCTGCTAGTTACTCCCTGGTTGCACCTGCTCCACCCGATCTAGACGTGGCGGTCGCAGCACCTGGATCACCCGACGTGCTCCTTGTGGTGCTCGACGGTTATGCCAGGGCAGACTGGCTCGAGGAGAGCTACGGTTTCGACAACACTCCCTTCCTCCGAGAACTGGAGGCTCGCGGGTTCATCGTTGCCTCGGAAGCAACCGCGAACTACTCCTACACGTATGGGTCCCTGTCTTCGATGCTGAACCTCGACTATGTCTTCCTACCGGACGATATCGAAGAGCAGGAACGCAAGCGCATGCGAGCCGCACTTTCGGGTGCCGCCGGAATCATTCCCGAGTTCAAGCAGGCCGGATACGAGATCACATTCTTCGAGAACGCCTGGGGTGGATCCTTGTGTGGCTCCGCCATCGACTGGTGTATCCGGGACGGCCTGATGGCCCGTGCGTTTTGGAACGTCACCCAGATGACGATTCTGGCCCCCGTGGCCCGGGCCGCTCTCGACCGCCCGTTCACCAGTGGTGCTGCGGACAATCTGCGTTCCCTGGGCGGGGTGATTGCTACCCCGAACTCCGCGAGAGGTCCTCGTTTCACCTTTGCCCACATACTGCTTCCACATTCACCGCTGCTTCTTGACGCCGAGTGCAAGTTGAACCGGATGAACAATCTGCGTGACTGGGCGAGTGGGAGTCCGCAGGAGCAGGCCGAGCGTCGCGCTAACTACATCGGACAACTTCAATGTGTTAATCAAAGAGTCCTCACGGCACTGGATCTCTTTCTCAAGGACAACCCCGATGGGATCGTCATGATGAGCGCCGATCATGGCCCCGCATCGACACTGGCGAATGAAGTTCCTGCGGACCAGCAACCTACCGTGACCATCCGAGAGCGGATGGCCCTTTTGAGCGCCTACCGTTTGCCGGGTTGCGAAAGTACGGTGCGGCAGAATCTTACGCCGGTCAACGGGACGCGGCTACTGGTCAACTGTGCTCTTGGCACGAACCTCCCCCCACTACCGGATACGAACTATTGGATAACGCTCGACGCCGATGGTGGGTTAGTGGAGCTCTCCCTGGACGACTTGCCATGATGACACTCAACTCCATACCCGAGATGCCGTAGGTATGGTTACGGAGGGACAACTATGACAGATCCATTGTTCGCATACATTGATCCGGGTGCCGGAGCGACGCTTGCACAACTCGCACTCGCGGGGACTGCGGGTCTTGCCGCGATCGGCAAACTGCGCATGAACAAGATCAAGAATCGGCTGACCGGCAAGGTCAGCGTCGACTCGGAGTCAGAACCGGACGTCCCCTCGGACGAATCCGCCGCGACTGAATGATCGAACCCGGATCGTTTAGGGACCCGACTTCGCGAGTCTTTTACGACGCCGGACGGGTGTTCAGAGGCCTGTCGCACGAGGCTGCTGAGGTCGACGCGGAGGTGAGAAGCTCCGGGCTTATGAATGACCTCGTTTCCCGTGGGCTTTTTGTCGACAACTGGATCGTCAACGACGTGACTCCTCCGAGTGGCGTCTCGTCCGTATCGGTAATCGAATCCGAGCGCGTCCCTTTGGTTACCTACCCGGCGGAGTGGCCGTTTTCGATTCTCAAGGATGCAGCACTCGCCACGCTCGACGCCAATCTCATCTCTCTCGAACGGGGTTTCATCCTCAAGGACGCCTCTGCGTTCAATGCTGTATTGCGCGGTGTGACACCGGTCATCATTGATGTGACATCTATCGAGAGGTTTGGCGAGCGCGGAATATGGACCGCCTACGGTCAGTTCTGTGACCACTTTCTCGCCCCGCTGATGCTTGAGGCGTACGCCGGCATTCCGATCCACCGGACACTTCGGTCGAGGACGGATGGGTTCCCGATTGGCGATCTCGGTCGGCTCCTTCGGGGACGATCAGGGTTCCGCAAGGGTGTCCTGAGCCATGTCCGGATCCGCAACTTTTTCGAGAACCGAGCCGCGGGTATGGAAACGAGCGAACGGCGTGACGTTGGAAAGGCCACACTTGCTCGGCCCGCCATCGTTGCGTCAATCCAGAAGATGCGCGGCCTCGTTGGGTCGTTGGAGTCCTGCGCTCCGAGTACATGGGCGGACTACGAGTCCGCCCTGCCCTACGAAGAGTCCTCGATCGATGAGAAGGACCGATTCGTGAGCGAAGCTGCGGTCAAGGCCGGTGCAAAAGGGCTAGCGGTCGACGTGGGGGCGAATGTGGGTCGGTTCACCGGGATCCTTGCGGAGCATTTCGATCTCGTGGTCGGGATGGACAACGATCCGGGTGCGGCCGATGGCCTCTACGACACGGTTCGGAGATCCGATTTCACGAACGTCACGCCCCTCGTTGTCGACATGACGAACCCGACGGAAGCATTCGGCTGGCGAGGCAAGGAGCGGGCCGCGCTATCGGATCGGCTGCACCCAGATTTTGCGACGTGGCTCGCAGTCGTACACCACCTGTGTCTCGGGATCGGCATACCCCTCGACGAGGTGGTTGAACAGATATTCGACTTCTGTGGGGAGTCGGTGGTCGAATTCGTTGCCGCCGATGACCCCATGGCACAACGTATCTCAGCGACGCGATCCACTGACCTTGCTCCCTACGGAGTGGAAGAGTTCGAGGAGTACGTTGCTCGCCGTGGTGTAGTCCTCAACAAAAAACCAGTGAGTGATACTCGAACCCTCTACCACCTCAAGGGACGTTGAACCCCTGGTGAAGATCCTCCGCATTGGTGGGTGTGCTCAAACAAAGTGAAGGGTCGCCCGGAGGCGGCCCTTCACTTTGCTTGTGTTCGTCGTCTGGTTATTACTCCCCGAGCGCCCTATGGAGGAACGCTGCGATCTGGGCACGAGTGACCAGGCCATCAGGGCAGAAGTTGTCATTGTCGGGAGGGTTACAACCGAACGTGATGTTCGCCTCACGGAGACGGTCGATGCTGGTCTCGAAGATCGAGGCATCGTCGTCAGTGAAGTAGTCATCCGTTGCATCCGGCAGCGTCAACGCCCGGTCCAGCATCGCAGCGAGTTCGCCTCGCGTGATGTTGTCATCGGGGCAGAAGTTCGTGCCCTCGGCGTTACAGCCGAAGGTGATACCGGCAGCGGCAAGAGCATTGATGTCGTTCTCGAATATCGAGAAGTCGTCATCGGTGAACTGGTCAGTGGAACTCGAAGGGAGATCCAACGCCCGGTTTAGCATTGCCGCCATTTGGCCACGAGTGAGATTGTCCTCGGGACAGAACTGAGTGCCGTCCGTCGTACAACCCTGGGTAATGCCCTGCTCGGTCAACCAGATGATGTCATTGGCGAAGATGTTGCCGAGGATATCCTCGAACACACCAACGAGTCCCACATCGACGCTCGCCTCCTCCGTCTTCGCACCGGGTGCGTTGTTCACGTGCGAGACGGTGTTCGTGATGATGCCTTCAGCATCATCATCGACCATGACGTCGTACGTGATCACCGCCGGTGGGAAATCCGGGGCAGGAACGTAGTTAGCGCAGACCACGAGGTCGTTGCTGATCACGCCCGAGGCGCTTGCCAGGTTCAGGAATGCTTGACCTGAGGAAGCGTCCGCATTCTCGGTTCCGATCGTAACCGGTCCCATCGCAGCAACCATGGTGTCATCGACGTTGTTAAACGCATACACCAACTCGTAGGCACCCTGGTCGTCGCTCACGCTACGAGAGATAACAACCTGCATATCCATGATCGGATCGCTACCACTCCAGAGCTGCACACCATCGAACTCGATGATGGCAGTGTTCGGACCGGCGGTTGCCAGCGTCGTACCCGAGGTGCCGCTCGCAAACAGTTCACCGTCGAACCATGTGATGGCGGCAAGGTTGTTCGGTGCCGTTGTATCCGGAACTGCCTGTGGGAGCCACGGGGAGCCAGCGTATCCGTTCCCGAAGACGATGAACCCATCATCGCTGAACCCGACTCCGGTGTAGTCCACACCGTAGAAGTTGAACGGATCGCCGGTTTCGAACGCTGCGAACAGCGCTGTGTCGCCAACGATCGATCCGTCAGGAGCGATTCCGAAGTCCGCCAGGTTGACGTATCCACCGAAACCGGTGTCACAGTATGGGTCCGTCGCACTTGTGGTGAATTCGTATGAGCCAGCAACACCAGCCGAGGTTGGCATAACGCCGTTCCAACTGAGTACTCCGTCTTCTACTGTGGCACCACCCGTTACCGAACCCTCGACGTAGGTCATGCCTTCAGGGATGACGTCCGTCAGATCGTAGGAAAGATCCTTCGATGTGATGTTCGAGTTCACGGTGATTGTGTAGGTCACTTCGGTGCCGTTGGCGGCGATTGTCTTGCTTGCCGTCTTTTCCACATCGTCACGAACCCGCGCAACATCTACCGGCACAACACCGACAGCGCTTGGGTTATCCGGGTCGGTACCGACACTGAACGAGCCGTACCAGTGGTCCCCGGCGGCCATTGCCGGTTCGTCGAACACGATGGTTACGTCGAACGGATCGAGAGCACCCTGGCTCGCCGGTCCGTAGACGTCCATGTTGCCTTCGTCGCCTTGAACGACCGCGACTGCGACCGAGACCGCATCACTGGCACCCTCGGCAGAGGATTCCCAGTTCTGCACGACCGCCCAATAGTTACCACCGTCGGGCGACAACAGTGAGCAGTACTCCAGTGCAGTGCCGGTAGCGCTCTGGCAGACAATCTCGTCTTCGGACGGCAGACCGTCACCGTTGGTATCGATACCAACAAACAGGTCAATATCCGGTGCCTCGGATTCGACAACTTCGACGACGACACGGTTCGATCCGCTGGCGACCGTAAAGTTGATCACTCCGACGGTCCCGTCGTTGACGTTGTCAAAGGCGTCTTCGTTTGTTGCATCGAGAGCGAGGCTCATGTCGGTGGTTTCGCCAAGGGTGAGACCACCGATGATCGACGTGAAGTCCGTAATCGTGATGGCCGTGAGGCCTTGCACGACATACGAGCCTGCATCTCGTCCGGTCGTAATCGAGACGGACGAAGGCAGATCGCCACGTGTCGATTGCACGGCAATCGGCATGGCTATATCGGCCGTAGTTGCCGCAGCCGTCACCACGACCGGGGAGAACTCTAACCATCCGAACATCCATGTACCGGTCGCCGACGCCGTAACGTCCGCAGTGACTGTCACGTCGACCGTCTCGCCAGCACCGGTGAAGGTGATCTGGGATGGGGTGACACCCAGGACCATGTCGGAATCGGTCACGACGGTCAGGTCAAAGACGCCTGCTCCGGTTGACTTCAACGTTCGGGTCCATTCGCACTCGAGCACACATTGGCTGTTCGCCATGGACGCAAGGTTCAGGGTCCGTGGATCACCACCAAGGGTTGGGTCCGCTGCCTCGTACTTCGCCGTCGTTTCGTTGAGAACGAACGGTACGGCCAGTGCCGCGGCGACGTCAACACGTCCCGAGCCCATATCAAATGGGTCTGCCTGAGTGACTCCATCTTCCTTCACGACGCTGCGCACCGCGGAGAGCATCATTGCGGACTGGATCTCGGCGGGAGTCCACGAGGTCTGGCCCATGATCAGGGCACCGGCGCCAGCCACATGTGGGCTCGCCATCGATGTCCCCGAGTTGAAGCCCCACGAAATGACTCCGGAGCCGGTCAGGTCTGCTCCGTCAGCGGCGATGATGTCAACACCCGGTGCCGTTACTGATGGTGACACGATGTCGATCGCACGGTTTGCACCCCGCGAGCTGAATGCCGCCATCTTGTCGCCGTTGCTCGGCGATAGGTCTCGGACTGCACCACTGATGTCGGCGGTGGCGGATGGGTTGGCGGCGACAAACGCCTTCAACACGACACCATCGTCGTAGGTGATGTGAACACCCGGTAGATAGTGGGCATCGCCGACGAGTGAATCACCGTTGGCCACGTCGTTGGCAAGGACGAATCCGCCCGCACCACCGGCGAGGACATTCTGTCCCTTCTCAACCCTGGCGATTTCACCACGATCACAGATCACGATTTCGCCTGCTGTCCATGTTCCTGCAGCGAAGGGCTCCAAGCAAAGGGCATCACCGAAGTCGCCGGCGTACACGATCGGTGCACCGGTCAGGCCACTGGTGTAACCAGCTCCGACAATCACGAGGTCGGTTTGTCCGGCAGCCGTCACCGTCAGCGTATTGGGGTACGCCCGGTTGTGAGTGCTGGCTCCGACCGACGTTAACCACGGTGCATCGGCTGGCGATCCGACAGTATCCGGATCAGGTCCGCTGTTACCGGCGGAGGTTGCAACAAAGATGCCCGCGTCTCGCGCAGCGAGATAACCAACCGTGTCGAAGTCTTCCCACAGACTTGATGCCCCAGCACTCCCGATCGAGTAGTTGATGACATCCACACCGTCAGCGATGGCTTGATCGATGGCAGCCGTCAGAGCCGAACCCGTACAACACGCCGCATAGGCGATGATGTTCGCCCGTGGCGCAACCCCGGAGATCGTCAGGTCCTCGGAGATAACACCATCGTTACCGTTGATCGTTGCGAGGGTGACGTTTCCGGCAACGGTTGACGCAGTGTGCGAACCGTGACCGTCATAGTCCCAGGGTGAGACTGCACCGTTTCCGGCGTCGACAGATGTGAAGCCCCATGCGCCGATCAGTTTGTCGTTGCAGGGGAATCCCGCATCGTACGCCTTGTGGTCGTCACCGCCGGTGTTCGATGAGTCACAGACACCGACATAGTTGCCGGCGCCGAATGGGTTCGTGTGGTCGAAACCGTTCGCATCCACGTCAGCAAACGATGGGTTCGTCGGGTTAATCCCCGTGTCGATGATGCCGACAATCATGCCTTCACCACAGAATCCGTCGCAGTTGGTCCCCCAGACGGTGTCGGCTCCGATGAATGCGGGTCCGACATCGGTCTCGAGTACCCGCTCGAAGTCCGCCTGAACGAACTTGACCCCCGGACTTCTCAGTACCTGGCGAGCTTCGGCAACCGTCATTTCGGCGGCGATACCGTTGTTGCCGTACACGTAGGTGAATCTTACGTCGAGGGAGCGTCCGAGCAGCCCCTCGATCCCGGTGATCCGCTCGGCCTGTACACCACGAAGGTAGGTGGTGTAGGCCTCCACGGCCGGGGACTTCGATTCAAATGTCCTCGCTCCGCTGACTTCGAGGCTGGTCGCCCGGAGTCCCGGCTCGGTGCCTCGGTAGGTAGCGGCTGGTTCTTCGTCGAACCGAATCAGGAACAAGCCGTCTTCGGCCCCCTTTAACGGATCTTCCTTCACCACTGTGGCAGTCTCGGCCTCAAATGTGGCCTGACGTTCTCCGGCGGTGGATTCTCCTGCGGTGGGCGTGGAAGCTGTTGCCACAGCCGGCCCTACGAGAGAAAAGACAACGAGCAGCGTCGTTATCAGTGTGAGCACCCTTCGTGACACGGATGCACCCCTTTCGTCTACTTGATTCCGTGCGTTTGCTGGCCCCGATCACGAGCAACGGACCCACCTCCGCACACACATATCCGTCGGTCACCTTAGGAACGTTCCCACGTCGTTTTCAAACGGTTAGACCTCGTTTTCGCGACCTTGTACTTTGGTAGTGTCTGGGAGCCGATGTCTCACTAAGGGCCATAACCAGATAGGCTTAGCGCATGGTAAACAACCTTAAAACCACGCTTCTTATGGCCTTCCTCGGCGGCCTTCTCGTTGCTGCGGGTTACGCCTATGGATCACAGTCTGGTGCGATGGTGATGCTCGGCATCGCCGCCCTGTTGAACATGGGCATGTACTTCTTCTCCGACAAGATCGCGTTGAAGTCGTCGCGAGCCCAGCCCGTCACTCAGGAGCAGCTCCCCGAGGTGTACTCCATTGTTGGCAACCTTGCGCTTGCCAACAACATGCCGATGCCGAGGATCTACGTCATAGACTCCCCGCAGCCAAACGCTTTTGCGACCGGTCGTAATCCGAAGAATGCTGCTGTCGCGGTAACGCGAGGCATCCTTCAGATGATGAATCGAAATGAGCTCGAAGGGGTGCTGGCTCACGAGCTGTCCCACGTCGCAAACCGTGACATTCTGATCTCGTCGATCGCGGCGACGGTCGGCGCCGCCATCTCGTTTCTCTCGCGTATCGCCTTTTGGGGCGGCGGGAATCGCGACCGGAACGTCAACCCGCTCATTTCGATCGCGGCGATCATCCTTGCTCCTCTGGCGGCGCTTGTCGTTCAGATGGCGATCTCGAGATCACGCGAATTCCAGGCCGACAGATCCGGGGCGGAGATGACGGGCCAACCGTTGGCGCTTGCGTCGGCGTTGGCAAAACTCGGACAGGGCACGGCCCGTATCCCGATGGATGTCAACCCGGCGGTATCGTCCCTGTTCATTGCTGATCCGATGAAGGCTCTTGGTGGGCGCAGACGGGGTGCCGGCAGGTTCGGGAAGATGTTCTCGACTCATCCTCCGATGGAGCAACGCATCGAACGGCTCCAGGCAATGTCAAGCGGTATCCGCTAACCGCTGGGGACCAACGACCCGTATCGATCAGCTATTTCCACCGACCGGTGAACTCTATGGGATCGTGCTGAAGCGGACCGGAACCCTCAGGAGGTCCCGGTCGAAGGTACTGGCGGCCGAGTTCATGCGTGTGTAGTAGAGATACGCCGTTTCGCCCGTGGTCATAAAACTCATCGAGTCGCTGTTCGGGTCGAGCAACGACGGATACAGGTAGAACACATCTGTACCGGGAGACTCCACCGTCCATGGCAACGCTATCTCGATGAGTAGCTCGCGCCGTGTCCAGTTGATGAGATCGGTCGAGTACGAGTAGTAGAACCCCCACACCTCGCGCCCGTCGATGGTGTCGGCGCTGATTCCGACGAGCACCCACTGGTTGAGGAACGTGTTCCAGGTGAGACTCTCGATCATCTGGGCACCGATCTCGTTGATTGCGAGCGCGGGGCACTTATTCTTGGAGGGACTCTCCGGCTTGTTGGTGTACGGATTAACGAATATGCCGTCAAACGCGGTTCCGTTCCAGAACCTCCAGCTCGTCGGGTCGTCGAGACTGTCCGTCCGCATCAGGCACACCGTCTGTCGGCCGGTACGGTTCGCTCCGACCTTGACCAACGCGTAGTAGAACCCCTCGGCATCGCGCACGATGTTGGAAGGGGAGAACACACCCACGGCGGCACTGTCTGGTATGTATGGATACGGCAGTGAAGCAACCAGATGCTCGGGAGGTGGCCGCGGGTAGGTGAATGTCTTGCCGCCATCGGTTGAGATCAATGAGGTGATCGAGTTGTACCAGCAGTTGAAGTTCTCAGTGCCGACACAGTCACCGCGTGACCATCCCTGGTACTCGTTGTGGACGAGGGCGTAGATCGTCTCTCCGTCCTCGGTGTACACCGAGGCAATCCACTCCTCGTCGGTGAATTGAGCCGGATCCCCGCTCCGGGTGGCCTTGAAAATCGGTTCACAATCCCTCGTCACGTCATTCAGCGTCGGCCCGGTAGATCTTCGGTTGATCGGGTGAGTCGAGAGGAGACTCACGAGCCCATTCGCATCGCGGAATGCCCGGGCCGGCAGGTCGGGGATGTCACGCGTGTCACATGCATCGGTTGTCCAGTCGAACACGACCTCCTCCGGCCCATCGAACGTCAACAGTGCGGGTACCGGAGCCAGCGGAGTCGGAACTAGCGTTGTTGACGTGCTTGCGGGAGGCAACGGGGCGGTCGTAGTTACCGGCGGAGGGGTTGTTGTCACCGGCGTGGCAGTTGTTGTGGTTGCGGCAGGCGGTGCAGTGGGCACCGTACTCGTGGAGGTGTCCTGGTCGCCGGCACATGCCCCCACTATCAGAATCGTGCCCACAGCCAAGAGGATAAGTCGCATGTATCGACTCTAGTCAACTCCCAGGTTGTCCCACCAAACCGTTCTTGTGACGTTTGAATGGAATAGTTCCATTCAAACGTCACAAGAACGGTTTGCCTCGCTGAGGGCCCGCATGCACCACGGCGGGCCGGGACCCCCATTGTTGCTGGCATAAAGGCGTTCGAACTCACAGATCAAATAGTGACAGCGTGTCAATCGGTGCAAGAATCTGTCGCTAACCAAATCCGCTATGATTCCTGGCCGTTACGCCGGGATGCCCGAGCGGCCAATGGGAGCAGACTGTAAATCTGCCGGCTATCGCCTACGGAGGTTCGAATCCTTCTCCCGGCACAACGCTGCGCTGTACTATCACGTGGCTGCATAACGCCCTCTTAGCTCAGTGGTAGAGCACCGCCATGGTAAGGCGGGGGTCCCGGGTTCAATCCCCGGAGAGGGCTCGGCGCGCTTGCGCGCTACAGCGTGCTGTCCCGCGGGCCGGAACGTTGTGCGAGGCGGCGTAGCTCAGTCGGTGAGAGCGCTCGACTCATAATCGAGAGGTCGGCAGTTCAAGTCTGCCCGCCGCTACGTAGTACATGTTGGAATACTCTTTAGAAGGAGTCGCCGTTATGGCTAAGGAGAAGTTCGAGCGGTCGAAGCCGCATGTGAATGTTGGGACGATGGGTCATATTGATCATGGGAA
>JAADIG010000073.1:0-11815 GCA_013151445.1 Actinomycetota bacterium
TTCCCACGAGAAACCGGAGGTTTCTCGCAAGGAACGCCGAAGGCGTCCCCGTGGGCCCGGCAGGACTTGAACCTGCGGCCAAGCGATTATGAGTCGCCTGCTCTGACCAACTGAGCTACGGGCCCGACGGCTGCGAGTGTAGTGGCGTAGGGGCGGTGTCTCGTTTCGGATAGTTGCACGAAACGGGTTCGTTCCCGAACGCCGCAGCGGTACGTGTCGTCGGATTGGCTTGCGACCGGTATGCTCTAACAACGTACTCCGCGTGTGGTGCAGCGGGCGTCCCATGCGGGATCCACGACTAACCACCAGTTGCGACCGGACGCGGGCAACGGGGACAAGTGGACGCAAATGGATCTCACAACTTTTCAAGACGAACTCGCCATTTGGTTCCAGACGCCGCGCCTTGAGAGCGAAGATCTCGTGGTGCTTCTGCCCGACGCACCGGTCGACATTGCCGCGGTCGCATACGACACCCTCGATGACCTCGAAGAAGAGGAAGCCGCGTATAGGGTCATTGGCGAGCAGGAGGGCCTCCGTCCGCTCGTCACGTTCGAGTGGGACGAAAGGGGGACCGAACCGTGGCGTTTTGCGATTGAAATGCTACCGATCGACAATCGCATCTACCTCACAACACCCCCCGATGGAGCGATCGAGCAGGCGTGGGAAGCATTCGCTGTGTGCACCGAAGGCTCCAACGATCTCTACGCCGCGGTGTTTGTCGATCTTGCAATGGAGAATGGGGAACCGTATGGGATCGACTTGTTCTCCAGCCTCCCAACAACCATCTGGAGCGACATCCTCAATCGCGAGGTCGTTTTCGCAAGTTTCTTCCGCTACCTCGACTGGGACGAGTCACGCTCACCCGGCGCGTGGAAAGCGGCAGCCGCCGACCTGCCACCCGTCATGTCAGACAACGAATCGGTAGCGGGAGCGGCGGCCGCAGTCCTCAAGGACGACAACCCGACCAACCGGGTGGTGTTCCTCGCTACCTGGATCGCACATGCGTACAAGCCCACCAGGCCCACGTAACACCATCCCCAAAGCCAAACCAAACAGCGTTCGATTTTTATCGAACCGTTCGGAAATCATCTTGCCCGTCAGGGTGTAACGTGGTATCATTCGATCAATGTCGATTACATCGAGATATTTCGCATGACGACCCCTGTTACGAAAATACACGACTTCACCACTAGCGCTCCGGCGTTCTCGATCAGCGTTGAGGCGCGACCGGTCTATGAAGCACTCGCTCACCTCTTTGTTTGGACGCAGGACCATCCCGCCGACTACGAGGACTCCCTGGCGTTCGAACTAGCCGAAAAGGCGAGACCAGAGCTGCGCGACGAACTCAAGACGTTCAGCAGTATGAGTCCCCTGTGGCCCGGGCTGTTTGGGATCGTTGCCGCGACAGACATCACCACCGCCAGTGATCTCGGCAAAATCATCGACGGTGAAACTCTGCGGGGCTTGCTTGTCAACCACGCAAGTGTCGAAGACTGTGACTCCGAGACAGTGAAAGCTGCGGTGGCTGGCGACCATGATGCAACGGCGACCGTCTTGGAAGCGTGCGACGCTCCCGACGATCTCGTCGCCCTGCTCAACCTGTCGAACGACGACCTTGCTGCCAAGATCGGTTCGATTTTGACAATGTACGCACAGGACATCGAACCCGCCCTCTCCGCCCGTATGCCGATACTCCAGCGATCGGCCGAGGAAAAGCGCGCCCTTGCTCGCCGAACCTCACCGTCGGATCTCGTGGAGCTGGCAACCAACGGCGTGACCTTGGAAATGGGTCCCCGCATCGAAGGGATCCTCTTGATTCCGTCGATCGTCATTCGTCCCTGGGCGCTGATCAGCGAGGCGGCGGGCACGCGTATCGTGTGTTACTCGGTAACCGATGACGTGCTCAACGCTGACCCCGACGCTCCCCCTCGTTATCTGGTCAACCTGTTTAAAGCCATCGGAGACGAGAAGCGTCTCGCAATGCTGAAACACATCTCCCAGGGAGGGATCACGCTACGTGACCTGGCGGACCGTATGGGACTCGCCAAGTCAACCACCCACCACCACGTCGGCGCCCTCCGAAGCGCGGGCCTTGTCCGGGTGGTCGTCACCGATGAGGACAAGTACTACGAAATCAGAACAAGAAACATTGCAGATGCGGGACCGCTTTTGGAACGTTTCTTGGACCAACAGAGTTAGAAAAGAAAGGGGCTACACATGAATCTGGTTTTCAGCATTGATGGGGCCCGAGCACACGTTGCGGAGCTCATCCGTGAGCGACGTATCGACCGCCCGGACCTGCCCAAAACATCCGCCAAATAGTTCAGCCACATCAGCAAAGGATCGGCCCGCCCTCGCCTCCGGGATGGCCGATTCTTCGCGTCCGAACACACCCCGGTACTCTGTAACAAGACCGCTGGCAGCTACGCGCGAAATCGACAGGAGCACGCGTGACCTTCGCAGAATCGATAACTACTTGTTTTTCGAAGTACGCAACGTTCACTGGGAGGGCCGCAAGGCCTGAGTACTGGTGGTTTGCCCTGTTTACGTTCGCGGGATCCTTCGCCCTGAGCGCATTCGCCGGATTCGACACCGAGGGCATTTCACCGCCCGAAGCGATCTTTACTCTTGCCACGCTGCTGCCCGGACTCGCGGTCACTGTCCGTCGGCTCCACGATACGAACCGCTCCGCCTGGTATCTGTTCATTCTGCTCATCCCATTCGGCGTATTCGTCTTGTTGTGGATGTTCACGAACGCCGGATCCCCGAGCCCCAACACATATGGAGAACCACCAGATTTTCCAATAGACGGGTTCGAGGCGACAGCACCATCAAACCTGGACGACCCGCCACAGTTCCGCTAAACGCCGCAACTCACCGGTTCTGCACTCCGCCGAAGGGAACACCGCTCAAGGCGGACATCTCCGGTTTCCAGGTCGTCAGGTCCCCCACCGAGAAGTCAGCAAGGCTCGCATGCCCGCACGCGCGTGCGACGAGCTTCATGAGCTCAACAGTGGCGACGAAGTAACGATGCAGTCGTTGTGCGGCTTCGTCAACGGGCAGCCTCGCGCGCAGATGTTCCTGCTGGGTCGCGATGCCAACGGGACAGTTGTTGGTGTTGCACGCCCGCATACCGAGGCACCCGATTGCCTGCAGCGGGACATTTGCAAGCGCTACCGCATCCGCCCCAAGAGCGAGTGCTTTCACGAAGTCTGCTGGTGTGCGTAGCCCACCAGCGACAACGAGCGCGACATCGGGGGCGTGCAGGTCAAGAAACCGGCGCGCTCGAGCCAGAGCAGGAATCGTTGGGACCGAAATGTTGTCACGAAACAGCAGCGGTGCAGCGCCAGTCGCCCCTCCACGACCATCGAGAATGATGTAGTCAACGCCGACGTCGAGCGCGGCTTGGAGATCATCCTCGATGTGTTGCGCCGACAATTTGTACCCAATGGGGATCCCGCCCGTCCGCTCGCGGACCTCGTTGGCGAACTCGGCGATCTCCGTCGGGGTTGTCCACTCCGGGAACCGCGAGGGCGAGATGGCGTCCTGTCCCGGCTCCAACCCTCGCACATCGGCGATTTCGGCCGTGACCTTGTCTGCTGGCAGATGGCCACCGGTCCCGGTCTTTGCCGCCTGGCCACCCTTGAAATGAAACGCCTGCGCCCGGGCGACCTTCTCCCATGAGAACCCGAATCGTGCCGATGCAAGTTCATAGAAGTACCGACGATTCGAGGCCTGCTCGTCGGCGAGCATCCCGCCCTCCCCCGAACAGATCCCCGTGCCAGCAAGATCTGCACCCTTGGCCAACGCGACCTTCGCCTCTCGGGACAAGGACCCAAAGCTCATGTCCGACACAAACAGCGGTATTGCCAACCGAAGGGGCTTCGCCGCGTTTCTGCCAATCACCACCGACGTGTCCACCGGCTCATTGTCGAGAAGTGGAGGGCGGGCGAGCTGTGCGGTCACGATCTGGATATCGTCCCACTTCGGCAAATCATCCGCCGGAACACCCATTGCACCCATCGCACCGTGATGGCCAAGACGGTCGAGACCATTGGATGCCAACTCGCGGATCGCCTTGACGTGGGGTTCTATCGGAGTGCCGTTGAGGTCCTGATACGCGCCCTGGTAACTTGCGCGGTCGTATGGTTGTGGATTATTGACCACGTAGGCGTCGATCTCGTCGAGATCGACAAACACTCCCCCATCCTCAATCCAGGCCGAAAACCGAAACAACCGCTCGGACGGGTTGTAGGAGCTGATCCCCGTCCGATACTGAAAGTCCCACCCATGGACTCCACAGACGATGTCGTTGCCACTGATGGACGCATCAGCCAGCAAAGCCCCGCGGTGCAAACACCGCCCGTAGAGCACCGAAACGACTTCCTCGCCGGGCCATCGAACAACGACGAGATCGAGTCCGTTGACGACGAATCCATACGGCTTCTCGGGCGACATCGTCGCCCAGTCCACAAGTCGGTGCTGGCGCATATGCTTTCCTTCTCCCACTCCCGGACGGACCCTACCCGATCGTCCGTCAGGATGATGACGCCGATGGCCATCCAACATGCGCCGCGGTGCCCTCGACGACTACTCTCGCGGGAGAAGATCGTTCAAGTCAGAAAACAGATGGGTGCCCACGTGGATCTTTCAAAGCTCAACCAAAATCAGAAAATCGCCGGAGGGGCCGCGGCGTTGCTCGTCATCAATCTCTTCCTCCCATGGTACGGCTTCTCCTTCGGAGGTTTCGGTGCCAGCCTGAATGCGTTCGGCGCGGGATTCCTCGCGTGGGGCGGTTCGCTGTTGGCAATAGCCGGCGGCGTGATCATGGTCCTCAAAGCGCTCGAAATCCAGGATGTGACCGTGGGTGATATGGCAGCCGAGAAACTTGCGCTCATTCTCGGTGGTGCCGGCGTCGCCTTGGTGCTCATCCGCTTCCTCACGGAGACATCCTTCGCCAAGTTTGGCCTCTTTATCGGCATCCTGGCAACGGCAGCCGTGACCTACGCGGCATTCGCAAACGCTAAAGCTGCGGGCATCGAGCTACCGGACATACCGGGGGTCGGTGGCGAAAGCGAGTAAGGGCACCAATACTCGCGACTGTTCTGGAGGGGTCGGCCGTATCGGTCGACCCCTTCGTGACGTCTACGCTTGAGTGGCGGCGGTCGGAGGGCCGTCCTTCAGGGCCTGCTGGAGATGCTCGGGGACCCGCGTCGGACGACCTTCGAGGTTCGTGACGGCAGCCGAGATGCGTTGTGTGCAAATCAGATCATCTCCGCGAAAAATCTCCTGGTACCACGTCGACGATGCACGCCGTTGTTCGATCACCTCGGTAGTGACGAGCAATTCGTCGTCAGGACCAGCCGACTTGAGGAACTTCGTCTCGATCTGTGTCACGACGAATCGGAGACCTTGATCCGCAAGCGCGTCCATTGGATAACCAATGCCCTGGAGGAAATCGACACGGCCGACTTCGAAGTACTGAATGTAGACGGCGTGATTGACATGGTTATAGGGATCGAGTTCGTAGAAGCGGACCTTGACGGGTGTTGCGTAGACCATGGGCCTACGCTACCCGATCGAGCGGTACCAATACTCGTACTCTGTCGTGAACCCCATGCGGCGATAGAGCGGGAGCGCCCGCGAATTATCGGCGGCAACCTGGAGCAGCACCCGCGTCGCTCCCTTTTCCACGCCCCATGACGTGAGCGCGTCGACGGTCTTGCGGCCCCATCCTTCGCGCCGGGCGATTGGCATGACACCGAGCTGGAACAATCCCAGCCACTCGCCGGATATGAAACCGACACCTGCGGCCACGATCGGATCCTCGGACGAGATTGCGAACCCACGCGGTCGCGGGGCACGGCTCAGGATCCCCCGCCAACCACCCTCAAGGTTCTCGGGGATACCGGCAACGATGCGTACGTGGCTGAACCAAGCATGGTTCGGATAGTCCATAATTTTCAACCCGGGGACCTCAACCGGCTCTCCGATGTCGCGCACCATCACGAGAGTCGGTCCACCCAACGCCCAGCCTCGGGACCGCAAAGTCTCGTCGACATCCGGCGGCAGTTCCGACGTGAGACGGACAGTGGGGCGAATACTGTGCTCGCGTAACCAATCCGCGGCATCGTCGAGGCCATCAATTCCGGGACCAACCCACATCGCAGAGTTGGCGCGACGGGAATACCCCGCGGCGTAGCCAACATTCCAGGCCCCGAACCGTTGCACACGTTCGGGCCGCCACATGTCGGCGGCAATCTCCTCGATCTCGCGAGCATTCTCATTCAACGTCGTCTACCTCCTCGAACCCATTCTGCCGCCAGGCCTCGTAGATGCCAACGGCTGCTGCGTTCGCCAGGTTGAGGCTTCTCCCGTGCTCGGCGATCGGAATCCGCACCCGTTCGGTCACGGCGTCATGATTGGCGACGTCTTCGGGCAGACCGGTGGATTCCTTGCCAAACAAGAGGACGTCCCCCGGTCGGTAAGCGATATCGGTGTACAGCGTTTCTGCATGTTGGCTGAAGGCAAACATGCGCCGCCCGACAAGCTCACCGACACATGCGGCAAACGTCTCATGGTGATGGACTCGGGAGTGTTCGCGGTAGTCGAGGCCGGCACGCCGCATCCGGGCGTCGTCCAGCTCGAATCCGAGCGGGTGTACAAGATGAAGCTCGGCGCCGACGTTCACCGTCAGGCGCATAAGGTTCCCCGTATTCGGCGGAATCTCCGGTTCGTGGAGGACAACATGGAACATGGCCCGAATTGTACCGGCCTACGGGACCCTCAAGACTCGCACCGGATCTCGACGTGCGGCCAGCAGCGCAGGCAACATCGCAGCAACAAGCGCCGCAAGCAGGGCGAGCGTCCCGACACCGACAACAAAGGACCACGGCGGAACAGCTTCTGCGACCTGCCGAACGATCGCCAAACCCGCGACCGTGCCGACGGCGCTCCCAACCACGGCAGACACGGCTGTCTGAGTGAGCACCAACACGACAATTGCCGACCGCGACGCGCCAAGGACCCGACGCCGCCCGAAGTCCCGCTTCCTTAGCGTCACCGCGCTCAGGACAGTCACTGTCGTCAGCGCGAGACCACCGGCGAGGACAAAGACGATCAGCTCCCGCGAGAACCTGCCGAGTTCGCCCTGCACCGCCTGGCGGACATTTGCGAGCTGCTCAGAAGTCTCGATCCGTAGGGACAGCCGGTCATCTGGAGAAAGTACCTCAACGACAGCGGCCGCCAACCCCGCAACCTCCTCGGGCGCCGAAGCAACAACGACGACGAGGCGCATCGTCGTATCCTCCGGTGCCGCCCCCACGAGCACACCGTTGGCAAGGTTCGCAAACGGGCCTGCCCCTCGAAAGCTTCCGACGACTGCTACCGGCTCGAACTCCACAGATCCCACAGAACCCGACGGTACCTCAAGACCCAGACGTGGCATCGCACCATCACCGACCGCGGCCTCCCCCGGTAGTGGCCACCGGCCCTGAGCAACCACTAGATCAGCGTTCGGCCCACCGAAGACGACCCGTGTCGGAACGGGCTCCCCACCCCCTCGTCTCGCCTCGTTACGGACGTCGAACGTCTGTCCCAGGCCGATCGCCGACTCGACGTCCGACAAGGCCAGAATCCGCGGCAACGCATCCCGGTCGAAGCCGGGTCCTCCCGAGCCTTCACGAATCGTAATGGTGCGGGTGCCGGCGTCGTCAATGGTCGATAGCACCGCCGCCTCCTGTGCCGCGGTCTGGCCGGTCGTCGCCAGCACGGCGCCGGAAATCAACGCAACAATGGTCGCTATGAGCGCCGATGCCACTAGGTTCGAGCGGACCATGGCGAATCCCTCTTTGATCAGGGCGAGCCGGTGTGCGCTACCCCGGTTCACGACGTGAGCTCAAGGCGTCGGCTCGCGATCCCGGCCAGACGCGTATCGTGCGTCGCAACGATGACCACCGCACCGCCCGCTGCCCTTTCGGCCAGGGCCTCCATGACTACATCTGCGGCGGCTTCGTCGAGGTTGCCGGTCGGCTCGTCGGCTAGAACGATGTCGGGATCCTTGATCATCGCTCGTGCAAGAGCGACGCGCTGTGCTTGGCCGCCCGATACCTCTCCCGGTCGATGATTGTCCCGCAACATGACACCGAATCGGTCGAGTAGGTCGCGACGCCGACGGGTGATCACCGAACGGGGAACACCGGCGTAGAGACCCCCTTCGGCTACGTTTGCTGCCACTGTCCTCGTCGAATCGAGCGCAGCGTCTTGAAAAACGAATCCGACACGCGCAGCACGGAGCCGAGAACGTTCGGCATCAGCCAATGTCGAAACTATCTCACCATCCCACAGGACATCCCCGGATGTCGGGCTGAGCATCAACCCAACGATGTACAGCAATGTGGACTTGCCCGCCCCCGACGGGCCGACAATCGCCGTCATCTCACCTGAGGGGAACGAAAACGATAGTCCTGAAAACAGCTCTTCACCGCGACGTTTGTACCGAAACGTGAGCTCTTCGACCGAAATCACTCGCCGTCACCGAACACGAGAATGTCAACCCCGATCTCGATCCCGTCCACCAGGAGAAGCGAACCTTGGGCTCCAAGTACGGTCACCGGGAGATCTTCTCCGTCAGCCGTCGTGATATATGACGAACCGTCGGGACGGGTGATCACCGCCGACGCCGGAACCACCGGCCCGGCCACTGTTGGCACGAGAACGATCTCGACTCGGTACTCGCTTCGTCCCGCAGCCGGAATCTGAGCCGTGCAATCCATTCCACAAATCGGACCTCCGGTAACGGCCCTGAGCAGCAAGTCGAAGTCACCTGCTTCGGAAACGTCCAGTGCGACGACCTCGGCGATAACACCCTCCCAGACACCATCGGCAACCGACACACGCACCTGCGCCTGATCGGGAATCTGGTTGCGTTGCTCCAGCCCGATGGGGATCCAAACCCGCGGTTCGTCACCCAACAGCATGATCTGTTCTCCACCGGATAGCTGCGCCCCGACGGTCAGCCCGTCACTCAATAGATAACGCGCCGGCAACTCAGGGAACCATACGATGTCACCCTGCACCACGGTCCCATCAACAGTCACCGCGAGCGACTTCTGCCACGCCCGCACCGCGGTGCGGGTCCCGGAGCCGAACTTTCCGTCAGGTTCCTTCTCAAGGAACCCCAACTCAACGAGCATGCTCTGGAGCTGCCGGACATCCTCACCCTCGTCACCCCTCTTCATGTCTCGATACGCCGGAACTGCACCCAAGCCAGCGACAACCGGACGCTCATCAGCCATATACAGCACGTCCCCCACAGCGGCCGACCCGGTTCCAGGGATCGAAGTCAACGTTCCCGATGCTTGGTTGAGGACCACTGCGGTGGACGGCCATTCCGCCAGGGCGACCAGAGTTCTCGAACGCCCAATCTCCCCCGTCACAACCCTGTACGTGACAGGTTCCGAAACCACCAACGGATCTTCGGGCGGTGTCAACGCCTCACCCGAAGCCCACCACCCCACGAGACCGGCAATCGCAATCGACACAACCCAAGCCACACCGACCCGCACCCGTCGCTTCACAGCAACACCAACCCGCCAGGCTGCGCACTGCGGTGGTTGTGGCATGATTCCCGTTCACAGGACGTACCGGTGAACGCCCGCAAGGGCCGCCCTTCGAGCGGACATCGGTAAGAAGCAACTATTGTCCTCATCGACATAGCATAGGGGTCTCGGCACGCCGCTGAATGGCCCAGCTCGAAGATCCTGCGCTCGGATCACGCCACCGCCACACTGGAACGTTCCCGATCATCCCCCGTTCTCGTCCGCGCACAGGACATGCGCTTCGCGCCTCGATTCGTCATCGTCGAGCTCGGTCAAGGCCGATGTCGGGGACCATCGGTCCTCTTCGGAACCGCTCAATCGTGTGTCGAGATAGCTCTCCCATGAAGGTATGGCCGGCACCGGATACCCGTTGTCAACTAAACAAGCATAGATTTCAAGCGCCGCGTCGTAGACCGCCCTGACATGCTCCTCGGACGGCGGGGCATTTGGGTCCGGCGAGATACCGACCGCGACTAACGTCTCCTGACACTCCGTAGCGTCCGTGGCCGCGACCGCGCTCTGACCCGGGGCCGTATCGTCGACGGCTACACCGTCCTCACGCACCGTGACGTCCCACCCTTTTTCCCGCATACACTCACCAAAGGCCCGATACTCCTCACCAATGTCAGTGAGACCACCAGCCTGGGTCGGGTCTAGCAGACCCGACCCAGGCTGGTCGCTTTCGGCAGGCGAACAGGCTGCTGCGATCACCATCACGCACAGGACAATCAACGACAACTTGATCGTCATTGAACCCTACCAACACGTCTCGGACCGAGGTCTCTCACATGCAGCTCACATAGAAGTCGCTGGCCGGACCAAAGGGATGTGTGCCCCCGATGGCCCAAATGCCGCCGGACCAGGTCGACCACCTGATCACATGTTTGCCTTCGCCCTCGGTTATCTTCGCCCACGTGCGCGGGAGCGTCTCGAGATCGAGGTAGATCCAACCGCTCGCTGCTCCCTGAGTGAGGTGGCCCCTAACTTTCGCAACGACGCACCCCGGGTGGTCTCCCGACTTGGTGTGGGCGAGCACCGGTGGGGTCACGGTCAGTAGGAGAGTCGCCACTATGGCGCTCACCAGGAGTCGGCGGGTTCTTGTTGTCGGTCGGTGGATTGCGATTTCCATCATCATCTCCTCACACCGAGGCGAGCCTGCGCTATGCCGCCGCTGTCTCTGCGAGGGGATGTTCCCCCGCTTGTTTCAACCATAACGGACCACACCCGAAAGTGAACTTCGTTTTTCGCGACCTCCGCCGGCACCACACCGCAGTGGTAGAAACATACGGCCACACTCGCACCCGTTCGACACCCGATTACCCGTTGTCGTCTCCTTCGCACAGTACATGAGCTTCACGAAGCACCTCTACGTCCCCGGCCTCCGCCACCAGAGACAATGGATCCCATGAACGATCCCCTTCTGAAGCATTCAACCTTGCGTCAAGGAACGACTCCCAAGACGGTGCATCCGGAACCGGGTAGCCGTTGCTAACAAGACAGTCACGATACTCAAGCGCAGCCTCATAGAGATCCCGCACGTACTCCTCGGATGGCGGCCGTCTCGGATCCGGCACGACACCGGCTTCGATCATCTCCGCATCGCAGTCCTTGCCATCTGCCGCGGCGACAGCACGCTGCTCCGGAGTTTCAGCATCAACACCGACCCCATCCCCCTCTATCGTGACATTCCAGCCTTTGTTTCGCAGACACTCACCGTAGGTCCGAGCCCACTCTTCGGGACCAGGAAAATCGCTGGGCTGTACCGGGTCCGATAGACCCGGCACAGCAGCGTCACTTTCTCCGCTGCCGCCTGATGGTGAACACGCAGCCGCAACCAACAGCAGAGAGGCGAGGACGGTCAACAACCGGAGGGTCATTCGACGATGTCTCCAAGTTGCACGGCCGGTCTAGTCACGAACATGTTATGAACGGGAAGTAGGAATCAGCCTCGGGATTGTTTCCGCCGACAGACCATATATTCCCAGGCCAGTAGCCCGACCTCGTGATATGCTGATCTCCCTCCCAACGCTTGTACTGCCTGGTTCCCCACGTTTCCAGGTAGAAGTCAACGTTTCCCGGGTCCGCACCTTGGTCGAAGTGAACCTTTACTTTCGAAACACACCCCGGATGGTCGCCTGAATACGTGTGGGCGTACACCGGTGGGGTGACGGTCAATAGGAGAGTCGCCACTATGGCGCTCACCAGGAGTCGGCGGG
>JAADIG010000073.1:11866-13178 GCA_013151445.1 Actinomycetota bacterium
CCGAGGCGTGCCCGCGCTATGCCGCCGCTGTCTCTGCGAGGGGATGTTCCCCCGCTTGTTTCAACCACACCGGACTACACCCGAACATGTACCTTTTTTTTCGCGACGTCGCTGGTGACCTGCCGCTCGGGCCGTCCACTCCTGGTTACGCTCGCGCAGCGACCCATGGTCACCCGTTGTCGTCTGCTTCGCATACGCCGTGAGCCTCGCGGGCCATCGCTTCATCACCAGGCTCGCCCGACAAAGCCAGGGGGTTCCATCCATCCTCCGCCGAGCCGTTTAGCCTTGCATCCAAGTAGGCCTCAAACGACGGAACCTCAGATACCGGATACCCGTTCTCGACAAGACACGAACGATACTCGAGCGTCCTCTCATAGGCGGCCCGGACTTGCTCGTCGGACGGGGGGACATCCGGATCCAGTGAGATACCAGTTTCGACAAGCATCTTCTGGCAGTCCGCAGCATCCTCAGCCGCGACTACGTCTTGTCCCGGGGCCGTATCGTCGACCGATACGCTGTTCTCACCGACTGTGACTTCCCACCCCTTGTCCCGCATGCACTCACCAAAGGCCCGATACTCGACACCTACGTCTGGGATACCACCACCCTGGGTCGGGTCTAGTAGACCCGACCCACTTCCGTCACTGTCGGCCGGCGAACACGCTGCCACTACCAGCAGAAGCGCGACGGGGACAGTCAACGTCCTAAACGTCATTCGCATAAGTCTCCGAGCCGTTTGGCGGACATAGTCGAGTATATGTCGTGAACGGGGAGTCGGACTCATGTGACGCCCGATCACCCGTTGTCATCTGCTTCACAAACGAGATGCGCCGCGCGGGCCATCGCTTCATCACCAGGGTCACCCGACAAAGCCAAAGGAGTCCACCGCCGATCCTCTTCGGAACCATTCAGCCGTTCATCGAAGTACGCCTCAAACGACGGCACCTCAGACACCGGATACCCGTTCTCAACAAGACACACACGAGTCTCGAGAAGCTCCTCATAGATAGCCCGGGCCTGCTCCTCAGAAGGTGGCCTGCTCGGGTCCGGCACGATTCCAGCCGCTACAAGCTCCGCATCGCAGGCATCTCCATCTGTTGTAGCAATTGCCCGCTGCTCCGGAGATTCGGCATCCGTTATGACCGTACCGCCTTCGATGACAACATTCCACCCCTTCTCGCGCATGCACTCGCCATAGGCACGGGCCCACTCCTCAGGATCCGGAAACTCCTCAGCCTGTACTGGGCCGGATGTGACCGAAACAGTCGAGTCGCCACCCCCGGATGGCGAACACGCCGCCATCACGAGGACG
>JAADIG010000095.1 GCA_013151445.1 Actinomycetota bacterium
GCGGACTCATCAAGACGCTGTTCCTCAACCCAAAACGGTACGACCTCACCCGTGTGGGCCGATACAAACTTGATCAGAAGTTCGGTCGTCCCGGCATAAACCTCGAAGAGTATGACGCCGAGTTCCACGGACTGTTGTCCCAGGAGGACATGCTTGACGGCATCCGCTACCTGATACACCTTTCGGAGGGCACCGAGGGTTATTTCATCGACGACATCGACAACTTTGCGAACCGGCGGGTCCGCACTGTTGGTGAGCTGATCCAGAACCAGATTCGTGTTGGACTCAGTCGTTTGGAGCGGGTTGTCCGCGAACGCATGACCACACAGGATCCCGAGGCGATCACCCCACAGAGCCTGATAAACATCCGTCCGGTGGTTGCATCCATCAAGGAATTCTTCGGCACCAGCCAGCTGAGCCAGTTTATGGACCAGCCGAATCCGCTTGCTGGGATTACCCACCGTCGTCGTCTTTCGGCGCTCGGCCCTGGCGGTCTCTCCCGCGAACGTGCCGGGTTCGAAGTTCGCGATGTGCACCCGTCGCTATGGACGCATGTGTCCCATCGAGACACCAGAGGGTCCGAACATCGGGCTCATCGGTTCGCTCGCGTCGTACGCCAAGGTCAACCGATACGGATTCATCGAGACCCCCTACCGTCGAGTAAAAAATGGGAAGGTCAGCGACAAGCTCGACTATCTCACCGCCTCGGAGGAGCAGGGCCACATCATTGCCCAGGCGAATGCACCGCTGAACCCCGATGGCACCTTCCAGAACGAACGTGTCTTGGTGCGCAAGACCGGTGATGAGGTCGACACGGTTCCTGCCGGCGAAGTCGATTACATGGACGTATCGCCAAAGCAGGTTGTGTCGGTGGCGACGTCGCTCATTCCGTTCCTCGAGCACGACGATGCCAACCGTGCCCTGATGGGTTCCAACATGCAGCGTCAGGCAGTGCCGTTGTTGCACGCCGAGGCACCGCTTGTTGGAACCGGTGTTGAGGCTCGCGCCGCCGAGGACTCCGGCGACGTCATTCTCTGTGGTCAAAACGGCGAGGTCGTTGAGGTCACCGGGGACTACATCGTCGTGAAGGAAGCAGGGGCGAACAAGAAACACACGTATCCGTTGCGTAAGTTCACCCGCTCTAACCAGGGCACCTGCATCAATCAGCGTGTTCTGGTTGCCGAGGGCGACACCGTCAAGAAGGGGAAGGTTCTCGCAGATGGGCCCTCCACGGACAACGGTGAACTTGCTCTTGGTCGGAACCTGCTCGTGGCATTCATGCCATGGGAGGGTCTGAACTTTGAGGATGCAATCATTCTGTCCCAACGCCTCGTCAAGGATGACGTTCTGACGTCAATCCATATTGACGAGCACGAGATCGATGCGCGTGACACGAAGTTGGGTGCCGAGGAGATTACCCGGGACATCCCGAACGTTGCTGAAGAGGTGCTGCACGATCTTGATGATCGTGGCATCGTGCGGATTGGAGCCGACGTGTCGGCCGGCGACTACCTCGTTGGCAAGGTCACGCCAAAGGGCGAAACCGAGCTCACTCCCGAGGAACGACTGCTCCGAGCCATCTTTGGTGAGAAGGCGCGCGAAGTACGTGATGTTTCGCTGAAGGTGCCGCATGGCGAGGTGGGTAAGGCCATTGCGGTGAAGGAATTTCGTCGTGAGGAAGGGTTCGATCTTCCACCCGGAATGAACGAGCTCGTTCGCGTATACGTCGCCAAGATGCGAAAGATCTCGGCCGGTGACAAACTTGCCGGTCGTCACGGAAACAAGGGTGTTATCTCGCGGATTCTCCCCGAGGAAGATATGCCGTTCCTTGCCGATGGAACACCGGTCGACATCATCTTGTCGCCGCTTGGTGTGCCATCACGCATGAACCTCGGTCAGATCCTTGAGACCCACCTCGGTTGGGCAGCTGCCCAGGGCTGGGATGCGTTCTCAACCATGGACAGCCCCGCATCGGGTGGTGCCGACCCATGGCAGACCGTTGCCACGCCGGTGTTCGATGGAGCTCACGAAGATGAGATCCTCACGCTGCTCAAGAACGCCAAGCCAAATCGAGATGGTGACCGTCTCGTAGATGCCGCCGGAAAGGCACAGCTTTTCAACGGTCGAACCGGTGAACCGTTCGATTCTCGGATCACGGTTGGTTACATCTACATTCTGAAGCTCGTGCACCTTGTTGATGACAAGATCCACGCACGCTCAACGGGTCCGTACTCGATGATTACCCAGCAGCCACTCGGCGGTAAGGCCCAGTTTGGTGGCCAGCGCTTTGGTGAGATGGAAGTGTGGGCGCTCGAGGCGTACGGTGCCGCATACGCCTTGCAGGAGGTCTTGACGATCAAGTCCGACGATGTGCGAGGTCGCGTCAAAGTGTATGAGGCGATCGTCAAGGGAGAGAACATTCCTCAGCCAGGTATCCCTGAGTCCTTCAAGGTGCTGGTTAAGGAGATGCAGAGCCTCTGCCTCAATGTCGAGATGCTCTCGGCCGGTGAGGAAGTCGATCTCAAGGATCTCGATGAGGACGTCTTCCGCACTGCGGCATCGCTTGGAATTGATATTTCTCGCCCCGAACGCCCAGAAATGGCTCCAATCATATGATGCACGCTGCCACCAAGAGAAACCACAGAAACAGTTCGCAGCACCGGACCCCACGGACAGAGGTGTAACGCATGGCACAGACGTTTGACGAAGTAAAGATTGGTCTGGCCAGCGGTGACCAGATCCGCGCCTGGTCGTTTGGCGAGGTCAAGAAACCTGAGACCATCAACTACCGGACATTGAAGCCGGAAAAAGAAGGTCTCTTCGACGAGCGCATCTTCGGCCCCTCACGGGACTGGGAATGCACCTGCGGCAAGTACAAGCGTGTGCGGTTCCGTGGTGTGGTTTGTGAGCGCTGCGGTGTCGAGGTCACCCGTGCGAAGGTACGGCGTGAGCGGATGGGCCATATTGAGCTTGCCGCTCCCGTCACCCATATCTGGTTCTTCAAGGGTGTCCCATCGCGTCTCGGGTACCTGCTCGACATGTCTCCGAAGGAACTCGAAAAGGTCATTTACTTCGCCGCATACCTCATCACCCATGTTGATGAGGACCGGCGCGCGCTTGAGCTTCCCGAGCTTGAGGAGGCCACCCACCACGAGCTTGCCCTTATCGAGCAAGAGTTCGATGAGTGGAAGGAAGCTCGTCTGGAGCGTCTTGAGCTCGAGCTGACCGGTATGGAAGACGCGGGTGCACCGACCCAGGAAATCACCCAGCGTCGCAAGGAAGTCACTCGAGAGATCCAGGACCGCGAGGAGCGGGCCAAGGTCGAGGGTGGTTTGCTTCGTGAGGCATTCGATACCTTCAGGACGCTGAAGCCGAAACAGTTGATCGAATCCGAGCAACTCTGGCGTGAATTGATTGATCGTTACGGTGACTACTACCTGGGCGGCATGGGTGCCGAATGGGTCAGAGACATGATCGCCCGTATGGATCTCCATGCCGAGATTGACAAGCTCCGATCGGACCTCGACGCCAAGTCACAGCAGCGGCGCCAGCGCGCCATGAAGCGTCTCAAGGTGGTCACACCATTTGCGGAAGGTCGCAACGACCCTCGTGACATGGTGCTCACCGCGGTTCCCGTACTGCCTCCGGACTTGCGTCCGATGGTGCAGCTCGATGGTGGACGGTTCGCAACATCGGACCTCAACGATTTGTATCGCCGTGTCATCAACCGCAACAACCGTCTCAAGCGGTTACTCGACCTCGGTGCACCCGAGATCATCGTGAACAACGAGAAGCGGATGTTGCAAGAAGCGGTTGACGCCCTGTTCGACAATGGTCGACGTGGCCGTGCCGTGACTGGGCCGGGCAACCGGCCGCTCAAGTCTTTGTCCGACATGTTGAAGGGGAAACAGGGTCGTTTCCGTCAGAACCTGCTTGGTAAACGAGTCGACTACTCGGGTCGTTCCGTAATCGTCGTCGGCCCAGAGTTGCGGCTCCACCAGTGTGGCTTGCCAAAGCTGATGGCCCTTGAATTGTTCAAGCCGTTTGTTATGAAGCGACTTGTCGACCTCGACCTAGCTCAGAACATCAAGGCGGCCAAGCGCATGGTGGAACGCCGCCGTGCCCAGGTGTGGGATGTGCTTGGCGACGTGATTGAGGAGCACCCGGTGCTGCTCAACCGTGCCCCAACGTTGCACCGTCTCGGCATCCAGGCCTTCGAGCCAGTGCTTGTCGAGGGTAAGGCAATTCAGTTGCATCCGCTCGTCTGTGAGGCGTTCAACGCCGACTTTGACGGCGATCAGATGGCTGTGCACCTTCCGCTATCCGCCGAGGCCCAGGCCGAGGCTCGATTGCTGATGCTTTCGACAAACAACTTGCTGTCCCCGGCGTCGGGTCGTCCGATCGCAACTCCCGCCCAGGATATGGTCATCGGTATGTACTACCTGTCGATGCTTGTCGAGGACGCCAAGGGTGCCGGTCGGGCATTCTCGAGCCTCAACGAGGCCATGATGGCGTACGACATGGGTGATGTGTCACTCCATGCGCCGGTACGGATCCGGGTAGAGAAGCTCGCCGGGAGCGCAGAGCAACATACCCTATTGAAACGCCGTATCGGTCACCTCATTGCCGAGGAACCGATCGATGGTTCGCAGTTGTACGACACGACGGTTGGCAAGGCGATTCTCAACACCGTGTTTCCAGACGACTTTCCGTATGTGACTTCGGTCGTCTTCAAATCCGACTTACAGGCCATCATCGAGGAAATAATCTCGTTGTATGACAAGCCGGATGTTGCGGATACGCTCGATGCGATCAAGGAAACGGGCTTTAAGTATGCGACCAAGGCTGGTCTGACGATCGGTCTTGAGGATGTACGTACACCGGCCTCCAAGGCGAAGATCATCGCTGGTTACGACAAACGTGCCGAGAAGGTCGAGAAGCAGTTCGCCCGCGGCATCATTACCGAGGACGAGCGGCGTGCCGAGCTCATCGAGATCTGGACCGAAGCCACTGATGAGGTGAAGGAAGCCATGCAGGAGACACTAGAAGCCGATCGGTTCAACCCGATCGACATGATGGTGCGCTCGGGTGCTCGTGGAAACATGCAGCAGCTTCGCCAGATTGCTGGCATGCGTGGACTGGTGGCCAACCCGAAGGGTGACATCATTCCCCAGCCGATCAAGGCGAACTTCCGCGAGGGCCTGTCCGTGTTGGAGTACTTCATCTCCACACACGGCGCTCGCAAGGGTCTTGCTGACACGGCGCTGCGTACCGCGGACTCGGGATATCTCACACGTCGCCTGGTTGACGTTGCGCAAGAAGTGATCGTTCATGACGACGAGACCGATGATATTGGGCTGCAGATTCAGATTCGCGAGGACGGAAAACCGATCCGCAGCTTGCGGAACCGGATCTACGGCCGCATCCTCGCCGAGGATGTGAAGATCGGTTCCAAACTGTTCACGCTCTCGGACGGTACGAAGCTGCGTGCCGGCAGTCTCATCGACCGCGACGTCATGTTGGAACTCTCAGAGGCCGAGGATGTCGAGTCGATCAGGGTTCGCTCGCCGCTTACGGACCAGTCTCCGTACGGCATCTCCCGTCAGTCGTATGGTTTGAGTCTTGCGACCGGGAAAATGGTCGAGATCGGTGAAGCAGTTGGCATTATGGCCGCCCAATCGATTGGTGAACCTGGGACCCAGCTCACGATGCGTACCTTCCACACCGGTGGTGTGGCCGGTATCGACATCACCCACGGTCTCCCTCGTGTTGTCGAGCTGTTCGAAGCTCGGACACCGAAGGGGAAGGCGATCCTTGCGTTCCACGGTGGTGTGGTGCGGATCCTCGATGACGAGGAAGGCCGCCGGATCGAGGTATCCGAAAAGGAGACTGTGACCGAGTATCCGGTGACACGTCGTGCCCGTCTCCGGGTTGCCGATGGCGACATTATCGATCCCGGTATGCAACTGACCGAGGGTCCTCTTGACCCGAAGGAGGTGCTGGAGATTCGCGGTGTTCGCGCCGCCCAGCAGTACCTCGTTGATCAGGTGCAGGAAGTGTATCGAAGCCAGGGTGTGGATATCGCCGATCAGCACATCGAGATTATCGTGAGCCAGATGCTGCGTCGAGTTCGTATTGTTGCAAGCGGGGATTCGTCCTTCTTGCCTGCCGAACTCATCGACGCTCAGCGCTTCCGTGCTACGAACCTGGAGCTTGTCGCCGATGGCAAGAAACCTGCTGAGGGGCGGCCGGAGATGATGGGAATCACGAAGGCGTCGCTGGCGACGGACTCGTGGTTGTCAGCGGCTTCGTTCCAGGAGACGACTCGTGTCCTCACCGAAGCATCGCTCCAGTCGCGATCCGACTTCATGCGTGGTCTTAAGGAGAACGTGATCATCGGCAAGTTGATCCCTGCTGGTACCGGGTCGACGGCCTACCAGGCGATTCAGCCACACGTGCCGGAAGCTTCCGTCATGAGTGCGTTGGGTATCTTCGGTGACGATGTTCCCGCCAAGGTCGATGACTCGCTGCCGGCGAACCCGGCGGAGTGGCTGGCAAGCCTCGGTGCCCCGTCGAACGACGCCACCGAGACCGACAGCACCGACGAGTAGCCCCTCGGGTAGACAGATGAACAACCTACCAGCCGGTCACCCTCGGGTGGCCGGCTTTGTAGATCGCCGAGCGTGTCCTGGGTACTACTACTGGCGTTGTTGCCATTGCAACACGCGGTACAGCAGGGTCGCGGCCTGGGCACGAGTGAGCGGGTCCTCGGGGCAGTAGGTCGAACCGTCGCCGCCGCATCCACGGGTGATACCGAGTGAAGCGATCTGGTTGATTGACATTTCGAATGGTGATCCTTCATCGTCGCTGAAGAAATCTTCGCTTGGTGCCGGCAGGTCAAATGCTCTCGTTACGAAGGCCGCAAACTGACCGCGGGTCACCTCGTCATCGGGACAGATCAGGTCGACTGCGCATCCCGTCACAATGCCGAGGGGAGCAAGGCGGTTAATGACAGCTTCCGCCCAGTGGCCGTTGTCGTCGGAGAATGCATCAAGGGTGGCCGGTGGCGCCTGGATCATCCGGTCGATGAGCGCAAGGGTCTGTGCACGGGTGAGGTGGTCCTCGGGGCAGTATTGACCATACGCGCAGCCGACAACGATGCCTGCAAACGCCAATGCTTCGATCGCCGATTGATGGATTGTCGCGGTGGAGTCCCAGAACGGAGCAACGCAGCCGATCTGGCCCTCGGTCGAGATCATGAGTTCATCGATGGTGAGGCTGAGATCACGATCATTCACCACCGATGACCCACCGAAGTAGATGTTGAGCCAGAACGTGCGGATGTCGAGATTCGGTTCTTCGGCTCGACGGAACTGGATGTCGTCGCGCTGGTAGGCGCGTACGCCGTCGACCCAGGTCTCGACGCTGCCGTCGTTGGCCCCGGGGGTGTTCAACCCGATGCGGCCTTCGATGCAATACCACCGGTCCTGGCTGAGTGTCGCCACGTTCGCATCCCACAGGAGTTTGTCACCACACGCACCGGCCTGATCGACGTGGTAGAGGTAGGTCCCGAGGCGAATCTGGTCTGGTTCGGCGCCGCCCGTCCCGGCCGCGGTGAACATCGTTCGAGCCGACCACCCGGGGTCCTCGGGAGTCGAGGGGAAACAGCCACGCGCCGTAAACGACGGCATACCCGCAAAACCCGGGAACTTTCCGCTTGTTTTGGGGACGAAATCTTCGAGTCGTAGGTAATACCGGAACCACGCCTCGTCGACATCTCCATCGATTCGGTAGTGCGCGCCGGCGCCGCGGCGTTGCCCGGGACCGATGTTCACCCCCAGGCCGGCAGTTCGATAGCCACTCTGTTGGCTCGTGGTCAGGTCGTCACCGGAACGCCAGTCGACCCAGGTATCGTTCCAACCGTCCGTGTCGAACCGTTCGGCGAGGATGGTCGGAGGCTGGGCCACTGCGGTTGCCGTCAGCGTGGCGGCGATGATTGCCACCACCCCCACGACCCGAACGAGTCTCTTGAACACACCTTGCATGAGACCGAGGCTACTGTTGGCTGGCTTTTAGTAGACAGTTCGAGGGTCAGACGTGCTTGCAGGGTCGACAGGACAAAATAGCGGCGTGTCGAGTATGACCGTTTCGGTTGCCTCAGTTCCCGTACATGTGCATTGGTCGGTCTTGCTGGTCGTGCTGATTCTCGTTCCCCAGATCGAGTTGCGTCCCGCGATTGGATGGACCGCGGGGTTCCTCCTGGCAGTGGTGCTTCACGAACTCGGTCATGCCCTGCTCGCGAAACGTTTTGGTGCGAGTCAGGTTCAGATCTCACTCATGATGTTTGGCGGGGTGACGACGTTCATCCCCACCGGCATCGGTCATGGGAAACGATTCCTGATCTCCGCCGCAGGTTCGGCGATCGGTATTGCCGTTGGCGGGCCGCTGTATTGGGCGGAGCGGTTCGGTTCCCTCTCGATCCCGCCCGGTGATCTCCAGAATATTGCGCGCGGGTTCGTCTTGTCAGCGTTTTTTTGGGGCGTCTTCAACTGGCTCCCCATGTTGCCGCTCGACGGCGGGCACATGCTGGTGCATGCCCTTGCTCTGAAGATCAACCCCGGTACTGCCCACACCATCGCCCGTGCCGTATCGATCGTCTCCGCGGCCGGCGCGGTGTTCGCTGCCCAGGTTTATTTCCCGGACAGTTCATTTCTGACGATATTTGTTGTCATCATTGCGGCACAGGGAATCTTCTCGCCAAATCCCTATCGGATTCCTCCACCCCGGGAGCGCCTTGAACACCCCCCTCGCAACGATGATCCCCTGTCGGGGATTGGCGGGACCATGTCGGATCGGTGATCGATTGGTGCCGCCAGCGGTGTTTCCGGGTCCACCGCCAGCGGACGTTTGTTGACACGACACCACGGCGGTGACTGACGACGAATCGGGTGTTGTTCCAAGGTTTTGCACCCACGCAAACGCGCGCTTATACTCCCGAACCGGTTACACCCACAGTCCCCGGATACCCGGAGGCGTCTCAACGGACGCTGTTGTAACGGAGAGACTGTAATGGGGTCGGCACCTTCACGGATGTGACGGAGCCGATTTTCGTTTGTAAAGACCCGCCTCGGTCGACACGAGGACGGGTGCGCCAAAGAGAGAGAAGAAGCGACTGTGCCAACTGTGCAGCAGTTAGTCCGCCAGGGGCGGAAGCCGAAGGTGAAGAAGAGCAAGACTCTTGGTCTTGCCGGGTCTCCTCAACGACGTGGTGTATGCACGCGCGTGTACACAGTCACCCCAAAGAAACCGAACTCGGCTCTTCGTAAGGTTTGCCGCGTCCGTCTCTCTTCGGGCATGGAAGTAACGGCGTATATCCCGGGCGAGGGCCACAACCTCCAGGAGCACAGCATCGTGCTCGTTCGTGGTGGGCGTGTGAAGGACCTTCCCGGTGTTCGTTACAAGGTTATTCGCGGTGCACTAGACGCGTCCGGTGTCGACGGTCGTAAACAGTCCCGCTCTCGATACGGTACGAAGAAGGGGTCGTAGAACATGCGTAGAGCTCCAGCCGAAGTCCGCAAGCTTGAAGCGGATCCAATCTACGAATCGACGCTCGTCACCCAGGTCATCAACAAGGTGTTGCTGAAGGGGAAAAAGGGTGCCGCCCGAAGAATTGTGTACGGTGCGATGGATATCGTCGAGCGCCGTACCGGTGGCGATCCGTTGCCCGTCCTGAGTCGTGCGATCGAGAACATCCGTCCCAGCCTCGAAGTTCGGTCTCGTCGAGTCGGTGGGTCGTCCTACCAGGTTCCGATTGAAGTTCGTCCCCGCCGCTCGCAGACACTCGCAGTTCGTTGGCTCGTCGAGTTTGCCCGCAAACGCAAAGAGACCACGATGTCCGAGCGTCTCGCTAACGAAATTCTGGATGCATCAAAACGTTCAGGCGCCGCTGTGAAGCGTCGCGAAGATATTCACAAGATGGCGGAGTCAAACAAGGCCTTCGCTCACTACCGCTGGTAGCTCCTTATGGCACGAAGTATCAAACTCGAAACAGTTCGCAATATCGGCATCATGGCTCACATTGATGCTGGTAAAACGACGACTACCGAGCGAATCCTCTATTACACCGGTCGTACCTACAAGATCGGTGAGGTTCACGAGGGCGCGGCAGTCATGGACTGGATGGAGCAGGAACAGGAACGGGGCATCACGATCACATCGGCTGCGACCACCTGTGTCTGGGACGATCACACCATCAACATTATTGATACACCGGGCCACGTCGACTTCACCGTCGAGGTAGAACGGTCGTTGCGTGTCCTCGATGGTGCCGTTGCAGTCTTCGATGCCGTTTCGGGTGTGGAACCACAGTCCGAGACTGTGTGGCGCCAGGCCGATAAATATGCCGTCCCCCGAATCTGTTTCATCAACAAGATGGATCGAATTGGCGCGGACTTCTTCGCCGCGGTGGATTCGATTATCGATCGCCTCGGTAGTAATCCGGTTGCGCTGCAGATCCCTGTGGGATCCGAAGGTGACTTTTCCGGCGTTGTCGATCTCGTCGAGATGAAGGCGATCGTCTACCAGGACGACGACGGGGCGAACTGGGAAGTTATCGACATCCCCGCTGAGCTCAAGGATCAAGCCGACGAGTACCGCGCCAAGCTGCTCGATATTGTCGCCGCCGAAGATGGTGATCTGCTGGAAAAGTACCTTGCAGGGGAAGACATTGGTGCCGAGGAACTTCGCGGCGCGATTCGACGCGGCACTATTGCCCACGATTTTGTGCCAGTCCTTCTCGGTACCGCGTTTAAGAACAAGGGTGTGCAACCGCTGCTCGACGCTGTCGTGTCATACCTCCCGAGTCCTCTTGACCTGCCTCCCATGACCGGTTTTAAGCCGGGCAAGGAACATGAGTTAGTCGAACGCAAACCAAGCGATGATGAAGCATTCTCGGCGCTCGCTTTCAAGATCATGTCGGACCCTTACGTCGGTAAGCTCACCTACTTCCGTGTCTACTCCGGTACCGCCAAAAAGGGCGATACCGTTATGAACACGACGAGTGGGAAAAAGGAGCGTTTCGGCCGGTTGTTGCGCATGCACGCCAACACCCAGGAAGACATCGACGAGGTCCGCACCGGCGACATTGTGGCGGCTGTTGGTTTGAAGGCGACAAAGACCGGGCATACGCTCTCGGCACTGAACGCCCCGGTCCAGCTCGAATCGATGACGTTCCCCGATCCCGTGATTTCGGTCGCTATCGAACCCAAGAACAAGGCCGCCCAGGATAAGCTCGGTGAGGGCCTGATGCGCCTCGCCGAAGAGGATCCGACGTTCGTCGTTCACACCGACGAAGAGACCGGGCAAACGATCATTGCGGGAATGGGTGAACTTCACCTCGACATCCTGGTTGACCGTCTGCGCCGTGAGTTCAACGTTGAAGCCGATGTTGGCCGACCGCAGGTCGCCTACCGTGAAACGATCAAGAAGGCCGTAACCGGTATCGACGGCAAGCTCAAGAAGCAGTCCGGTGGTTCCGGTATGTACGGCCACGTCGTCATCAATCTCGAACCAGGCGAGCCCGGATCCGGATTCGAGTTTGTTGACAAGATCAAGGGTGGTTCCGTGCCACGCGAGTTCATTCCCGCAGCCGAAAAGGGTATGCGAGATGTGCTCGAATCCGGGGTACTGGCCGGTTACCCGCTCGTCGATATCAAGGCGACGCTGGTTGACGGTTCGAGCCACAACGTTGACTCAAACGAGATGGCGTTCCGTATCGCCGGTTCGATGGCCCTCAAGGCCGCTGCCGAACGTGCGGGCATCAAGCTTCTAGAGCCAATCATGGAGGTTGAGGTCGTCACCCCCGAAGAACACATGGGAGATGTCATTGGCGACATCTCCTCTCGTCGAGGAAAAGTTGAGTCCATGGATTCCCGTGGGCCGGCCCGAGTAGTAAACGCAATGACACCGCTGGCAGAGATGTTTGGTTACGTGAGCGATCTCCGCTCTCGTACCAAGGGTCGCGCCAGCTACAGCATGCAGTTCCATTCGTATCAAGAAGTCCCGACCGCCGTGGCGCAAGAAATTGTTGCCAAGGTTCGTGGCGAGTAGAAGGAGTCGCCGTTATGGCTAAGGAGAAGTTCGAGCGGTCGAAGCCGCATGTGAATGTTGGGACGATGGGTCATATTGATCATGGGAA
>JAADIG010000004.1:0-1985 GCA_013151445.1 Actinomycetota bacterium
CCGGTCAGCATCGTCCTCCCATCAGCACTGTTTCCCCATCAGAATGGTCCTCCCATCGTGACCTTGTGGTACCCCTGCGACACAAAGTGGAGGGGGTCTGGTTGTCGGGTCCGCCCGGGACCCCCCTTTAACATGGAGGGACGGTGCGAGCGTCCCTCCATGTTATCGGACTCGCCCGAAGTGCTGACCAAGCCCGTCCCAATGGGTCGTCCCCCAGGGGTCCATGTCGACACCGATACGTGCCGTGGTGGCAACGAACACGACGTCGCAGATAGCAGGCCCCTCCAGCAGATGCGGGCAAGATGAACCAGCCGGGATGACCCCGAACGTTGGCAATCGGGAGTTCCGAGACAAACGTCTAGAGGCGGTGCCGAGAGTGATCGGCTGGCTGGCGAACCCGTGAACACGCTCAACCGACCAATGATCCGTTGGCGCTGGCATCGACGTTGGGGATGTCGCTTTCGGTTCCATTCACGTCGGGCATGTCGAACACGCCGTCGCTGCACGGTTCCTCTCCATAGAGCACCATGTAGTACTCGTCGACGATCCGCATCAGGGCATCATTGTTGTAGTCGGCTTCGGTGAAGTCGGCGTACACGAAACCGAGTTCGTCGGTTGCTGTGGCGACCGTAAAACCGGCATCGGCGAGGGCAGCGATAAGACCCTCGGTCTCAGAGTTGTTCTGCGCCAACTGTTCGGCGGATGGCTGCCAGTCGCCGTGATAGGGATCCGTACCGTCCATCTCAGGATCACCGTACCGATCGGCGTAGAACGCCTCGACGGTGCGCCACAAGGCATCGTTATCGTCGTCGGCCTCGGTAAACGCCGGGTAGGTGAACCCGATTTCATCGGTTCCGATTTCGACTGTGAACCCTGCGTCAGCAAGGTAGGCAACCAGAGCATCGGTTTCGGTGTTCATCTCGGCGAGTTCATCGGCAGTCGGCTGCCACTCGCTCGGATCGTCGTAGTAGTTGCCGTAGAACGAATCGACGGCCTGCCACAGCGCCTCGTTCTCGGAGTCGGTCGGTGAGAACACGACGTTGGTCAATCCCATATCGTCGGTTTCGACCGTGACGGTGAACCCGGCGTCGGCGAGATACGCAACAAGTGCATCGGTCTCCGCGTTGATCTCAGCGATCTCGTCGGTGGTTGGCTGCCACTCGTCGAGGTCGCCGTAGCGCTCCACGTAAAAAGCATCCATCGCTTCCCACAGTGCATCGTTCGACTCGTCAGCGTCGCTGAACACCGGATAGGTGATCCCGAACTCGTCGGTTTCGAGAGTGAGCGTGAACCCGGCGTCCGCCATGAATGTGACGAGCGCATCCGTTTCGGTATTCATCTCGGCGACCTCATCAGCCGACGGCTGCCAGTCCTCGAAACCCGCATCCTCGAAGCCTGCGTCGCCGAAGCCCATGTCCCCGAGGTCCCCGTATCGTTCGGCGTAGAACGCGTCCATGGCTTCCCACAGTGCATCGTTCGATTCGTCGGCGTCGCTGAACAGCGGGTAGCTGATCCCGAACTCGTTGGTTTCGACCGTGACGGTGAACCCGGCATCGGCGAGATACGCAACAAGTGCATCGGTCTCCGCGTTCATTTCCGTGATCTCGTCTGGAGTCGGTTGCCAGTCCTCGACAACACAAGCAATGCTGGTGTCTTGGTCGGTGCTGGTGGTGGCGGGTTTGTCGGTTCCGGCGAACGCCGCTGTTGCGAGCAGGCTCATCGAAAGCAGTAGCGCCCCGGCTGGCACGAGCCATCGTCGTTGTTTTTGGTTGTCCATAAGTACCTCCCTGGTGATTCGGACAAACACAGCAGACCAAACCCGTGTGAAGGACCTGTGAAGACGCCGTGACAAGGCCCTGTTTCTTCGGAGTAGCGCGAGAATCTTCAACCGCACAAACGTGCGGGGAACCACCGATTCAAGGCGTGTCGCATTGCCGCCACCTCCCATTGCCGACACGTCGCATTGCGGGCACGTCCCATTGCCG
>JAADIG010000004.1:2026-13491 GCA_013151445.1 Actinomycetota bacterium
CGGTGCAACCGGTGCCTCGTGTTGCGACCCGCAGCGCAGATGAAGTCTCGCCGCTGGTCCCATCACACACCCTGGATAGAAACCACATCCGAGGGCGATGCCGTGAGGTCATGACGCCAGCGGGCACTATTCGGAAGGCTCGGCGTCCCGGAAGGCTCGGCGTGGTACGCCCACCACTGTCCGCAGTGATGAGGCCCAAGCCAACGGAGAACGCTTGTCTGATGACAGCAGGCACACCGCTTTCAAGACGAGGTTCGAAGCTCTCCGATACGTCGCCGATGCCGGAATATATCCAGGCACACTTCGACCGAGTAGACCAGGAGTACTCGTCGGCATCGGAGCGTTACGTCGGACTGGCCGTCGCGGAGAACAAACTTGTCTGGGACCTCTTGGAACCCGTGATTAACGATCCCCGCGATGTTCCTGCCCGTGCGGCGGGATACGACGACATGGTCGGTTCCGAGGCGTTTCGAACCACCCTCGCCTCCTTTGCTTCGGAACATATCTGGGGTCGCGAGGTCGATGCGAGTCAAGTGATCGCTCTCGCCGGTGCTGGCGCCGTGCTCGAATTGCTGTTTCATGTGCTCGGTGATCCGGGGGACGGGGTGTTGGTGCCGACGCCTAGTTACGCCGGGTTCTGGATGGACATCGAGAGCCGCGACGGCATGGTTGTCGTACCGGTGCACAGCCGGGCCGAAACCGGATTCACGCTTTCTGTCGCCGATCTCCAGGCCGCATATGACGGGGCGGATGTTCCGGTGCGGGTCCTGCTGTTGACAAACCCGGTGAACCCGACCGGCAGAATTCTGAGTACCGACGAGATCCGGAACGCCGTCGCGTGGGCGCGCTCGGTCGGTGTCCACATCGTCATCAACGAGATCTACGCACTCTCGACGCATGGGGATACACCGTTCGTCCCCACAGGTTCGGTGATCGACGACGTCGGCGACGACATGCATTTCGTGTGGGCCTTCAGCAAGGACTTTGCGATGAGCGGGTTCCGGTGCGGTGTGATGACGTCTCAGAATGAGGATGTCAGGGCGGCCGTCTCGGCGCTTGCGTATTGGGCATGTGTGTCTGGGGACACCCAACATCTGCTCGACACGATGCTCCAGGACACCGAGTGGCTTGCTGGATATCTCACTGGCATGCGGTCCAGGCTGCGCGAATCGTATACCCGCACGACCGCAGCACTCTCCGCCGCCGGTATCCCCTACATCCCCGCCGATGCTGCACTGTTCCTGCTGTGCGATTTCCGCCAGTACCTGTCCGAACCAACCTGGGATGCTGAGGACGCCCTGTGGCGGCGCATCCTGGACGAGGCAAACGTGAACCTCACACCAGGGTCGGCGTGCCATATCGCCGAACCGGGGTTCCTGCGACTGTGTTTCGCCCAGGAACCACCCGACGTCGTCGAAGCCGCTATCGCCCGCATCGCCCGGACACTCCGGTAGCCCAGCCTTACAAGCAATCAGCAATTCACGACCCACGGTCCCACCCTGCGGCTCCTCCCCGATACACCGTCCCACAGGGGCAACGTCCCAGACCATGACCAACGGGAACCCGGGAGCAACCCGACTGTTGCTGCGCATCACCTCTTGCGGGTCGCCTTCTCGGCCTCGATCTCGGCACCCGAGCCAAGGGATCCATCGCGGATAGTCTCCGTGCGCCAGAGGCTCTGAACTGGGCCGGCCTGGGGTCCGCTTACCCCCGTTCTACCGGGTCCGTCACCGGGTTTTTGTCACCTTCGTGATACCCCGAGGCCGGTCAGGGTCCAAGCCCTTGGCGACGGTTAGGTGATAAACAAACAGCTGGGCACCGACGATTGCAGATATCGGTGTGATCCATTCCGGGGCGCTACGTGGGAGTTGGATAGCGAATCGGGTCATTTCGAGCGTCGCGTCACTATTGCTGATGACCACGAGTCCAGCACCGCGTTCGACGAGTTCCCCCAACAGCGTATGAAAGTCGGCATGCGAGGGACCGGTGACCAGTGTTGCCAGGATCGAAAACCCCGGTTCAACAAGGGCCGCCGGGCCGTGAAGAAAGTCGGCGGCCGAAAAGGGTTGCGCCGGCACATGCGCAAGTTCCTGGAGCTTGAGTGCCCACTCAAAGGCCGTCGCGTGGTTGAATCCGCGTCCGAGCACTGCGCATTGGTCCAACGAGGGCAGATCGCGCGCCATCTCGGCGATTCCGTCGGACTGGCCAAGCATGAAGTCAACATCGGACGGCAGCGCTGCCAGCACACGATCGTTCCCACCCGGGTTGCCGATGGCGGCTGAGAGCAACGCGACTGCGGCGAGTTCGGCTGTGTAGGTCTTCGTCGCGGCGACTGCCTCTTCCGGGCCCGCATGGAGCAGGACGACGTGATCAGCCTGTGCTGCGAGGGGCGATGAGGAATCATTCGTGATCGCCAACGTCGGCCTTTGCTGGCGCTTGGCTTCAGCGAGAACGGAGACAATGTCAGGAGATTGGCCCGACTGGGAGATCCCAACGACGGCAGCGCCCCTCAGCGCAGGTGGGCTGCGATAGAGGCTATAGAGCGACGGCGCAGCAAGACCGACAGACAGCCGATTCCGCGCTCCCCAGACGTACTGCGCATATCTCGCAGCATTGTCCGAGGTGCCGCGGGCTGCGATCACGACATGGTCGATATCGCGACGCCCCCACACCTCCGCGACCTGCTCGGCTACCACCCGGTTTCTACTGATAACCCGCTCCAGCGTCACCGCCTGCTCGCGGATCTCACTCCACAAAGTCATTGCGCTATCCCCCTGCACCCTGCTGACGAGCCTGGGATACAGTCCCGATATCCATCTTCCCAACGATCATGCCCACGCCCCGCGCCGACAGATTCTCCGACGACGGCCCTGTGGGCAAATGCGGCACATCTACCCCATGTTCGTTTGTCGAGTATCGCCCAGTCAGAGGTCCACAGAAGCGACAGACGGTTCATCCGCGGACCGAGAGAACTATGGATCAGCCGCATGACAACCGACTGCTCATCGACCGTCCGTTTCAACGTACTCACGCGGGCGGTCGCCAGAGATCAATCGGCCGAACAGCATCGGTTTCAAACGGGAGTTCCACCTCTGCCCCGGTCGCAGCCGACCGGTACGCAGCCATGATGATCTCCAGCGTCGCCCTGCCGTCTACCCCGGTCTCTTCAGGTTGTGCGGCACCCTCAATGCAGTCAACAAAGTGAGCGAACTCCTGCGGCCAGCCCCAATGCCATGCCTCTTCGTACGAGACATGACTCCATCCGACCGTATCGTCCGCCTTCTCGGACGCATAACCAACGCCTCGTTCAGAATAAGCAAGCATGGCGGACCCACGTGCCAGATCAGCGACCATGCCGCCGTTCTCGCCCATGATCTCGAGTCGATCATCGATGCCTCCGACCGCCGCCCAGGACCCTTCTACAGTCGCAATCGCTCCTGACTGGAAACGAAGGCTGACAATCGCATGGTCTTCAACGGCCGCGCCTCGGTGCCGGAAGTTGCCGAGGCGACAGAACACGCCGGCAACCGGTTCCTTGTCGAGCAGCCACCGACACAGCTCTATCCCGTGACAGGCCATGTCCAGTAACGCTCCTCCACCCGAAAGCTCGGGGTCATAGAACCACTGAGCGTGTGGACCGCTATGTCGTTCGCGGTGAGCAAGAGAAAATACCGTGCCGAACGCGCCCTCCTGGATAAGTGTCTTCACGCGTCGATACTGTGGCGCAAAGCACAACTCTTCACCGTAAAGAAGCAATACCCCGGCTTCCCGGCAGGCAGCCAACATCCGGTCGGCATCGCGGAGATTCAAGGCCAGTGGTTTTTCGCAGATCACATGTACGCCGGCATGGGCAGCGGCGACCGTGGCATCTGCATGGAAGCGGTTGGGTAGTGCCAAACTCACTAGATCGAGCTTCTCGGAAGCCAGCATCTGCTCAATTGACGGGTACGAACGAACGCCCCACCGGGTGGCAAAAGAGGATCTGCTCGTTTCAGTAGCGGACGTCACAGCGACAAGCTCGGCGCGCCCGGTAGCAACGAGAGCCTCGGCGTGGAGATTCGCGGCGAACCGAGACCCCACAATGCCTACACGTATCATGACCCTCTCCTGGGTAGCGTGGTCACAGACTCCCACATCTCGTGAACGACTTCACGACTGAGGACAGCCACTTGGGCAATCGAGAAGTCGAGCCGCGCCGATCGTACGTATTCGGCGAGTCCGGTGACCGAACCGATGAATGCATCCTTTTCGATTCCCAGATCCGTGGGGTTGGCACGAGTTCCGGACTCGGTCACTATTCGTCGGACAGTCTCCGGGTCGTTTCTTTGCAACGTGGCGACCGCCACGCTGCACATCGAGACAAGCTCTCCGTGGACTTGCTGCCCGCCGTTCAGATGCTCGTAGGCGTAAGCAAGGAAGTGCTCAGAACCCTCTTCGAACCGAGAGTGACCAGCGGCCCGGGAAAGGCCACCAATGCGACGATAAGCCGAGACCAGCCAGCGAACGGCATCACGCGTCACGATTCGTATCTCGCTCGCATACTCTGCGAGATCGCGTAACAACTCCCGACAGGGTGCTGCATACTTCTCATCCCAGGGCACACCCTCGCCGCGGCTGGCAGCCAATTGCCAGTCGAACAGCCCGGTGTGGCACGAGAGCACATCGCCAATACCAGCACGGTTGAGACGAGCCGGGGCCGAGCGGACGAGATCGATGTCCAGTATGACCACCTCGGGAACGACGCTCCCCACATAGGTGACCTTTCCGTCGACGCGAGCACCAATCGCGTCGGTGAACCCGGCATCGACCGAAACAACTGAGAGGATCTGAACCAGCCGCTTCCCGGTCTTCCACGCAATGTACTTGGCGGTGTCCAGTGCCAGCCCACCTCCCAGACCAACCACGACGTCGGTATCGGGTTCGTCGGCGAGCAGGCTACCCAGAGCAGAAAGTTCCATGTTCCCTGGCGTGATCAACCGAGCCGGCGGACGGACCAGAGGAGCCAGCGAGGACCACGGCGGCTCGCTCGCGACCAGTGTGTAAGAGCCGAGGCCGGAGAGGACCGACACGGCCGAATCCTCGGCGAGCGGAAACAGCTCGGCGTCCATTACCCCGGATCTCTCAGCTCGTGAGCGTGCTGGCTCACCTTGTGCATCGCCTCTGCGACGTCGGACACGCCCCTGCGATCCCCCATCAGGACCTGGTGTGGAAACCACAGCGTCGTCCGAGCTGCCTTCATCGATTCGGGAAGGTCTAGGTTTGCGTAATCTGGCAGCCCGGATCGGTTCCGTAGCCGGGGAGCGAATCCGTCTACTGTCGCGAATGCGTCGAGAGTGTGAACTGCGGGGTAGCTCATGGCCATCGGGATACCCTCGCCAATAAGTGCCTTCCGGGTCTGGTCCCTGGTTGCCCCAAACTCCTCTTCATCGATTCGAACGATGTAGCAGTAGTAGCCCTGGGAAGTACAACGCTCATCCCGGGCCTGGGGATACACCCCTGGGATCCTCGCAAGCTCATCGTTGAGCCACAGCGCGTTCTCGTTTCGAGCGCGGTTCTGATCAGGGAACCTGTCGAGCTGCGAGAGGAGCACCGCACCTTGCCACTCCGTCATTCGATAGTTTCCACCCAACGCGTAGTGACTGTAGAACCACTCGCCGGGTAGGCGGCCGCAGTCGGCGAACGAGCGGACACGCTCCCCAAGAATTGGGTCGCTCACCACGATCGCGCCACCTTCTCCCGCGGTCATCAACTTCGACTCCTGGAAAGAGAATGTTCCAACGTCACCAATGCTTCCGACGGGTACATCCTTCCACGTCGATCCGTGGGCATGAGCACAATCCTCAATGAGAGCCAGATCGTGGCGGCGACAAATCTCGACCAACCGGTCAAGGTCGGCTGGATGACCCGCGACATGGACCGCAACCACCGCCCGGGTGCGTTTCGTGATCGCTGCTTCCACGGCTGCGGGATCGATACAGAACGTGCCGGGGTCAATATCGACCAATACCGGAATCGCGTTGACAAAGAGGACCGCCGCGGCTGAGGCGAAGAAGGTGTAGTCCGTGACAATCACCTCATCACCTTCGCCTAGTCCTGCGGCCATGAGCGCGACTTCGATCGCATGGGTCCCGTTCGTAACTGCGACGCAGTCGCCAACATTGTTGAAAGCTGCGAACGCCCGCTCGAATTCGGGCACACGGGTGCCTCCTGTGGCCCACCAGTGTCCACTTTCGAGCACTTCCAGCAAACGCTCGCGCTCCTGTTCGGACCATTCCGGCCACCTTGGATACGAATCGCTGCGCACCGGCTTACCGCCGGCGATGGCGAGCTCACCCATACTTCGGTCCTCTCTCGTTGAAGAGTTTCTCCCGCACATGATTGAGTCCGACGACGAGAGTGCCCAACACCGATGCCCGGTCCCCCAGGGTGCTGGTGACCACTTCGATCTGGTACGGGGCGATGTCGTCGACATATCGGCGCACCGGTTCCAATAACAATGGATTGGAGCCAATCCCACCGCCAAGGATGAATAGGCCCGGATCAACGATGGCAGAAACTGCGAGAATGGCCTGGGCGACGAGTCGGGCCTCATGGTCGATCACCGCGTTGGCGACATCATCGCCGGCCGCGGCCGCGGCGAAGATGTCTGCTACGCGCACCCCAGCTTTCAGTGTGCTCGATGTCCCCTCGCTCAGCTTTTGGCGGAGGGTGTTTTCGATCCCCGAGGAGGCCGCGGCTTCTTCCAGCGAACCCCGGAGTCGAACCTCCGGATTCGTGAACAGGTCACGGCCGATTGGTAAATAGGCAATCTCTCCCGCCGCACCGCGTGCTCCATGAATCAGCTCGTTGTCGATCACCAGTCCCATGCCGAAGCCGGTGCCGATAGCGAGAAACGCGAAGTTGTTGGTAGTAGCGCCGAGACCCTGCCATTTCTCTCCCATTGCCGCCATGTTGACATCGTTGTCGATGATCACCTCGACGCCGAGCGCCTCGCAGAGATCCGAGTGGAGCTGCACATCACCGAAGCCGGGAAGGTTGTAGGCGAGATCCACACGACCAGTCGTGGGGTCTATGACGCCGGGAGCACAGAATCCGACGGCCGAGACCTGTTGCCAGTCAAGTCCAAGTCGCTCGACCATGCCGTGGCCCATGCGACGGACCTGGGCAATCACGGCCTCACCTCCTTGATTGTCGGTCGGCTCTGTCTGCTCCGCGTAGATCTCCCCGTAGAGATCGACTAGGGCCGCCCGGACCTTGGTTCCGCCGAGATCGACACCGAGCACTATGCCCGCAAGACCGTTCACGCCATACAAGGTGGCGGCCCTGCCCAGGGAGCCCGACGTCGTACCCTCCGCCTGTACAAGCCCTACCTCAACCAAGTCCCGAACGATCGCGTTGACTGTGGGCTTCGATAGTCCGGCGATCTCTGCAACTTGAACACGACTGATGGGCCCGTGTTCAAAAATTGTATCGAGCACGCGCTGCTCGTTGACTTGACGTACGAGCGTGTGTCGATCAACTCTCTGAACCATTCGCGAATCCATAACTGCCAAGTTAGTCACTACTATTAACGAATCGCAAGTTTATCCCGGAGATGAACCTCTTGCCAACACGGCGGCCCGCGGAGTTCAGCGGAAGAGGGAGGCCGGAGATCCATTGGCGACAGAATACCATTGGCGATACTTCGTTTGATCAATGATATCAACGTTTATCACTGTATTAGCTGGTCGTGTTACCACCACAGAACCATACGATTCTCTCCGCAGTCTGCGGATTCTCCTACGCGACCCTTGGTCGGCCACCGGTTGACGTGCTCCTCTTCAGAACCCTATGCTGACCACACTTAGGTAAGGACTATTTACAAAGTGATGAGTTCAGAACACCATTCTGGTTCCCTCATCGATAACGCGAGCAGGTCCAAGGACGACCAATCGGGCGACTCGGCCACCGGCCAGTCGCCCGCTATCGAGCTACGCGGCCTCTCGAAAAAGTACGGCGATCTCGACGCGGTCCGACAGCTTGAGCTGTCTATTCGCAGTGGGGAGTTCTTCACGCTCTTGGGACCCTCGGGATGCGGTAAGTCGACAACACTCAGAATGGTTGCCGGCCTCGAGGCTCCAACCGAGGGACAGGTATACCTCGAAGGCAAGGACGTGACCGCAACGGCACCCGAGCGGCGCAGCACGTCCACCGTATTCCAGGACTATGCGTTGTTTCCCCACCTCACCGTGCTCGGAAATGTCCTATTCCCGTTACGGATGAAGCGGCTCCCCAGGTCGGAAGGGCTTGATAAGGCCAACAAGATTCTGCAACTCGTTGGTCTCGCCGGACTTGAAGATCGCCGGCCGGAGCAACTCAGCGGAGGTCAGCGCCAACGCGTGGCACTGGCGCGGTCCCTGGTGTGGCGTCCCCGCGCCCTGCTGCTGGACGAACCACTGGCAGCACTCGACTTCCAGCTGCGTCGAGAAATGCAAGACATGCTCAAGGAGCTGCAATCCGAAGTTGGGATTACGTTCATGTTGGTCACACATGACCAAACGGAGGCGTTCAGCCTGTCGGATCGAATTGGTGTCATGAATGATGGTCGACTCGAACAAGTGGGGACACCGCACGAGCTCTACTACCAGCCGCGAACACTGTTTGTCGCGACGTTTCTTGGCAATATCAACCTGATTCGGGGACAAGTCGAGAGCAGCGACAACGACCGTGTCGTAGCCCGGTGTGGCCCACTCCGAGTTGCTGGACGGTCCGTCTCGGGATCGATCCCACCAGGGACCGACGTCACTATCGGAATCCGACCTGAGTCAATCCGGCAGAACGCGGCTCACACAGCAGCAATCAATACAGCGACATGTCGGGTTCTGAGCACAACTTTTCTGGGATCCCAAGAGGTGACGCTACTGGAGATCGCACCGGGTATTCACTGGCGATGTTACGAAGAACGTGGCAGAACAACCTCGAATATCAAGGGCGGGCGAACAATGACAGCTACCTGGGACGCGGAGGATGCTCTGATTTTCACTGATTCGGATGACAAGAAGAAGCTGCCCCTTTAAACAAAGAAGAGAAGCCGCCCTCTTACCTGCCGCAGGGCGGACGAGAGGGCCCACGAAAGGAGACCGGAATATGATCCACCGATTCTTCCGAAACAGAAAATTACGAGCCGTGGCCCTGGTTATGGCATTCGCGCTGGTGTTAACCGCGTGTTCTTCCGCAACTGAGTCGGGATCGCCCGAATCACCGACGGGTCAACTCCGTCTCTTGGCGTGGGCCGGGTACGACGATCCATCCTGGATCAGCGAGTTCGAACAGCAGTACGACGCAGAGGTGGTGACGACCTATGTCGGTTCGGTAGACGAGATGTTTGCCAAGGTGCGGACTCAGGGAGAGAACTTCGACATCGTGTTCCCGGACAGCTCGAGCATTGCCCGGTATGTCGAGACCGGGCTGCTCAGACCACTGGACCGTTCCCGACTCCCGAACCTCAAGAATATGCTCCCGTTCTGGCAGAATCAGAACTACTACGAGGTCGGCGGTGACATGTACGCGGTGCCGTTCACCGGTGGTGCCACTCCCATCATCTACAACGCGACGCTCATCCCCGACCCCGAAGCAAGCTGGGGTCTTCTGTGGAACAAAGAGTACGCCGGTAAATTGGGGATGCTCGACGACTCGAACAACAGTGTCGTGATCACCGCTCTCTATCTTGGGCTTGATGATCCATTCAACCTGAGCGACGCGGATTTCGAACTTGTGAAGCAGTCTCTCGTTGAGCAGTCTGCCCTCATCCGGAAATACATCACCGGCGAGGACGAGGAAGCGAATCTCCTCGCCAGCGGCGAGATTCTGGCTGCACCGGAAATCGAGCCAGGTATAGCAGACGAACTCAACGCGGAGGGTGGCGAGTACGTCTTCGCCGAGCTCTTCCCCAAGGAGGGTGCGCTTGCATGGGTTGACAACATGGTGATCCCAGACGGCTCACCGAACCCGGACCTTGCCTATGCCTTTCTGAACTTCGCCCTGACGTCAACAGTCCAGGCAGGCCTTGTTTCTAAGTACAGCTTCCTTCCCGTCATCGACGTGCAGGCGTTCGTTTCCGACGAAACAAAAGCAAAGGTGGCCAATCTCGCCGAGTTCATCGACCAGCTCCAGCTATTGCAAGCACCCGAGGACCCGGAGAGGCGGGTCCAGATCTGGACCGAGGTACGCGCTGGAAGCTAGGACGACTTGAAGACCACGGAGACTGAACGAGCGACTAGGAGCCAAGGTTCACCTCGGGGTGACGCGGGGGTTCGCCTCGCCCTGAACGGGACCTTGCTCCTTTGGCTCGTTGTCTTCGTGGTTCTACCGCTCGGCTCTGTGCTCGCCAACGCCTTCTGGACAATGGACGGGGCATTCGTTGTGAAGGACCTGAGCCTCACGAGCTTCTCGACGATTCTCGAGAATCCGGTGTATGGGAAAGTGTTACTTCGGACTCTCGTAAACGCCCTGCTCGTCGCGTTCGTCGCGGTCGCCCTGGCCTACCCGCTGGCATACCTTGTTTCCCGGGAATCGTCGCGCATCAGAAACCGACTGGTTGTGCTCGTACTCTTGCCGCTATGGATGGGCTATTTGATGCGCATCTTCGCCTGGCAGATCCTGCTCGGTCGGCAAGGGATCGTAAACAGCGTCCTCATGTGGCTTGGCGTAACCAACGAACCGATTGGCGGACTCTTGTATGGTCCAGTGTCGGTATGGATCGCCCTTGTCCAGATCAGTATTCCGTTCGTTTTCGTCCCCATCTATCTGTCACTCGAGCGGATTCCCGACGGCATCATAGAATCCTCTCGTGATCTGGGAGCAAGTCCGCGCAAGAGTTTCACTCGCATCGTGCTCCCACTCAGTGCACCGGGAATAGCCATCGGTTTTGTATTCGCGTTCATACAGGCGTTTGGTGACTACGTGACACCCACGCTCCTCGGCGGTTCACGGGGCATCTTGATCGGTCGAGTCATCGTCAGTCAGTTCGGAATCGCATACAACCCTCCCCTCGGGGCAGCCCTCGGCCTCATTGTCCTGGCGGTCACGGTGGTATCGGTGGTAGTCGTCCTGCGTCTGGGAGCACGAGAGGCGGTCCTCGAATGAGCAAGCGCCGCGCGCTGCGCGCCTACGGTGCTCTGCTGTACGCATTCTTGTACCTGCCGCTGGCAGTCGTCGTCCTCTATTCGTTCAACACTTCACGGTTATACCTGTGGCCAATGTCGGGTTTCAGCTTGGAGTGGTATCGAGCTCTCGGTTCGGACGACGCGCTCATGAGGTCGGTCGTCAACAGCTTCCAGGTGATGGTTGGAGCGATCGTGGGCTCGGTTGTCATCGGGACCCTGGGCGCACTGGCCATCCACCGAAGTCGCGGGAGAGCGAAAGCAGCCATGCAGGCGGTCGCGCTGCTCCCGATCCTGGTCCCCGGCCTTGTCATGGGCCTCGGC